>JAVBQX010000077.1:0-7672 GCA_031548645.1 Thermoguttaceae bacterium
GGTCATGCCGTCGACGTCGTAATCGCCGTACACGGTGATTTTGCGGTCGCCGCGAATCGCGTCGAGCAGCCGCCGCGCCGTTTCCACGCAGCCGGGCAGCGTCGCCGGCGCCCGCAAATCGGTCAGCTTCGGTTGCAGGAAGGCCGCCACCAACTCCGAACGGTCGATCCCACGACCGATCAAAAGCTGGGCCAAAAGCGGGTGAATATTCGCCTTGCGTTCGAGTAAATTGACGTGCTCCTGGTCGTAAGAGCGGATGATCCAGTTTTTAGGCATGGTGTGTTGAGGGGAATTGGGATTTGGGATTCAGGATTTGGGGCAGCCGGTCCAGCGATTGCGCCGCGCATTTTCGTCGGGCAAGCCCGACGGCTAAGAATTAATTTTGCATTCTACATTCTCTCCACGGTTTCGATGCCGAGCAGTTCGAGGCCGCGTTGCATCGTGCGGGCGACGAGGTCGCAGAGCAGCAGGCGGCTGTCGCGAATCGTCGCGTCTTCGGCCCGCAGGACGGGGCACTGTTCGAAAAACGACGCGTATCGGTTCGCCAGCTCGAACAGGTACGACGTGACCACGTTCGGGCGGTAATCCCGCAGCGAAAGTTCAATCGCCTCCTCGAATTTGAGCAGGTCGAGGGCCAGCGTCCGTTCGATCGGCTGTTCGAGTCGCGGCGGGACTTCGCTTTTCCGCAACGCGTCGAGGTCGACTTCCCCCCGCGCGAAAATGCTTTGCACCCGGGCGTAAGCGTATTGCAGGTAGGTCGCCGTGTTGCCGTTCATGGCCAGCATCTTGTCGTAACTGAACACGTAATCGCTCTCGCGGTTCTGCGAAAGGTCGGCGTAAACCAGGGCCCCGATTCCGATCCGCTTGGCCGTTTCTCGGAGTTTGGAGTTTGGAGTCGGGGGTTGGGATTTGGGATTTGGGATTTGGGATTTGTTTTCGTTATCGCCATCCAACTCCACACTCCACACTCCACACTCCACACTACTTCTGTCGTTGATTTTGACGACTTCGTAGGCACGGCGTTCGGCTTCGTCGAGCAGGCTTTCCAGCCCGACCGTATCGCCCGACCGCGTTTTGAAGGGCTTGCCGTCTTCGCCGAGCACGGTGCCGAACTTGACGTGCGTCAGTTCCAGGTCCGTGTAACCCATCAGTCTCGCGGTCGCGAAAAACTGCTCGAAATGCAGCCCCTGACGGAAGTCGGTCAGATACAAAATCGCGTCCGGACGGAAGGTTTCGACGCGGTATTCGATCGTCGCCAGGTCGGTCGTCGCGTACAGGAAGGCGCCGTCCTGTTTGCGGATCAGCATCGGGATGTCCTGCCCCGGCAGAAAGACGCCGACCGCGCCGTCGGTTTCGCGCGCGATGCCCTGCTTGAGGAGCCGCTCGACCAGCCCGGGCAGCCGGTCATTGTAATAACTTTCGCCGAGCGTGTAATCGAAGGTGACGTTCAGCCGGCGATAAATCCGCTCGATGTCCTCCATGCAAACAGGCACGAATTCGTTCCAAAGGGCCAGATTTTCCCGGTCGCCGTGATGCAGCTTCGAGGTTTCCTCCAGCACGGCCCGGCCGATGTCCGGATTCGCTTTCGCCAGGGCCAGCGTCGCCGGGTCGTCGTGCACGGCGCGAATTTTTTCGGCCACGGCCTTGATCGTGTCGAGCAGTTCCAACACCTGCGCGTTCAGCCGCGACTCTTCCTTGCGCAATTTTTTTTGTGCCGCGGCGTCCGTTTCGTTTTGCAGACTGGCGTTCAATGCGTCGAGTTTTTCCCGGAGTTCGACGGCCCGCTGTTCGTATTTCGGCATCTCGGCCAGGTCGCGGTGATAATCGACCAGCATGCGCACGAAGCGGTACAGCCTGGCCAGTTCGCCGACCGGGTCCGCGGCGTAGGCCTCGCGGTCGAGGAAATGCTTGTACCCGAAAATGATCATGCCGAATTGCGTGCCCCAGTCGCCGATGTGATTGTCGGTGATGACGTTGTGCCCGCAAAAACGCAGCAGTCGCGCCAGCGCGTTGCCGATCATCGTCGAGCGGATGTGCCCCACGTGCATCGGTTTGGCCACGTTGGGCGACGAATAATCGATGACGTAGGTTTTCGCCCGCGCCGCCAGTCCGACGCCGAGCCGTTCGTCGTTTTTCGCGACCATCAACTGTCCGGCGAGCCAGTCGGTTTTCAGCCGCAGGTTGATAAAGCCCGGCCCGGCGATTTCCGGCGTTTCGCAAATGTCGGAAACGTCCAGCCGCCCGACGATTTCCGCGGCCACGTCGCGCGGCGGTTTGCCCCGTTGTTTGCCGAGCGACATGGCCATATTGGCCTGATAATCGCCGAATTTCGGCTCCTGGCTCGGCCGGATCATTTCAACGGCGTTTGGCACGTCGTCGGTCAGTCCGTGAAGGGCCTTCGCAAAGCGCTGTTTTAATTCTGTCTGTATATTCATAATTATTATTGACGGTTTATGATTTTGTGATACTGAATGCCTAATATTGACAAAGCATTTATTGTAGCATAATAATTCATTGTGTCGAAGCGGCCCGGCGGTTTACGCGGAGATATCAAACACGAAAATCGATCCCGCGAATCTCCTGCCTGACGACTCCGGTTTCCAACGTGCATAAATAAAAAATCGACTAATGAGAGACCCATGACATGATACGCCAGCTGACGAAACAGGACCGCACAATCGTGCAGAGTTACCTCGCCAAGGAACCGGTCTGGACGTTGTATTTCGTTTACAACATCGACAATTACGGCTTCGACAGCGATTTCTGCCAATTTTGGGTCGACATCGACGACACGACGTACAGCATCAAGTCGGTCATCAACCTGTTTTACAATTCGTTGTCCGTTTATTCCCTGGACGGCCGCATCGACCATCGCGCGATCGTCGACTTCCTGCAGGAAAACGACATTCCTTTCGAGGTCGTCAACGGCAAGGAGGAGATGGTCGGACCGTTCCAGGAGGTGGTGACGTTCGGGAACGTGCACCGTTGCCATTTCGCCGAATTGCAACGTAAAAACTTCCGCCCCGCGATTGACGATAATTTTCGCTTCGAGCAGGCCCGGCCCAAGGACGCGGAATCGGTTTACAGTCTATTGAAGCAAATCGACGAATTCCGCGAAATGCTGTTGCCGATTGAGCACATGAAAGACCAACTCGAAGCCGAGTCGGGCATCACCTAGTGCATACGCGATAAAAAGAGGATCGTGGCCACGGCCTGCGTCACGGCCATGACCGACCAGGTGGCACGCATCGGTTACGTCTGCACGTTGCCGGCGTATCGCAACCGGGGTTATGCCTCGCAACTCGTTTCGGCCCTGTCCCGCGACATGCTCGCCCAAGACGTAACCTGCACGCTCGGTTACAGCAACCCCGCGGCAGGCCGCATTTACAACAACATCGGCTACACCGAAATCGGTCAATCCCTGATCCTGGTGCGTTAATACGGCATCGTTATGCCATTGTTCCTTCACGCGGAGCCAAAAGCGTCTCTCGCGGTTCCGGTTAATTCGACAACACGGGCGGAAGCGGCGGCGGGGCAGGCGAAGAAGTTGCAGGCGGCGCGGTCCGCGAAATATCCGGCACCGGCGCCGCGGTTTCAGCGGTTTCACTTGCCGCCGGCGAAGCGGTCCCGTCGCTCACCGGCGTCTCAACCGGTGCCGCTGTTTCGGGCGGCGGTTCCGTCGCGGGGGCCTTCGGCGCCGCGTCTTTGCGGGTTGCCTTGAAGGCGATCACCGCGTCTTCCGCAGGGGCGTTGTCGTAGCGGTCTTTCGAGGTGGTCAGCACCAGCGTCGCTTCGCCAGTTCCCGGGATGACCGCCATGCCGGAAAGCAGTTGCCCCGAAGCGAAACCGTCGAGCGGTTTCCCGGCTTTGTTGAAAAAGTAAATCGTTCCGTCGGCCGCCGCGACGCACCATTCGTCGAACGAATCGCCGTCGATGTCGCCGGGCACGACGAATTCGAACGACTTGACGCCATGCGAACCGGGCGAAACGGCATGCTCCCACAGCAGCGGCTTTTGCGACGCATCGGTTCCGGCGCGAGCGTCCGGGTTGACCCCGGCGACGATCAATTCTCCGTCGCGCGGGAGCACGGCCAGCACGTCGGTGTTGCCGTCCTTGTCCAAATCGCCGGCGAACAACTTCCAGATCAGTCCCCCGACGGGATCAACATGCCATTCGCGAAGTTTTTTCCCCGCGGCGTCGAACTCCACCAAAGCATTGGTTTCGTTGTAGCGGTTGACGACCCAGACGTGCGGCACCTTGTTTTTCAGCACGATCGCAATCTGGTCCGGCTCGGTCACGTTGCGATCTTCCCAAACCGTTTTGCCCTTGAGATCGATCACGGACAATCGCTGGGCGTTTTCCGCCGGCACACGATAGCCGATCACGAGTTCGGGCTCGTCGTCGCCGTTCAAGTCGGCCATTTGCACGGCGGCGATTTCATATTTGCCAACGTCGGCGGTTTGCGGCCAGGTCATGACCGGGTTCAAATCCTTGTCGAGCACGAACAGCCGCTGCTGGTTGATCCCCGTGACGGCGAAATAACGCTGCCCGTCGGGCGCGGCGGCCTCCCGGATGAAATGCAGCGGCATGTCAGCCGGGATTCCCTCCGGCGTGATGGTGGCCGGGTCGTTGTTTTCATTCAGGACCAGGGTCTTGCCGTCGGAACCCAGTACGCTGATTTTCTGGAAGTCGTGCGGCACCAGCAGCGAGCGTCCCACGACATGCGGGTTGCCCGGACTGGCGAATTCCGTGCGTCGCCAGGTTTCGGCCAGCGTCATCGTTTTCGGTTCGGTGCGTTCCGCGATCTGCACATGTTCCGGTTCGGTACGGAAGATGTCATAGCTGACGAAACCGCCGACCAGTTCATGGTACGCGGTCTTTTGATCGTCGAAAATCTTTAGGATGGCCTTGTACGGATCATTTCCGGCCAAAGCCGAGCTGACGAATTGCGACAGGTGATCGTAGGGCAACAGCCCGGATTGAATCAGTTGCAAAGTGCCGTTCGGGCCGAAAATCAGGAAGGTCGGCGCGTCGGTCAAGCCGAGCCGGGTCATGACTTCGCGTTCCGGCTGGCGGAGAAACGGCAGCCCGACCTCCCAACCTTTGAGCGTTTGGGCGATCGTGTCATTCGAAACCGTGTCCGCGTCAACCGACACGGGATAGCAATTGACGTTCGGATTGTCCGCGTACATGAGCGAAAGACGTTGCAGTGTTTGCAGCGCGGGACGGCACATTTCGGCCTGCGGGTCGGTGACGAACAGCACGGCAACGTTGACACCCTTGTACGTCGGCGAGGCGAGACCTATCTGTTCGCCTTTTCCGTCCGTGCAAACCGTACCGTCGGGCACTTTGCCAAGCACCATGAGTTCGGGCAACTGAAATTCCTCGACCGTCATGCTGGTGATCGGCTTTTGCATCATGAAGGCCGCGCTTTCCAGATCGGGATCGGGGTCGATTGTCGCGTCCTGCAATTCGATTTTGAATGAAATCGGCTTCACGTCCGAATCGCGAACGCGGTCGGCGGCGATTTCCATCCGCATCAGCGTGTTGGTGCCCCATTCGATCCAATACGTGCGGCGACCGGTCAGTTTGTCGACGACCTCAATCTTATCGCAGGGAAATGCGCCCTGCTTGTCGCGCGAAAGCACGTATTCCGGCAGGCCCATCATGACTTCGGCCCCTTCGGGACGCAGCGTTTGCAATGGGTCCTTCGCGAAAAGCAGCACGATTTGCGGCGGAACGAAAAGCACTTCCGGCGGAACTCCCAGTTCCATGAGGCCGGCCAAAAGATAATCGCCATACAAATCCTTGATGGAAATTTCCGCCGGCGCGCGTTTTTCGATGACCTGACCGTACAACTCCGAATTACCCGCCGATTGAGCCGAAAAAAGCGTTCCGTCACTCACCAACTGGCCGCGATGCACTTCCATACGAACTTTATTTGGTTTTTGGAACGCAAACGTGCAATTTCGGATTTCCGTTTGTGGTTGGCCATTTTTCAGCTCATATTTCAATTCCACATATCCGTGATCGCCGTAACTTTTGGCGTTTTTATAGGTTGCAACCATGTCGGCAAGGATTTTTTCAGCGTCCGAGCCCGGTCGCGGCGACAAGGGAGGAAGTTGCGAAAGGTCCAGCGGTTCGGCGGTTTCGGTCGGCGTGGCGTTCGTTTCCGCTTTCGGCGCCGCTTCCCCGGTCGGTGAGGCAGGCGTTTTCGTGTCGGTTGCCGCCGGGGACTTTTGGTTCTCCGGAGATTTTTCCTTGCCCGAGTCCGTGTCGTTCTGGCAACCAATAAAAATCGAAGCGATTATCAAAATCGCCAGATGTAACGAATATTTCCGACATTTCGACATGTTTTTTGAACACCTTATCCTACACGGTGAAATCAATGACCGGCGACACCTGACCAAGCGTCCCGCAATTCTTGACGGCATCATAACAAAAATCATCATGGAATGTAAAGACGAAAATCCCCCGGCTCGCGGTCAATCCATTGATAATTATTATGAACCACGACAAGCACATTTATGCACGGTTATCCTTTGACTTTATTTGCCACACCTCGTGCAAGAAACCGGAAACATTGGACATTTGTGCAGCGAAATTGAATCTCTCCGGGGGAAATGTCGATTCAGAAAATATCGATGTTCCCCCTCCTGCTCTGATCCCCCAAAATAAATGTAAAAAATCCCTGTTTTTCAGAGACTTGTCACAAAACCGTGCTATCTTACCGTAGAAAGGGTTGGGAGACCATTGCCTTTTGTAGGGAAGCGGGGGATTTGGATGAAACGCGAGCAACAGTCAAACAAGGTAAACAACATGGATTCCGTACTCAACGGGCAAGTCACTTCCGCATTGCAGAACAACCCCTATCTTGATTTTTCGTCGCTTTCCTGCGAGACCAAAGGGGGATGCGTCGTTCTGAAGGGGGTCGTTCCCTCCTATTTCGAAAAGCAGATGGCCCAGGAATCCCTCCGTTCCATTGAAGGAATCCAGGAAATTCTCAACGAACTCGAAGTCCTCGGTCGCACTCTCCGCATCGACGAAAAACAAAATCTGCGCTGAATGTCAGATTCGCATGGAAACGAACGAAACAACAGCCGGAATGAAGGCGGAACGCCGTAATGACGGTATGGCAAGGCATTCGCCAATAAGCTTTCCGCAAGAACAGCAGCCGGGAACGCAGTGAGTGCAACGAACGGAGTGACCGGGGAACACGTTTGCCATTTCGTGCAAGATTTCAATTCCTGCGATGTTCCTTGCATAAGCCGGGGAATTGAACATTTCCCCGGTTAGAAAACACTCTCTCCGGTCACTCCGCTGCGCTGCGTTCCCGGCTGTTGTTCTTGCCTGATCATTTTCCGGCGGAATCCTAAATTCAGGGTTTGGTTCAAGTTCCCGTCATTTCGCTTCGCTCCATCACCGGCACTTTATCAACTCCACACTCTGAATATCACCCCGCGCTAACGCTTGGGGCTGGTCTGAATTCGCCATCCCCATCAATCAGGTGTGGTAATCGGCGTTGAGGCGGACGTATTCTTCGGTCAGGTCGGTCGTCCAGTAACGGATGCCCGCGTCGCCGTCGCCGAAGGAAAGGGCGATCGACACTTCGCGATTGTCCCGCATCGACGCAGAAACGGCGTCGGCGTCAAAAGGCCGCGGCGTCCCGTCG
>JAVBQX010000242.1:0-22521 GCA_031548645.1 Thermoguttaceae bacterium
GCACGAGAAACACGCACCAGATGACGTTCAGGACGGTCGAAAGTGTGACACCGGACGAAGCCGCTTCGGTGGCGGCGGCCCAGATTAGCGGGAAATCCATTTTTGCGTCTCCAAACGGGCCCAACGGTCGGCGGCCATCAATTGCGCGAAGGTCGGGCGGCGTTCATGATTATGATGATGTAATATTGATTGACAAACGGTTGTGATTTGGTGAAACGGTAATTGTTCCCGCAAAAACGCCGCGACCGCGACCTCGTTAGCCGCGTTCAGCACCGCGCCGGACGTTCCGCCCTGTGCGGCGACCTCCAGCCCAAGCTTCAGGGCCGGGAACCGCTCGAAATCGGGCGGCAAAAATTCGAGCGTCATTATGGTTTCCCAGTCGATTTTGCGGGCCGGGCCGGGAAAACGGTCGGGGTGATCAATCGCCCATTGAATCGGCAGCCGCATGTCGGGCGGCGACAGTTGGGCCATCACCGCCCCGTCAACGAACTCGACCATCGAATGCACGACCGATTGCGGGTGCAGCACGACGGCGATTTTTTCCGGCGGCAGCCCGAACAGCCAGCGGGCCTCAATGATTTCGAGCGCCTTGTTCATCAGGGTCGCGGAATCGACGGTGATTTTTTTGCCCATGTTCCAGGTCGGATGGGCCAAGGCGTCGGCGACGGTCACCCGTTCGAGTTCCGCCTGCGACAAATTCCGGAACGGCCCGCCGCTCGCGGTCAGTATGATCCGCTCGACTTCGGCCCGATTCCCGGCGGCGAGGCATTGCCAAACGGCACTGTGTTCGCTGTCGATGGGAATGATTTTTCCACCGGATTTCAACGCCGCTTCCGTGACAAGTTCCCCGCCGACGACCAGGCTTTCCTTGTTGGCCAGGGCGACGGTTTTTCCCGCCTCGACAGCACACAAAGTGCTTTGCAGTCCGGCGCTTCCGACGATGGCGGAAACGACGGTGTCGACGTCATTCCGCGTGACCGCCGCACAAAGCGATTCCGGGCCGAACAAAATTTCCGCGTTAGCCTGTCTTGCCGCGTCGTACAATTCGGACATTACGCTCGAATTCTGCGTAACACCTGTCACGACAACGATTTTCGGTCGAAATTCCGAAATCTGCTCCGCCAGCAACTTCATGTTCGTATGGGCCGACAGGGCAACGACTTGCATCCGGTCACCGGCATGACGCACGACGTCAAGCGTAGCGCGACCGATGCTGCCGGTCGAGCCGAGCACGGCCAATCTGCGTAAGTCTTTTTGCGGCGTCACGATAGGAACCAATCCAGCGGAATTCTCGTTGAAACGCCTGATTATACCGCAGAAAGCGCTCAGCGGAAAGAGCAACACAAGGACGGATATCTTGCCGGCACGACGGCCAAATTCGCCGTTCTGTCACTGCGGCGTTCCGCCTTCATTCCGGCTGTTTTTCTTCGGGAACGATTTCGCGCGACGCTTCGGAATCAGGAATATCCGCAGGATCAGGGGGATTGGCCAACAGAATTTCCTGTGCACCTTCGGCGGTTGGGTTGATCAGGGCTTGCGTGTAGGGCGTATAAAGGTTGTCGATGGTGATGCAATACGCGCCGGAATCAAGAAAGGGTTCAGTCGGCTTTTCCCGCAAAAGATCGGCCATGGTGTCGACGGCCAATTGTCCCATCCTGGCGGACTGTTCCACAAAAAGGGCGTCAACCATGTAGGTCAATATTCCGGTGATCAGTCGATGATCCGTGCCGAATGCCACGAACACGATTTTTTCGTCAAGTTTCGCTTCTTCGATGACGGAAAGCATTTCGCAGGCCGTAGCTTCTTCGGAAAGAAAAATGCCGTCAAGATTCGATTTTTTTCCCATCGTGAAGAGGCGTAGGAAATTCGACAGTTTGTCCCTGGCGATCCGGACATCCGTTCCGGCATAAAAGTCATGGCTGACAACCTCGATTTCAGGATAAGACCGGATTTGCGTAAGAAAACCTTCTTCCCGGTCTTTCGTCGCACGTGACATGGGGCTGTATCGAATCATGGCAACCCGGCCTTTTTCCCCAAGTTGCCGCGCCATTTCATCGGCGGCAGACCGCCCGGCCTGAACCTGATCCGTGGCGACCACCGAAATCGGCGACATATCATCTTCTACTTCCGAACTTGCCGGAGAATCGAAAAATATCACGTAAATCCCCTGATCCCTGGCACGTTTGACCGATTCGCGGATCAATAGCTCATTTTTTACGGCGATGATGATGCCGCTCGCGCGCCGGGAAGATAAATTCCTGATGGACGTCTCGAATTCATCGGGGTTGTTCGGATCGTCGATTTCATCACTCAAAAGTTGCAATTCATTTTGAGCTGCGGAATAATTTGCCCCGATTTCCGCCGCTTTCCAGAAAGGAGTATGCCCGCCGGTAATAAAGCCCACGATCGGCCTGTTACCTTGCGAGGTTTCAGGAGATGATAGCGGCGGGGAATCACACGATGCCGTGCAAAAGAGGGAAAACGTGAACAATCCAATGAAAACAGCGGCACGAATGTCGGAAATCATGGGCGACCCGAATGCAAAGCTAGGAAATCAAACCGGAATCATAGCACGAATCGTCTTGTATCCTTGAGGGAAGGATGACAGAATCACATGAACAAAAGAAACAGCCTCACATGATCCTAAACCCAACCGATTATTTCACTCAACTTACTCATGTATTGTAATTTATCTTTTTTGTCTTGTAAATCCTGATAAGATAGTCAATCAAAAATACAATCGATTATTTAGTTAATAAATCGAAGGAAAAAATTCCATTTCGGCGAAGCTACAAAAAAACCCGAAAGCGGACGCCTTCGGGCTATAGAAATCTCGGTGCACCACGATCGGGCAGCAGGAAAACGTAATTCGTGATGTGAGCGGATGATAATAACCCGCCAATCAGGCCCAGACTTCGCAAAGTCCCTGTTGAAAGCAACAGCGTTAGGCCTCGGTATTGTCATACATCAACGATTACATCTCTCCATGTTGCCAACCGCACAATTCAGATAGAATTAACGACTCTCTCGCCAACCGTCACAAAACCTGCTGACAATCGGCGGCGCACAACGGCGACAGGTGATTGGAATCCCACACACTTGAAATGCCGCGAGAAAGCCCCGCCACAAATCAAAACACAACGGAATTCCGGGACGCCACGCGAGTCAAGTGACCTCGTCAGACGCCCCAAGCCTCCGGTTCGGAACGAGCACTCCTCATCACAAGTTCTCCTTATTGTTGCCTTTGCCAAAGCGACAAAGAACAACCAAACCCAGAAACAACGTGTTGCAGCGCGCTGCGTGCAAAAACTCCTGAAAAAAAGTGTTAAGTTATCCACAGTTCAACAAGGTAACGTTCATATTGTTATTATACTTTTTTCGGCAGGAAAAGGCAAGCGAATTTTGCTTTTTTTTGACGGAAGTGAGCTTTTTTCATTTTTCTCATTTCGCTGCGTTTTCAGACGTAAAAAATCGCCGCTATGTCCCATTTTTTTCCGCAATTGGCAGGCTAATTTTGCATTGGTTGCCGTTTTATACGGCGTCACGTATAATCGCACACAGGAAACTTGAGGGAATTTTGCAAAAAAACTCATTTTTTCCGTCGCAAAGCTTTTTCAAAGCGCCATAAGCACAATGGGGAAGCGTCCGAAAGAGAGCAATCGCAACTGGAATGTATATACAGGAGATAATATTATGAAACAAAACATTGCTTCACGCCGAATCACCGTCGCGGTCGTAACCGCCGGTTTGATGTTCGGTTGTTTATTGCCGACGCCGCGATTTGCATCCGCCCAAACGTCGACCGGTGATTCCGCCGACGATTCGGCCAAACGGGCCGTCATGAAAATCGAGGAATCGACGCACAAACTGACGCCCGAAAATCAGGAAGCGAAGCAGGTCATCGTATCGAAGATTTACGACACGCAGGACCCGCTCGGAAATTCCTACCTGCTCCGCGTCAGTGGCAACGCCAAAGCGATCGTCATCGACCCCGGCTACAACTACGAAGCGATCGCGAAATATCTCGACCAGCTCAAGGTCGATCTCGAAGCGATCCTGCTGACCAACGGCGGTTTCCTGCGCATCGCCGGGAATGAAGAGTTGCAGAAACGCTGGCCCCAGGCGACGATCCTCGTCGGCGAAAAAGACGCCGGCCTGCTGACCGACACGAAGGCCAACATGTCCAGCGAGTTCGGCGGGGTCACCTCGCCCATCGCCAACGTCTGGGTCAAGGACGGCGACATGTTCGAAATCGCAGGCATCCCTGTCTCCGTTGTTGGAACGCCGGGATTCACGCCCGGCAGCGTGACCTACGTGCTGCCGACCGATGACACGACCATCGCGTTCACCGGCGATTTTATTTACAAGGACGGCATCAGCAACGGGGGCATGCCGTCGAGCAGCGAAGACGAATTGCAGAAATCGCTCGACCATTTCCTCGAAACGCAATATGCCGGAACTCTGGTCTTTCCCGGGAACGGCGCAAATACGTCCGTCTCGGAATTTTATCAACAGATGACGGGCAAATCCGTTTCCGTCATCGACGGCGACAAAACGAACGATTCGGATTCCCCGATCATCATCGTCGAACGCGACCCCGCGACCGTCGTCGTCACCGAACCGGTGTACGTCCCGACCGTCGAGTATCGCACGGAGACCATCGTCGTTGAACGTGACGTCCGGCCCTGGCTGGCCGTCGGCGTTTCGATTCCGCTCTGGTCGAACTGGTACCGACCTTGGGATGACTATTACCATTATCATGGCCCCGTTCTGCCGCCGATCTATTATTATCGATCGCATCGCGGCTGGTCGGGTTATCACGGAGGGTATTACCCCCCGCCGCTCATCGTGCCCTCGCGGCCCGGTCGACCGGTCTTCCCCCCCGGATTCGTGCCGCCGCCCGACCGCTGGCCCGATCGCCGCGGTGTCGGCCCGTACATTCCCGGCGCATGGCCCGGCCGCCCGGGATCGGATCGCCCCGGACCTGATCGTCCCGGACCTGATCGCCCTGAAACACGACCGGATCGTCCCGGTGGCAGACCATTTACTCCCGGCGCATGGCCCGACCGCCCGGGTTCTGATCGTCCGGGATTTCGCCCCGGTCGCCCAGGGCAAGGGCCTGACATCACTCCGCCCCGACCGGACCAGGTACGTCCCAACCGTCCCGACACGCGACCCTCGCCCGGTCTGACTCCCGGAACACGTCCTGTTCCCGGAACGCGGCCCAATGACCGCCCGGTGCCCGGCATGCCTTCCGGCAATCGTCCCACTCCGGGAACGCGGCCCAGCGACCGCCCGGTTCCCGGTATGCCTTCCGGCAACCGCCCTGTTCCCGGAACACGTTCGAGTTCCGACTCACGCATGACACCGGCCGTGCCTTCAGCGCGTCCGTCGATAACGCCGTCGACGCGTCCCGCTTCGCCGTCGGCGGTTCGCCCCGGTACACGGCCCGGCAGTGATGCGCGTCCGACGCCACCGTCACCGGCAACCCGGCCGACCCCGGCACCTTCGACACGTCCAACGCCGTCGACACGTCCCGCTTCGCCGCCGTCGGTTCGTCCCAACCCCGGCATGACACCCGCCACTCGCCCCGGAGGGGATGCGCGTTCGTCACGTCCGTCGTCAGGCCGATCGTCACCGACAGCGTCCTCACCGCGTCCCGCTTCGCCGCCGTCGGCGCGGTCGACTCCGCCATCTTCGGCACGCTCAAACATGGGCGCATCGCCCGGCATGAGTCCCGGTTCGCGGTCGGGTGGTTCACGTTCTGGTGATTCGATGGCCTCGTCCGGTTCCCGATCAGGAGGCGGCTCTCGCGGCGGAAGTTTTGCATCTCAAGGCGGCGGTCGCAGCGCACGCGGCGCGGACTCCGACGGGAAATGAGAAATTTTGCGTCTTTATTTTGACCAGCCCCAAGCGTCAGCGCGGGGTGATTTACGCGAAAAGAGATGCTATCACCCCGCGCTGACGCTTGGGGCTGGTGAAGATCGATTCACTAACAGGCCACAGGGTTCCATCACCTGTGCGTTTGGTGCCAGTATTCGAGCATGAGAAGCGCCCAGATGCGGTAGGCGTGGTCGAAGACACGGTTTTGATGTTCGTCGAGCAGCCGTTCGACGTACACCTGGTGGAAATATCCCCGTGAAACCGTTTGCGGGTCGGTCAGCACGTCGCGGGCGTGTTCGGCCAACGGGCCGCCGCGCAGCCAGTGGTCGAGCGGGGCCCCGAACCCCATTTTCGGTCGGCGTTCGAGTTCCGGCGGCAGGAACCGGCGATACACGTCGCGCAGAATCACCTTGCCCTTGGCGCCATGTCGTTTGAAACGACTCGGAATCTGAAACGCCAGTTCGACCATCTCCCGTGACAGGAACGGAAAGCGGCATTCCAGTCCGAACGCCGAAGCCGCCGTGCCCACTTTGACCATCGCGTCGCTTGCGATGCCCGTCAGCAGATCGACCGCCGAAATGGCGCTGACCAAATCGCGGCCGGGGCACGCGGCGAGTATCTCTTCGCAGCATTGCAGCGGATTTTCGCCCGCCAGTTTCGCCGCATAATCCGGGGCCAGCAATTCGCCGAGCCGTTCGCGGTTGAACAGCGTGATCCATTGGCTGTAACGTTCCAGCGAATCGTAACCGACCGCTTCCAGGAAGCGTTTGAACCGCCGGACTTTCGATTTCTGGCCCGTCGGGGCGGGGATCATCCGGCGCAGCGGGCCACCGACGAACCGGCGCAGCGATTTCGGAAACAGATCAAGCCGGCTCGCCAGAACGATCGCCTGGTGACGCAGGTAACCCGAAAACAGTTCGTCGCCGCCGTCACCGCAAAAAACGACGTCGGCTTTGCCCGCCGCGAGCTGCGCGACGAACCACACGGGAATCATCGAACTGTCTGCGAACGGCTCGTCGTAATACCATGCCAGTTGCGGCAAAATGTCAACCACGCCGCCTTCGACGATGCGTTCTTCGTGCGTCGTGTCGAGCCGCCGGGCCGTGTCCCGGGCCACGGTCGCCTCGTTGTATTCGTCATGCCGGAAGCCGATGGAAAACGTTCGCACCGGCTGGCCCTTCGACCGGCCCGCGCATTCCGAGGCCAACCCCGTCATGATCGACGAATCGACCCCGCCGGAAAGAAACGTGCCGACCCGCGGTGTACCATATTGGTCGTTCGACGACGGAAGCCCCCCCGCGTACACGGCGGCAATCGGTTTCGGCAGCGTTTCGGCGATGCGTTCCCGCCACGTTTCCGCTGAAACGTCCGGCGTTTCCGTGTTGAAATCGTAATCCCACCACCGCTTGATCCGCAATTCGCCGTCGTGATAAATCGCGTAATGCCCCTGCGGAATCTTCGCGACGTTTTCAAGAATCGACAGCGGCTCGGGCACGTTCTGGTAAAACAGGTATCGTTGCAGCGCGACCGGGTTGACCGTGTCCGGCACGCCCGACACGCTGCGAATCGCACGCAACGCACTGCCGAACACGAGGCGTTTGCGGTCGGCGTGATACGGCAGCGGACGCTGCCCGAGATGATCGCGGGCCAGCAGCAGGCGTTTTTCGCGGCCGTCCCAAATCGCCAGCGCGAAGGCCCCGTCCAGTTTTTTGAGAAAATCGACGCCGTAGTCGCGGTACATCGCCAGCAGCAAAGCCGCGTCATTCCCCGGCGTGACGACCATGTTGCGTCGTGAGAGTCCGGCGATTGCGTTCGCGGCACACGCGGCGTGCAAACCGCCGTCGAGCAGGAGGGCCAGTCCCGGGTCAAGCGTCGCGATTTGAGGGTTTGCTTGGTTGCTTGCCGAAGCGTCCGTCGTCGAGCGAATCCCGGCGAAACGCACGCCGTTCGGCTCATCGACGAAGGTTCCCGAAACGCAATGCCGGCACGCGGCCCCGGATGCGTTTTTCGTCATGACGGCGATCATGCGGTTGAAATCGTCCGCCGCGTCATGGTGACGGTCGTTCGCGACAATCCCGATCAGATAAGACATGGCAACCTCTCGGTTCCGTGAGATATGTTCTTGAACAATGACTTCGGGAACACAAGGTAGGGCGGTCTCGCCGAGACCGCCGCCGGAGCCACCGATATACCTATCAATGTAATTTCATTGTCGCGCGGGAAAAAACACAATGGCGGATTTTTCGTTGTGTCAGCGGCGGTCTCGGCGAGACCGCCCTACCTCCGAGCAGCGTCATTTCCCTCGCAAATGATCGGCCACGGTTTCGGACACGATCGGCAGCGCGTTTGTGTCGACCGTTTCGACGCTGTATTTTTTGGCGTCCTTGGCCGATTTCTTTCGCGCCTCGACCTGGTTCATCACCTGCCTGGCCGCCGCGCAGGCACAACGGGCCCGTCGCCGCCCGGTGAGATAAAAACAGGCCAGCACGCCGCAGGTCAACAACATGACCACCAGCGTTATGACGATCGTCGCGATCAGCGTTTCCATAAAACCGTCTTTCGTGCAATGGGTTGGTCAAATACGATTGCAAGACAGGGCGGTCACGCCGTGACCGCCGCCGCATTGCCTTGCATGATCATTCCGTGGCATTGGCCGGCGGTTCGCCTGCGCCGTTCGGCCGCGGCAACGGGTTGGACTGCCGCAACAGGGTTTCGAGCGAACGGATTTCCTCGCGCATCGAAGCGATCTCGCCCCGCAACGCGTCGACCGTGCCGCGCAGTTCGGCCAATTCGGCCTGTTGCGACGGTGTCGCGGCCGTTGCGCCGGGCATTGTCGGCGGCATTCCGGCGGGCGGCATGAGTCCCGCTGTCGGGGCCGGCGCTCCCATTCCCGTAAAACCACCCATCGGCGAGCCCGGTGGCAACGCTCCCGCCGCAAACGGATTCGCGGTCGGCTGCGGAAGGGCTTCGGCCCGCAATTGTTCGATTTGTCGTAATATGTCATCGGCCAGGGCGGTGTTGCCCATCGCCCGCAATTGCCGCTCGGCGTTCATCATTTGCAGGACGCGCGGATCGTTCGTCGCACTTGCCGCGTTCGCACCCGGAATCCCGCCCGTCGGTTGTCCGGCCCCCGTGAGACCCACAGACGCTGACGAAAGTCCGGGCGCTCCCGCACCGGGTGCCGCTCCCGCGCTTTGCCCGAGTTGCTGGTTGAGCGACTCAAGCTGGTTCAGCAATTCCGCCTGCCGCGATTCGATGGTCGCCCGAAACGGGTCGTTGGCATCGACTTGCGAAAGCGTTTGCTGGGCATATCGCAGCTCGGTGAGCACGTCCTGGCGGAGTTGTTCGAGCATCATCGCGTTGGGACCTGCTCCCATGCCGGCGTTGGCTCCCACGCCATATCCCGCCATGCCGGGCGGCAATCCGGCCCCGGGCATTCCCCGACCAGCCAAACCGGCCTGCCCCGGCAAACCCTGCCCCATCATATCGGCGGCGGTCGGAGCGGTCATCCCGTAACCCGGCATTCCCGTTGCGGCAGCGGCGGGGTTGATCTGCTTTTCCAGTTCTCGAATCTGGCCCTGCAACATGGTTTTCGCCATCAGCAGCGGTCGCGCCGCCGGGGAGGTTTCACCGCCAGCCATCGTGATTTCCGTGTTCAGTTGCGTTTCCCGGGTTCTTAACTCTTGCAATTGTTGTGCCAACCACGCGTTCATTTCGGGGTCATAGCCCGTGTAAGGTCCCGGTCGCATTCCCGTCGACATTCCGCCCATCGCGCCGGGCATTGCCATTCTGCCCGTCATGGCGCCGGGAAGTCCCGCACCCGCCATTCCCGGTTGCGCGGCTCCCGGAACCGTCGCCGCGGGAGTTGCTGTCACGGCGGCTTCGGCTGTCGGAGTCGCCGGCGCAGTGGAAGTTGCCGTAGGCGGAGCGGTCGTTGCCGCCGGGGTCGCGGCCGGGGGTGCCGCCGTTTGTGCCGATGCCGTAACGGCGAACAACACGGGAAACATAGCAGTTGCGATCCCGTTTCGAAGGGCTTTCGTTGATAGGGTCATGGCGAAACTCTCACTTTCTTGCAGGCGGGGTGGGGAAAACCGGTTGCAATCCCACGTTGTTGATTTCTATAATTTCTCGCAGAGACGCGGAGGACGCAGAGTTTGCTCTCTCCGTGATCTCCGCGTCTCCGCGAGAAAAATAATACTCAAATTTTGTTGCGGAATTGTATGCATAACGCACAACTTTATTATACTGCGCCGACGCAGGGGCTTCAATTCGGAAAAAACGTGTTTCGGCGCTTATCCGGGGTTCCGTCGAAAAGAAAAACCCGCATATCTGATATTTGTTATTTTCGAAAAAGATATTACAATTGATTTTTGAGCGATCGGCGCAATATTGTCTTCATAGTCGGTAAAATGCTCAAGAATCTGACAAATTTGTTGCTCGCGGACGACGCCTTTGTCGCCTGCGTTGACGCCTTGCGCGACGGGAGGGCGGTCGTTCTCGACCGAATCTGGGGGAGTTCCTGCGCGCTGGCCACCGCGGCGTTCGCAGAAAAACAGCCCGGTATGCTGATTCTTGTGCTGAAAAATCAAGATGAAGTTGATCGCTTTGCTGATGATTTGACGCTTTTCACCGATTTGAGCGTCACGACCTTTCCGGCGCTCGATGACGTCGAAACGCCGCTCCGTGTGGCCGACGAACAGTTCGGAGACCGCATCCGCGTTTTGAAAATGCTTGCCGGGGACGCGAAACATCGTGCCGCGATTCTCGTCACGTCGATTGCCGCGCTCCTGCAGCCGGTGCCGCCGCCCGACATGCTGCGGGAACGAACGCGATTCCTGAAAGTGGGTGAAACCCTCGACCAAAACGAGCTGTCCCGCTGGCTGGTCGACGGAAAATATCACCCGACCTCCGGCGTCGAACTGCCCGGCGAATACGCGGTGCGCGGGAGCATCGTCGATATTTTCGCGCCCGATTGGGACATGCCGGTCCGCATCGAGTTTTTCGGTGACGAAATCGAATCAATCCGCCGTTTCGAGGTCGCCGGCCAGCGTTCGCTCGAAACGATCCCCGAAATCGCCCTGACCCGACTGCGACAAGAAGAGACGTATACGGCATTCCTGACGGATTACCTGCCGATCAACTCCACACTCCACACTCCACACTCCACACTATTCCTCGTCGAACCCGAGCAGGTGCAGGACGAGGGCCGCAACTATTTGCAGCGGCTCATGCGCCCGGAAAAGCAGCATCGGGTCGGTGACGTGTTGCGACGGCTGCTCGCGTTTTCGACGGTCACGGCCAGTACGTTGGCCCGCGGAACCGGCGACGTGACGTATACGATGAGCGTCGAATCGGTCGACCGGCTGCACGGCGATTTGCCGAAAATTCGCGAGGAACTGCTGCACCTCGACGCGAAGGAAATGTATCTCGCCTGCCAGACCGAGGCCGAAATCACCCGGCTTCGCGAAGCGTTCGAGCTGCTGCCGATCGCGCAGCAGAATCGTTTGCATTTTTTCGTCGGGCGGCTGTCGGCCGGTTTCCGGCTGGTCGACCCCGCGATCGTCGTGATCGGGACGGGGCAACTGTTCGAGCGGACCGACATCCGGCGTCCGAAACGGCGGCAACTCGGGCAGGTCATCGACAGTTTCACCGAACTGAAGGAAGGCGATTACGTCGTGCACGTTTCGCACGGCATCGCGCGCTATCGCGGCCTTGAGTTGATGACGAAAGGCAAGCAGGAGGAGGAACATCTCAAGCTCGAATTCGCCGACGAACTTGTGCTTTATGTGCCGGTTTCAAAAATCGCGCTCGTGCAAAAATACGTCGCCGGGGCGAAATCAAAGCCAAAACTCGCGAAACTGCACGGGCAACTTTGGTCGAAACAGAAGCGGGAAGTGCAAAAGGCCGTGTTCGATTTGGCTGTCGAAATGATCGACATCCAAGCGCAACGTGAAAGCGAACCGGGCATTACCTTTCCGCCGGACAGCGACTGGCAGCTTGAATTTGACGCGGCGTTTCCCTATCGCGAAACGGACGATCAGCTTACGGCGATTGACGCGATCAAAAACGACATGGTGAAACAGCGCCCGATGGACCGGCTGATCTGCGGCGATGTCGGATTCGGCAAAACGGAAGTCGCTATGCGGGCGGCTTTTAAGGCGGTTGACGCGGGTTATCAGGTCGCCGTGCTGGTGCCGACGACCATTCTCGCCGAACAACATTATCGTACGTTTTCGGAACGCATGGGCTAATTTCCGTTTGAAATTGCCGCCCTATCTCGTTTTCAAACAAAAAAGCGGCAGCAGCAAATCGTACAACAACTGGCCGACGGCGCGATTGATATTGTCATCGGAACACATCGCCTTGCACAACCGGATGTTACGTTTCACAATCTCGGGCTGTTGGTCATCGACGAGGAACAGCGGTTCGGCGTCAATGACAAGGAGCGGCTCAAAAAAATCCGCTCGACCGTTGACGTACTAACGATGACCGCGACGCCGATTCCGCGAACGTTGCATTTTTCGCTGCTCGGGATACGCGATATTTCGAATCTCGAAACGCCGCCGGAAGATCGCCGGGCGGTTGAAACGAAAATGATTCGCTGGGACGACCAATTGATTCGCAACGCCTTTTTGCGGGAACTGAACCGCGGCGGCCAGATTTTTTTCGTGCATAACAAAGTGTATGACATTGAACAGGTTGCGAACAAATTGCGGCGACTCGTGCCCGAGGCCCGGGTCGTGGTGGGACACGCCCAAATGCCGGAGCGGGAACTCGAACAGGTCATGCTCGATTTCGTGCAACATCAATTCGACGTGCTGGTTGCGACGACGATCATCGAAAGCGGGCTTGATATTCCGAATGCCAATACAATATTCATCGATGAGGCCGACCGTTACGGACTGGCCGATTTGCACCAGCTTCGGGGGCGTGTCGGGCGATACAAAAATCAGGCATATTGCTACCTGATGATCGAGCGGAATCAGATGCTCAACCCGGTTTCAGCAAAGCGTTTGCGGGCGATTGAAGAATACAGCCACCTGGGAGCGGGGTTTTCGCTGGCCATGCGAGACCTCGAAATCCGCGGGGCCGGCAATATTCTCGGCACACAGCAGAGCGGGCACATCGCAATGGTCGGCTATGAAATGTATTGCAGTTTTCTCGACGCGTCGGTACGCATGCTCAAAAACCTGCCGCAGAAAACGGTGATCGAAGTCGAACTCGACCTGCCGGGCAAAGCGATGATCCCAAAATCTTATGTGCGTGACCAGCGGATGAAAATCGATCTGTACCGGCGTATCGTCCGCATTGCGACGCACGAGGAACTTGCCGATTTCCGCCGCGAAATCGAAGACCGCTTCGGAAAACCGCCACGACCGGTCGAACGGCTGCTGCTGCACGCCGAGATTCGCGTCGACGCAAATTACTGGCGCATCAAGGCGATCCGTCGCGAAACCGACATGACGGGTGATTATATCGTGTTCGATTATCTCATGCGGGAACGGATCGAAAAACTGAAAACTACCTGCAAACAGGTGATCCGCATCGCCGACGACAAAAGTGCCTATCTCCCGCTGTTTCACCAAAACCGCAGTGACGACAGTATCCTGTTTTTTGTGAAATCGGTGTTGCAGAATCGTTAGTGTTTTTGTTACAATGCGTCAGGCTGGAGGCCCGAAATATTTTTTTGGAAAATTCCCTGCGTAAAAGACACTATTACGACAAGAATGGCAGCCCGGTGCGTACGCGACGGGGTTGACCATTCCCTTTTGTGTATGACTTTGATTTTGAATTGCGAATGTCCCATGACGCAAAAACACATCAGTATCGTACGTTTAACCCCGTCGCTTACGCTCCGGGCTGCCATTGGGATTGTCCGAGACTTTGCACTATAGAATAACACCTATCGTTTTTTCGTGGTAAGGATACCTTGAAAAACAAATTTTATATCGCCATTTTGATCGCTTCGTTCGCCGTGTGCGGCACGGTCGTTTTTAGACCGCGCGTGGCCGACCGTGTTTTGGGTCTGGTCGGACTGCATGACGAAACATCATCCCCCTATGTCGCGCCGGAACTGGACGGTTTGGCGACCGCCCCGCCGATGGGAAACACGGGAAACGAGGCGTTTCCGTTTCACGATAACGCTGCCGACGGCTTTGCCGTGGCCGGTCAGCGGCAAACGGCGCCATCCCCGTTCGGCGAACCTCCGGTGACCGAACCGCTCGCGCCGTTTGGAGATGCTGCTCCGCATACGCCCGATTTTTCCGGATACGCCACAACCGTTCAAAACACAAGCCCGCGTCCTGCCGCGAACGAAATCGAAATGCGTTTCGGTGGCCAAAACGATCAACGGACGATCGCGGACAACAATCCTACCGGCAGCTCGGGTTCGCAAAACGGAAGCCCGGGCAGTCTGGCCATTCAATTCGCTTCGCCGCAATCCATGCCGACAACGGCAACGGCACCAACCGCGCCAGTCATTCCCGTTTCGGGCACATCGGATTTTTCGCCGTCGCATCAGTCATCGCAACAGCCGAATCATGTGACCGACAACAACCCGATCGGTTTTGCGAACTACGCCGCACCGATGCAATCTGCAAACAACCCGGTAGTCGCAAGCCCGGAAATCGCAGGGCCCCCGGCAGTTCAACAGGCAAGCGGCATGAGTTTCAGCGGCAACGCCCCTGTTTCCGGGGCCAGCTTCGTCATGCCCGACCCGCAATCCGGCAACGGCTTCGGTGATTATCGGGCGACTGTACGGGAAGATGACGGCTTTGCAACGGCGGGGAATTCCGGCAGCGTTCCGATCGCACAAGCGACCTTGCCCGATCGGATGGTTCCCCCTGCCAACGTGCCCGCGCAAAATTTACCCGCGGTTATCGCGCAACCGGTCATGATTCCGGGCCAGCCGACGCCCGAAAACGCCGTGATTCCCGTGCAGGGCATGGCAATGCCGCCGGCAACCGCCGCACAACCGGCAATGCAGCAGCAAGTCCCGCAATTTCAGGCACCCGCGTTTGTCACGCCGCAATTTGCGACGCCGATGCAGGAGACGCCGCTTTACATTCCGCCGCAGGGCGGAACGACGCAACCTTACGTGCAGGGAACGCCGCAAAACACAATGCCGGGCATGACGCCGAACCCGGCGCAAACTCCGACGAATGTTCCCGGCACGGCAATGTCGCAGCCGATGCCGGTTCCACCGACGAACAGCGGCATCGTACCGCAAACCACACCGCAAACACCTTCGGAGGGGCAATCGCAAGGACAACAGCCCGTGGCGATCGCCAGCGCGACGCGCCATTCGCTCCCGATCAACGACCCGCGGGCGCAATACGAACCGGAAATCATCACGCAGATCGAAACCGTGTTCGCGACGGAAATGCTCGCCCGGGTCGGGGCGAAAAACGTGATCATGACCTGCGACGTTCTGGCCGAAGTGCGCGAAACACTCGACAATTATTGGACACTGGAATACAAGAATGCCGTCGAGAAAATGGGCCAAGCGCCCACATCGCAGGATGAACGGAATTTCAAAGCGGACGGAATGCAAACACTGTTCGAACAGACGCTGGACTCCTGGGTGGAACTGCAGATGCTCTATCTGGACATGACGTTGAGTGTCCCTGCCGAAGCGGTTGAAGAGACGAGAAAAGCGCAGGCCAAAGATTTCGATTTGACGATACTGCCCAAGATGATGGAACAGTACGGCGTGACAAACCGGTATGAATTGAACGAGGAACTGCAAAAATACGGGACGACGCTGGAACGTCACAAGGAAAACTCTCTTCTCAAACAACTGGCCGGCGCCTGGTTCTTCCAAATCGCCAAACCTCAAAAATCGATGCTCACCTACGACGACATGATGAGCTATTATGAACGACACAAGGAAGAAAAATACAAGCACCTGGGACAGGTCAAATGGGAGGAGTTGGCCGTCTTCTTCTCCCAGACCGCGAACGAACAGGAAGCGTATGCCAAAATCGCCGAATTGGGCAATCGTGTCATGAAAGGCGAATCGTTCGCCGAAGTGGCGAAACAGGGCTCGCACGGTTTGAGCGCCTATCGCGGCGGCGAGCGTGACACGACGGTCGGTTCGCTGAAAACGAAAACGCTCGAACAGGCCGTCTTCGCCCTGCCGGTCGGGCAGATGAGCACGATCATCCGGGAAGACACCGGCGGCGGCAACGCGGGATACTATATCGTCCGCGTGTTGGAACGCAAGGACACGTATTACACTCCTTTCGACAAGGTGCAGGGCGAAATTCAAAAGACGATCGACGGCGAACGGATGAAGAAAGAGGAGCAACGCGTCCTTGCCGAGCTGCATAAAAAGTATCCGGTCATCAAAACGCCCAACCTGCGGCAGATCATCGTCATGGCCTCGGAAGCGGAGCGCAACATGTCGTTGGACGATTCGCCGCAACGGCACGCGAAACGGATGGCCAAGGCCGGACGACTGGAAGCCGGCAAAAAAGGCGGCAACGAACGGCCGAAGCAGGCTGTCGCCGACGGCAGGAACGCCGCGCCGGGCGCAACGCAAGCGAACACGGGACAACCCGGTGCCGCAACGACGGCGGCATCACCGTCCGTACAGGAAGTCACCCGGGTGGCCACGGCGACCAATCGCGGGGAAACGCAAGGCGGCCCGACAACCCCGACTTGGGAACCGGACTTCTCATCGACCGCGACCAAGGACGAACCGGCGAAGAAAAAATCGTTCCTGCAATCGCTCAATCCGTTTAAATGAACGCGTTCGTGCGGACCGCCGCTATGGCAGCCGGGAACGCAGCGAAGCGGAGTGACCGGAGCGATGAGTCGCAAAACAGAAAGCACGCCGATTCCCGAAAGACTTCGAACGCAAAACCGAAAACGCGAAATACGCTTACACAACGGATACGCCCCACACCGGTCACTCCGTTCGCTGCGCTCCCTGCGTTCGCGGCTGCCATTCTCGCACGTTGTTTTCCGGCAAAAGCCTAATCTTTTCCCCGATCATTCCGTGATCGCAGATCACGGCTCGCATATTGCCTTTCCTGCTGCTGTTCATGCAAATCATTTCCGCGTTTTTTCCATAAATTGCCCTTTTCGCGGAATGTATTTTTTCTTATGATGCGCGGGACGGGTCGGTTTTACGAACGAAATTCGCGGGACGCGAAATCGGCGAAGGAGGATAAGCCATTGTCAATGAACGAATTGGATCGGGAATTGTTGACGCGATGCCTGGAGCGACAGCCGCGGGGCTGGGAGGATTTCGTCGACCGGTTCATGGGGCTGGTGGTGCATGTCATCGACCACACGATGCAAATTCGCGGTCTGCCGGTTGACGAAGAGCAGCGAGACCGGCTTTGCGAAAACGTGTTCGCGATTCTGGACCACGACGCATTCCGGCTTTTGCGCGAGTTCGACGGCCAGTGTTCGCTGACGACCTACATGACGATCATCACGCGCAGGATCGTCGTCCGACTGCTGATGAATCGCAAGTCGGGCAGTGCGACGGCGGGAAAAGTCGCCGCGTGACAAAAACGCAATGATAAAAAACATAATATAATCACACGTCAACATGAACGCCGCAAATCACCAACCGACAATCGGACGTCGAACGAAATCGACCATCGCGCGTTGCGAGCGGTCCGCGAGGACGCTGCTGGCGTGCGTTTTCGTCGTTCTTTCAACGGTGATGATTCCGGCGAACGACGAACCGTTCCTTGCGACCGTGACCGGCCCGAACGCCTGCCTGCGTTCCGGCCCCGGCGACGATTATTACGTGACGAATCCCCTCGCCGCAGGACAGATGCTCGAAGTGTATTACGTCATCGGCGATCAATGGTGCGCCGTTCGGCCGCCGGCGGGCAGTTTCAGTTGGGTCGACGCCCGGAACGTGCGAATCGATAAAAAACAGGTCGGCGAGGTGCTCATCAACGGCGTCAGTGCCCGGGTCGGCAGCGAAGTGGGCAACATGTGCGGCGCGGTGCAGGTCGTGCTCGACCGCGGCGAAAAAGTGTATGTTTTCGAACGCGTCGAAACGCCGAACGACATCGACACGCCGGTCTGGTACAGGATCGCGCCCCCGGCCGGCGAATTCCGTTTCATCCGAACGAGCGAACTGCAATTCGATCACGCCGGCATCGCGAACGCTTACGCGGACCGACAATACAACGCCGACGACGCGACGGAACAGCCGCGTACGTTGCGCACGCAGTCGCCGATCATGTTGGTCAGCGGTTCGATGCCGCAGCAGAACGCGACGTCGAATCGGCAGGGATCGCAACTGTCGTCGAACGTCGTGCCGCCCGGTTCGCTGCCGATTCCCGGCATGTCACGCAGCGGGACAACGCAAAATACGCAGCAAAACCATGTGGATGACAACGCCGTTCGCGTGGCGGCCAACACGCGGCCTTCGACCTCGTTCGCCAATACACAATCGAACACACAGCCCAATCAATCGACAAGCGTCGCACCGCCGCGTGTGACGCGCAATGCCGCGCAACCTGCCGGGAACGCAGGCGGCGACATCGACTCGGACGACTTCCGTGAAATCCTGGGACAGTTGAAAGTCGATCTGGCCGATGCGCTCCTCGGACAGGAAACGGCCAACGATACGATGCAGTCGCTGGGACACCAGGCACGCATGTTGTACCAGGCGGCGGACAGCCCGAACGACCGCGCCGAAGTGTACCAGATGATCGCGGGAATCGAACGGGCGACGCGCGTTCGCCGTCACGAAGAGGGACAAAACCGTTCCGGCGAAAACGCGTCGTCGAACGGGCGACGCGACGAACGTTATGACGGCCGCATGATGCAGGCGTCCAATGCAAACCGGGCATCAATCACGACGTCGGACACAACATCGAACAGATCAAGCGAACCGGAAATGTCGGAGCAGGTTTCGCCGCCAACGCCGCCGCTGTCGCAACCGTCGCGCAACGCCGGCACCGGGACGCGGACGGCGGGAACGAGCCAACGGCTCGCGCTGCCGCGCATCGAAGCGCCGCTTACGACGACAATCAACACGACACCCGAGCCGAACGACACGGCCCAGATTCAACGATACTCGGCGCAGGAATCGTTTTTCGACAGTTCGGGCCGCTACGCTGCGGGACATGCCGGCATGAACGGCGATGCGCAGTACGGGCAATATCCCTCGCAGGACATCGAGATTTATCTCGACTCGCAAGGCCGATACACCGACGCTTCGGGACAGGTGATCGACGGGCAGACGCTCGGCGCGATTTTGCACGGCGCCGACGTCGTGCTGATGTACGACCCGCATACGGGCGGCTATCGCGAAATGTCGCAAGGCGGAGGTTATGGCGGAACAACCGGCCAGCAAAACGCCGGTCCGCAAAAAAGCTGGTTGCAGCGGCTGGTCAGCGGCGAGCTGTTTCAAAGCGGCGATAAATCATCGAACGCGTCACAAAATATGCAACCGGGTTACGCGAACAACATGCCCGTGATGACGGGCAGCGGTTACGCGCCGCATACCTACCAGATGGCCTACGGTGACGGTTTCGGCGGCGACGCATTCGCATTTCCGCAAATGCAAGGGATGCCGCAACAGAACACGGCAATGCAACAGCCGTCGAAGCGGGGATTTTTCGCGACCTCGCAGCCGAGCATCGTTCCGCAGCAAAACAACGCCCTTGCGACGCAGGGTTATCAAAACCGCGGCAACCCCTATGCGGCGCAGGGCTACGCGATGCCAAACGGTGGCATGACGCAAGGCAACATGATGCCGGGCAATTTTGTCCCGAACAACGGAACGCAGGGTTGGCCGGGGATGCAGCAGGGCGTGATGCGGGAAATCACGCTGCCCGAGGGCGTTGAAATGCCGGGCGAAGTGGTCGTTTACGACGAATCGCAAGGCGTCAACCTGCTTGGCAACATGCAAAACGCGACGACCTCGGACCAGCTTGCCCTCTTGATTCAGCAGATGGGCACGCAGACGGGTAGCCCCACGTCGGCAACGCAGGTCATGCCGCGGGCCAACCTGCCGTTGACCGAGGCCGAATCGAGAATGCTGACCCGGGCCAACGGAAACGGCGGCACGACGCCGGTTGCGCGAACCGTGCAACTACGTTCGTCGCAACAGGACGCGTCGCCGAATCGCGGCGGCAACCACCAGGTGACGGGACATATGGAAAATGGCGTCGGGCGGGTTTCCGCCGACGCCTTTGACGCGATGGGAAAACTCGGACGCATTACAAACGCCGACAGCGAAATGCCGAAATACGCGTTGGTCGACGAAAGCGGCAAACCGATTTGCCTCGTCAGCCCGGCAGCCGGCGTCGAACTGAAGGCCTACCTCAACCAGACGGTCGGCATCACCGGCGTCAAGAGCAATTACGTCCGCGAAGGCGAAACCTTCCGCCACGTTTCCGCAAAAGCCGTGTACCCGATCACGCGATAGTTGCATCCGTCAATTTATTTTTTTACCACGAAGAGCACGAAAGACACGAAGGATAACAAAGCGAATGGCAAAAAAAAGGAATTCGCCAATGAGGGTGGTAGAACATCTTCGTGAACTTCGTGGTGAAAACGATTTTCGGATATTTTGAAACGCAACGGGTCGCAAACAACCTTACAAACACTCACCCCCTTGTTCGAAATTGAACTGAAACTGACATGGCCGGAGAAGTTTTAAGCCAGGAAGAAGTCGAAAACCTGCTCAACATCATGGCGATGGGCGGGGACAAGACCGACGCCGCTGCCGCTTCGAAAACGACGGCGGCCAAACCGAAGAAGGCGTTCCCCTCCGGCTCGGGCGGAACGTCCGTGTGGGGCAACGAAAAGGTCACGCCCTACGATTTCAAGCGGCCCGAACGCGTCGGCAAGGAGCAGATGAAAGCCCTGCAGACGCTGCACGAAGGCTTCGGACGCAAGTTCGCCGCCGGGCTTTCAGCCATGCTGCGCACCATCGTCGAGGTCAAACTGACGAGCGTCGACCAGTTGACCTACAGCGAGTTCATTTTCAGTCTCGACAACCCGACCTGTTTCAACCTCCTGCGGGCCGAACCGCTCGAAGGAAACCTCATTCTCGACATCAACCCGTCGATTTTGTACCCGATGATCGACCGCATGCTCGGCGGCGGACGCGAGCCGTCGAGCGCGACGCGGCGACCGTTGACAGAAATCGAATTGCGCCTCGTCGCCCGGATCACGAGCCTGTTCCTCGACGAAATGAAACACGCGTGGGAGAACGTGCTCGAACTCGATCTCAAGGTCGTGCAGGTCGAAAGCAATCCCCAACTGATACAAATCGTGCCGCCGAACGAAGTCGTCGTGCTGGTCTGCTTTGAAGTCGCCCTGATCGAAGTGCGCGGCATCATCAACCTGTGCATTCCGTACAACGCCATTGAACGCATCTCGGGCAAGCTGGCTTCCAACTCGTGGGTCAGTTACGGACGCCGCCAGGCGACGCCGCAATCGATCGAGAAGATCAGCAAGTCGATCCGCAACATGACCGTCGGCATGAAAGTCAAACTCGGCCAGGCCAAGATCAGCATGAGCGAATTGGTGCAGCTCCGCGTCGGCGACATCATCTGCACGGAAAAAAACGTCAACGACCCGCTTTTGGTTAGCGTCGAGGGCATCCCGAAATACTGGGCCAAGCCCGGCGCCTACAAAGGCTACACGGCCATTCAAATCACCGACGTCATCACCGACCCGACCGAAATCATCGCGCAGGATTAAATCTTCTTTTTTATCCACAGATAACGCAGATTTACACAGATTATATTGTCACGTTAAATTTGCGGTTGTTAATTGCGTTGGGCATTCGGTGGCATATATCAAAAAAATCTGCGTCATCTGCGAAATCTGTGGATAAAATATAATTGTTGTTGCGATTTTCCCGGAATAACCCGCATTTCTCGCCGCGGACCTGACCTGCGACTTGCCGAATGGCCGTTTTCCGATTATCCTGTAAGGTTGCATTTTCCAGCTTTTGCGTCCGCCTGATTTCGCTATAATGGCCGGTGGGTGACTTGAGCAAGCAAACGAAAGGGTGATTTGATGCAACTGCCGGACAACCAAAGAATTGTGATTACTGGTGTCGGTTTGACCGCGCCGAACGGGAACAATCTTTCTGATTATCGTGCGGCACTTTTGGCCGGGCAGAGCGGAATTCAGTCGTATGAAATTCGTTACTTCGGCAAAACGCTGGCCGGAATCTGCAATTTTGACGCACAAAAGTATCAAACCCGCAAGGATTTGCGCCGTGGAACCCGTGCCGGGAGCATCGCGATTTATTGCACCAACGAGGCGTTAAACGACGCTGGAATCGACATCAAGGCGGTTGACCGTTCGCAAGTCGGTGTGTTCCTTGGTATTACGGAACACGGGAATGTTGAAACGGAAAACGAAATTTACCAGATCAGCCAGTTCAATTACGACTGCAAAATCTGGTCGCACCACCACAACCCGCGAACGGTGGCCAACAATCCTGCCGGTGAGGTAACATTAAATTTAAGCATCACCGGCCCGCATTACACGCTTGGGGCGGCCTGTGCGGCGGGGAATGCCGGTTTGATCCAAGGCGTTCAAATGCTTCGACTTGGGGAAGTTGACCTTGCCCTCGCCGGGGGTGTCTCGGAGAGCATTCACACGTTCGGAATTTTCGCCGCATTCGCCGCCGAA
>JAVBQX010000059.1:0-27913 GCA_031548645.1 Thermoguttaceae bacterium
GGCGCCGGTTTGATCGTGATCCCCTCGCACGGACGCGGCCCGCTCAAACGGCTGCTGCTCGGTTCGACGACCGACCGCGTCGTGCATTTGGCCCATTGCCCCGTGCTGGTTTTGAAGGAAGAACCAAAAACGTCCGGCAAAACCGCGACCTGATGGCCAATTGAAATTTCCCTTGAAAACGTTCGTTCAGATGGAGTCCCGCATGGAATGCAAAGTCGAGAAAAACAAGACGAAATGTACCTGTTCCTATCCCTGCGGCAAGCGCGGCATTTGTTGCGATTGCCTGCATTCGCATTTGTCGCGGCGTGAATTGCCCGGTTGTTTTTTTCCGAAAGACGCTGAAAAAACCTACGACCGTTCCTTCGAACACTTTGCCCGGCTGGTTGCGGAAAAGAAAGTGTAGCCGGTGCAAATCCGCGAAATCATGGCAAAACAGGTCTTGGCGAAAACCGACCTGGGCGGGATGGGCTATAGCGTCAATCCTTATGTCGGATGCCAACACGCCTGCGTCTATTGCTACGCGTGTTTCATGAAACGGTTCACGAGTCACGCGGAACCATGGGGGAAATTCGTTGACGTGAAAATCAACGCCGCCGAGGTGTTCGCCAAAGGCTTCAAAAAAACGCAGCCCGGCGAAGGGGCGTTTTTCGGGAGCGTCACCGACGCCTATCAGCCGCTCGAAGCGAAACACAAATTGACGCGTTCGATTCTTGAGCAAATCGCCGACGCCCCGGAACGCGGGTTTCGGGCGTCGATTCTCACGAAATCCGACCTCGTGCTGCGCGACGTCGACCTGCTGAAACGCATCCCGGACGCATCGGTCGGCTTTTCGATCGCCCTGACCGACGAAAAGGCCCGCCGCATTTTCGAGCCGTGTGCGTCGCCGGTCAGGCAACGCATCGCCGCGCTGGAAACGTTGCACGAAGAGGGCATCCGAACCTTCGCGTTCATCGGCCCGATTTTATACGGAATCACCGATTTGCCGAAAATCTTCGCGTCGCTCGAAGGAATCGTCGACTATGTTTACGGCGAAACCTTGAACGTCAACTGCGGCAATATGGCCGCCATTCTTCGCGCGGTTTCCGCGTATGATCACGGCCTCCGACCGTCCTTCGACATGGAAGTGAAAAGCCGCGAATACTGGAATGCCGTCGAAGCGGATTTCATGGCATTGGCCAAAAAACACGGCGTCAACGTCGAGGGATTCTTTCACCATGTCGAGTCACGAGAATTGCATAGCAAAAATAATTCTCGCAGAGACGCAAAGGACGCAGAGTGATATTTCATATTAAAAATCATAACAACCACTGCAAATATCTGTTATTATACCGTTATGTAATGTGCAAAACATGGGTTGTTTTGAATTCCTCTGCGTGCTCCGCGTCTCTGCGAGAAATAAAAATTACCTCAATTCCGCATTGCAGTTCTCCTGCATGTCAAATAGCATGTCTTGAAAAGGCCTTGCGTCGCCTGTATCATGAGGGAAGTTTCAAGTCAAACTTTTCTCATGTTCCGGAGGCTCATCATGAATCATCGACGACACCGTGTTTGGAAGCCGTGTTCCGCGGCGCTGCTGTTTTTGGCGTTAATGGTCGCGTGTCCGCTTGCGGCATCGGAAAAGACGCCGCCCGCCGACCCGGGAATCGATGCGGCGCTGAAACCACACATTGACAACAACGACGAAATCGCGGGCGTCGTCGCCGTCGTCGCCGCGAAGGACGGCACGATTCTCAGTCAAAACGTGCTCGGTGACGCCGACGTCGCAAATGGCGTAAGAATGCAGCCGGACAGCATGTTCTGGATCGCGTCGATGACAAAACCGTTTACCGCCGCGGCCGTCATGATACTCGTCGACGAGGGCAAAATTTCGCTCGACGACCCGGTGACCAAATACATTCCTGCGATGAACAACCTGATGGTCGTCGAATCGCGCGAGGACGGGCGGCTTGTCCTGACGCCCCCGACGCGGCCCGTGACGATCCGGCACCTGCTCAGTCATACGGCGGGGTTCGCGTTTTTGTCGGAATTGCAGGGATTCGGCCTCGACGTGGTTTCGATGGAATTCGCATCGCTGCCCTCGGTGACCGGGCCGTTGCAATTTCAACCGGGCGATGATTTCCTTTACTCAAATCAAGGAATCAATATCGCCGGCCGCGTCATTGAGGTGGCCAGCGGCATGACTTATGCGGATTTCCTGCAGGAGCGGATTTTCGTCCCGCTCGGAATGACCGATACGACCTTCTGGCCTGACGAAGATCAGTTGAAGCGGCTCGCCAAGTCATACCGCTACAACGCCTTACAAAAAGCCCTCGAAGAAGTGCCGGTGCATTATCTGAATTATCCGCTCAACGACCGCACAAAACGTCACGCCGAACCGGGCGGCGGACTGTTTTCGACGGCGGCGGATTGTACGAGATTCTGTCTCATGTTGGCCAACGACGGCGAATGGAATGGAAGGAAAATTCTGACAAAAGAGGCGATTTCCGAATTGAAAAAAGACCAGACGGGTACTTTAAAACGTAATTATGGATTGTGCTTCGACCGGAGTGACGATCATTTCGGTCACGGGGGAGCCTATGGGACTCGCTTGGCCGTTGACACAAAACGCAATATCGTTTCGGTATTCATGGTCCAATGTGCCGGCGGACCGAAATCCGGCACAGCCATGACAGATTGCATCAAGGCGACGGACAAACTGCTGGAAAGTCGATAGAAGACCGTCCCGAATGCCTTTGTATTTTCCCACGGTTTGCCTTTTTTGGGTTTTTACCTAAAATGGCATTGCATTTCAAAGGCGAAATTTGGTAAAAATAGACTTTCGTGCATTGACTGAAATATCTTCCCGTGAGTTCGGGGGGGCGGTACAATGCCTTGGTCACCTTATTGAAAAATAAAAAATCATTCGCGGCAAACACTTTTCTGCCGCGAAGTTTAGACAGTGTCATGGGTTTGGTTCCGTGACCGGAATGAAAACAGAGGAATTCTTTGATGATGAAACACCGTTTTTCCAAAAAAACAACCTGGTGTTGGTTTTTACTCGCGGCGATCTTTGTCGCCGTTCCGTTTCTGCTGACGCACGCGGCCTGCAACGCGGCGACAAGTCCGCAGGAAACTTCGACCGCCGCGGGCGAATTGAAACCGACCGCGGCCGACGGCATTATCGGCCGTTTGATCGCACTGCGCATGCCGCAGCAGCATATTTCCAAGCACCCGCTCGACGAAACGATCTCAAAACGGGCCTTTGACCTGTACCTCAAGTCGCTCGACCCGCTGAAATACTACTTTTACCAGTCGGACATTGATGAATTCAAAAAATATGAAGGCGCCATCTGCAAGCAATTGCAATCGGGCAAGGTCGACATCGCGTTCGATATTTTCAACCGCTACCTGGAACGTTTCGACGAACGGACGGCCATGACCGAGGAAATCCTCAAAACGCCGCAGGATTTCACCGCCAACGAGGAGTTCGTCATCGACAAGGATTTGCTGAACTACCCGAAAGACAAAGAGGAAGCCTACGACCGCTGCCGCAGGAAGGTCAAGTTCGACCTCCTCAAACTGAAGGCCGAAAACCGCGACTTCCTCGAAAAGAAAAACGGGGATACGGAAACGAAATCCGCCGTCAGCCGGGCGAAGGAAGATCCGATCACGCGGCTCGAACGCCGCTATGAAAGTACCAAAAAACGCATTCACCTGACCAACAACAACGAAGTGTTGGAGCTGTATCTCTCGGCCGTGACCGGAGCTTATGACCCGCACAGCAGTTATATGTCGCAAACCACTTTTGATGAATTTCAAAGTGGCATCGGACTGGACCTGGAAGGCATCGGGGCGTCGCTCATGTCGGAAGACGGCGTCACGACGATCAAGAAAATTCTGCCCGGCAGCCCCGCGGCCAAGGACGGACGTTTGCAGATCGACGACAAGATCATCGGCGTCGGACAAGGGAAAGAAGGCGAAATCGAGGATGTCGTCGACTGGAAACTGAACGATGTCGTGAAGAAAATCCGCGGCAAAAAGGGAACCACCGTCCGGCTGCAAATCATGCCCGACGACGGTTCCGGCGTCAAGATCGTCGATCTCGTCCGCGACAAGGTCGAGCTGGAGGACAGCCAGGCGCAATCGGTCGTCTTCGAAGTCGGCAAAAAAGATGACGGGACGCCCTATCGCGTCGGGATCATCGACCTGCCCAGCTTCTACCTGGACATGAAGGCCCTCGAACGCGGCGACCGCAACCCGAAAAGCACGACCACGGACGTCCGGGCGCTCCTTGAAAAATTCAACGCGGAAAACGTCGACGTCGTCGTGTTGGACTTGAGCAAGAACGGCGGCGGTTCGCTGACCGAAGCGATCATGCTGACCGGCCTGTTCATCGAATCGGGCCCGGTCGTCCAGCTCAAGCGGACCGAGGAAACGCGGGTCCGTCCGCAGTACGATCCCGATCCGAGCATTTCGTGGTCCGGCCCGCTGGTCGTCGTGACGAGCAAGTTCAGCGCCAGCGCCAGCGAAATTTTCGCCGGGGCGATCAAGGATTACAAACGCGGCATCATCGTCGGCGATTCGCGGACCCACGGCAAGGGCAGCGTCCAGGCCGTGCAGCCGCTGTCGCAAAACCGCCTGCTCGGTTCGTTGACCAATCCGCCGGAATACGGGGCCCTGAGACTGACCATCCAGCAATACTACCTTCCGGCGGGAACATCCCCGCAGGTGAAGGGGGTCGAGTCGGACGTCATCATCCCCTCGCTGATCGACCACATCAAGGACATTTCCGAATCGGACCTGGATTACCACCTGGCTTACGACGAAGTCGCGCCCAGCGATTATCCCGATTTCGGATACGTGACGCCGCAAATCGACGAACAACTGCGGAAGGACTCGGCGAAACGCGTCGCGGAGGACGCCGAATTCCAGCGGACGGAACGCAACATCAAGACCTACATCGAGATGAAGGACCGGCCCTCGATTCCGTTGAACGAGGAAGCCTACAACGCCGACCGTGCCAAGCTCGACACGGACAAGGAAGAACAGGAAAAATTCGAACAAATCGTCAACAACGATTCGAAGATCAAGCGGGATTATTACCTCGATGAGGTGATGAGCATCGCGGTCGATTACGTCCGACTGCTCAAGGAAGCGGGCATCACGATCAAAAAACCGAGCCCACCCCGTCAGCCGGGACGTATTTTCCTGTAAAAAGTCTCGTTGCCGGGCAGGCGATTAGAATTCAGAGCGCGTGGCGCAAGTCAGGTTCCCCAGCGGACCCTCGCTTACGCTTCGGGCTCTGATTTGTTTTTATGCGTCTTATCCGGGGATTGCGCTGTATTGACGCGCCGGGCAAGCCCGGCGGCTAAGAACTCCACACTCCAAATTCCACACTCCACACTCTCATGTACCTCGGCGTCATCAGCGACACGCACGGCAATATTCTTCTGGCCCACCAGGCGATGCTCGTTTTCCGCGAGTTCGGCGTCGAGCGAATCATCCACTGCGGCGACGTCGGTTCGGCGGCGGTCCTGTCGCAATTTTCAGGGACGCCGCTCGACTTCGTTCTCGGAAACTGTGACGGCGGCGGGGCCGCGCTCCGCGAAACGTTCGAACCGGGACAGGTTGCCTGTCACGGTGAATTCGGTCATATCACGTTCGCGGACACGAAAATCGCTTTTCTGCACGGGCACGACCAGATTCGTTTCGACCGCGAAGCCTCTTCCGGCAAATGGGACATGCTCTGTTACGGCCACACGCACAAGTCGGCTCTTTGGATGGGCTGCGACCGGACAATCGTGCTAAACCCCGGCGCGATGCACCGCGTCGCCACGCCGTCGGTCGCCATCGTCAAATTCCCCGAACGGGAAGTCACGCATGTCAACTTGACGTAAAAGCGAAAAAAAGGGTGTCTTGGCGGGATTCAAGAAAAGAATGAAACCGGCCCTTCGCCTGAATGATGGACGCAATAGGTCATCGCGCCCGTGCCACCGGAGGACGGAGAATGCGATACGGAGCCGGGCAGGTGCTGCGTACACGAATTTTCGGCAATAAACCTGGCACGGCAGTGATAACAACTCACTTCCAACCCGATGTATTCGATTTTGACTTCCAGCCGCCGCCCGCAGGTGGGACAGATTTGTATATAATATGTTGCGCCCATAATTCGTTTCAACAAAATCCGTTATGTCACGAGCCCCCCTTGTCGCAATGTCTTTGCATCAAGGAAGATGCCTCACATTTTTATTATTCGCCAATATTTCGCCACAGTTTTGATGAAAACCGACAATTGTTTTGGAAAATCAATTATAGTTCATTTCTTCAAAAAACACAAAGGCTATTTGCCGGCGATTCCGGGAAAAGGCAAAATAAGGCATATTTTCTTGGAAAACTGATGCAATCGCAATTTTTTACGTCATTTCGTGATATTTCAACACTTGTAGCACGGGCAAATGATACGCCAAGCAGCCACCAATTTCCGACAAACCTTCTCCCGTTGATAAAATGGGAAAGACACGTGGTTGCGGTTGCCACACAACAGGCTTAAAACGCCACAAAACTCATGGAAATACGCAGATCGCACACGCTTTTCCTAGAATTATCGCTTTGATTCGTGTTTTTAATCAAAAAATAATCAAAAAGATACTCGATGAGTAGGCAATATTTCAACGCGGATAGAGGTCGAAGTCATCGTACTCGGCAAGGTAGGGTGACGCGATGATCGGCGACGGCCGCACGATGATCGGGCAGTCGCGGCTCAGGTTCGGCCAATGGGCGATGTCGGCCCGGACGATGATCTTCCAGCGAATTTCGTTGTGCTCGGTAAAAAACGAGTGCATCGCGCCGTAGGGCAACGAAAACTTCATGTCCTCGACCAGCGGCGCGTCCTGCCGCGTTTCGAAATCCGCCTTCCGAAATAAGGTCCGACGGAATACCTCCTTGTGCGTCGTGATCGTGTCGGTTCCCTGGCGAAATCGGGCGACTTCCTCGCAAACGACGGAAACGGCATATTCTTTGACGCGGAAGGCTCCCAATTGCATGAGGTACAGGCGGTAATTCCGGCCCGGGATGATCGGGTGGTCGGATAGCTCAAGCAGCGTCGCGCCGACGCCGAAGGCGATGACGGCCAGATTGATGACCCAGACAACCATGCCCAGCCCGAGCAGGAAAAATAAAACCGCGAAAATACGCGACACGAGCGAAGGGGCGTTTTCGGCGTCCCCCAAAAACACGGAAAAAAGGACGATCCAGGCGATGAGGTTCCAAAACACGCAAAGCACGATCGACCCGATGACGCGAATGACCGAAATCTGCGAAGTCGGCAGGCGATAGGCCAGGTGCGTGCCGGGGCTGTCGTTGATCGCCGCCGGGTCGGGAACCGTCGGGAAGGGCTTGCGTTTTTTGATCGCGCCCAGGAAAGGCAGGCCCTGCGACCGCTTGTCGACCAGGCGTTCGCGCGAAAACCGCTTTTTGACAACGGCCAGCCACAGTCCAATGAAACCGGAAGCGGCGATGAGAAACATCATCAGCAGGAATATCCAACCCCAGAATTGTGGGGGACGATACAAAATCGCATCCCGCGGATCGTCGATCCGCACCCAACAGGAGGAAAGCAGCCCGGGTTTGTAGGAATCCGCAATGGACTTGGCCGATTCTTTGCTGTCGCCGTAGCCGAGCGGCTGGTCCGGGCTGAGCGTTTCCTGTTCGTAAGTCCAGATTTCATGGCGAACATTGCGAAAGACATATTCGATACGGATTTCCGGCCGATACAAGGTTGCATCGTCTTTGCGGAGTTCCGTCACGCGTGTTTCAAGAACCGTACACAGCGTTTGCTCGAAATCCCGTCGGAAATTCCAGTTCGGCAAAGCCCAAGTGAAGAGGTGCAGGAGAAAAAAAGCCGTCCCGATGACAAACAGCGTGCCATACAAGAAAAACGAGGGCGCCACCTGTTTTGACTTGAAAAAAACAGGCATTCTCACAAATTTGAGCAACCGTTTCAGGCGTGCCGATAAACTTCGCATGGCGGGGCGGCAAAATCAAAGGGGAAAAAGCAGGTCATTTCGCCTTCCCTGCTTTTTGTCAGCATTTTGGACAGGCAAAACAACACCAAACCGGCCGTCCGAAAAACGAAAGGCGGTAAAATAGCCAATATACGAAGTATTATAGGTCGAAATCGCAAGGCTTTCAACAGGATATCGCGTGGAATCCGTTCAAGCCATGCTGCTTTCATGACAATGGCGGCTGCGGAAAAATCCCAGTTTTTCCAGTGAAATGAAAACTTCTTCGAGCGTTTTTTCGCCGAAATTGGAAATTCCGAGCAATTCATCCCGCGAACAGTGCAGGAGATTCTCGACGGTGAAGATGCCCTGTTCCTCAAGGCAATTCGTTGTTCTTACGGACAATCCGATTTCAGAGGTGTTCAAATCGAGTTTGCGGCGGTGTTCCTTCTCGATCAGGTCCTGTTGGTTCATCGGAATACGGGTCGCCATAAGTTTCCTCCATGAAAAATTTTGTGAAAAGAAGTTTGATTTGGTTCCTCAGATGCCATACGACCTCGGGTAGGCCGTGCAGCCCGCTACAACGGAGACAACCTAATGAAGCTGTCAATTCCGTTCGTGCGGATTATAGCCAATGTAACGCTTCGTTTCAATACGGCGGGCGACAATTTTCCCAAATTACTTATTCCGTCCCCCAATTTCCGCCCCGAAGCGAAAGGCGTACGGAAGCACGTCATGTTTTCCGTACATGGGGGCTAAATGTACAGGGCGATCTTGACAAGGTTTGCGCCAGCCCCATGTTTCCTGGCGAAAGCCCTACATCTTTTCATCAGCAAAGTCGAGATATTGCCGCCAGTCGTAGTCGGTGACGTCGTGCTCGCCGGTGCGGATGTGATAGCGGATCGTCGCGCCGATCGGCTCGTTGAGCGGCGGCATGACGACATCGTAAATCATGCCGTCCTTTTCGCGGACGATCAATTTCTTCGCGGCGTCGCCGATACCGTCCGTGCCGAGCAGGCGGTAGGTCGTGTCGGCGTTGAAACCAGACAACAGTTCGCCTTTCGGGTCGGCCCAGGCGTCTTTTCGGCGCTGGCGATGTAAACCGGCCGCGGCGCGATCAGGGCGATCAGTTCGTGCTGGTCGAAGGGGGCCGCGGCTTCGTTTTCGTTGTACTTTTTGTAATTGCCGCAAAACCAGTGCGGGAACACCGTGTTGATCCGCCCGATCGTCTCGCCGACCGCCCGCCCCGACAGGGCCGCCCCGCCGCAGCCGGAATCGTTCGAAATGACCAGCGCGAAACGTTCGTCCTGAGCCCCGGCCCAGAGCGACGTCTTGCCCAGCCGCGAATGTCCGAACACGGCCACCCGTTTGGCGTCGATGGCGTCGCAGGTTTCGAGGTAATCGAGCGCCCGTGACAGCCCCCAGGCCCAGGCCCCGATGCTGCCCCATTGGTCGGCGTCGGGCCGCGTCTGCCCTTCGCGAAAGAACAGCGGATGCACGCCGTTCTGAAACCCGTCGTCAAAATCCGGGTCAATGTCGCCGTAATAGCCGACGACCAGCGCGTAACCGCGATCCAGAATCATTTCGATCGGCCAGCGGGACTTGGCAACCCCACGCGACTTTTCCGTCGAACGGTTGTCGGCCACCCGGTCGTCGTTGCCCTGATTGCGAAACCAGGATTCGGAAATCATGACGTCCGGTTCGTCGGTGATCGACTGATTCCCCTGAAAATTCAGCCCGAGAAAGGCCGGCACCGGCCCCGCCGCCTTGTTGGGAACGTAAATCAGCAGGTCGAGGTACGGCCCGTCCGGCTTTTCGGAAAAAAAGACGCGAACTTCGCTCCGCGTCGCCTTGCCGTCGAGGGCATCGTTTTTTTCCGACAGCCGTTCATAACGCAGTCGCCCTTGGAGGGTCGTCGCCGCGTCGGGCGTTTTGCCGAACATTTCGCGCTCGAACAAGCCGAGCAGTTCGCCGCGACGCGAATTGCGCCAAGTTTCGGCGTCCGTCACGGGCGCACCATCCGCGGCCTTGAGCGGGTCGGGCAAGATGTATTCCGGCACTTTGGCTTCGTCATAATTCGCAACGAATTTCGATTGGGCATGGGCACTCATGAGGACACCGGCATAAAACAAGGAAATGGTTACGGCAACACACAGTCTTTTTTTCGACATGGGGATATTCTCCAGCGTGATCTTGCGGCAAATTTTTCAAGCGGAAAACCGCCAACTGTCCGCCATTGTATCATATTTCGTTTCGCGGAGGGGGGATTGAGTGAGGAGCCAGGATTTGGAGGAGATTCAGGAGCCGGGGATGAAGCGTAGCGCAATCCCCGGACAAACAGCGTGATTCCGCCACAAAAAACCGGCGTCCCCCTTGAAAAACAAGGTGTCTCAATCTAAAAAGGTAGAAAGGTGAAGGAAACAGGAAAATGGCGTTTTTTCCTCTCCCTTGTTCCTTCAACCTTTCACCTTCCCCCTTCGGCCCCCCTGTCAATTAAGGACCGTCATTTGCTCACGATTCGGCCATTTCGCAATTCGGATTCGCCGGCACTGCTGCACATCTGGGATCAACGTGCGCGTCTCAATCCCGTGCATTTCCGCCCCCTGTCGATGGCACTGCTTGAGCAACACGTACTCGGTCGCCCTTATTTCGACCGCCGCGGACTGCTGTTGGCCTTTGACGACGACCGACCGGTCGGGTTCGCGCACGCGGCCTTCGGGCCGAATCACGATCACACGGACATCGACCGCGAAACTGGCGTGATTTGCATGATGATGGTGTTGCCGGAATACGAAAACCGCGTCGCCGCCGGAACCGAACTGCTCAAGAACTGCGAAAACTACCTCGTCGAACGCGGGGCCAAATTGATTTACGGGGGCGCCGTGCGTCCCGCCGCGCCGTTTTACATGGGGCTGTACGGCGGCAGCGAACCGATCGGCGTCTTCGAATCGGACACGCTGGCCATCGAACTGTTCCGCGATACCGGTTACGAAACGATCAACAAAACGCTGCTGTTCCGCATTTCGCTGAAAAATTATAAAATTCCGATCACCCCAAAAACAGTACAATGGCGGCGTAAAATCGCGCTGACCCGGACAGACCTGCCCAAGGCGGAACACTGGTGGGAAGCCTGCATGATGTGCCATTTCACCTGGCTCGAACTCCGCGGCAATTTTCCCAACGACCCGGAGCCGGTCGGTTCGGTCGACATCCGCATCACCGATTCGAAGGAAATGCCCGATTTCAAACCGCCGTCGACCGATTCGTCCGATTCGCGGATTTTTTTCAAACCGAAACCGCTTTCTGCGGGATTGATGAACATTCACGTCCGCCCGGATTGCCGCGGGCAGGGGCTGGGCGTTTACCTGATGGGTGAAATGATTCGCGAAGCTCAAAAAGAAGGCGTCACCACCTTCGAGGTCCAGGCCGCCGAAGAAAACGCGCCGCTCGTCGCCCTGCTCAAGTCGATGCGTTGGAACGTCGTCGATCGCGGCGAAGTCTTTTGCAAAAAAATCGTGTGACGAAACCGCGTCCAGCGGGCATTTTCAGTTGCACCGAAATATTTTTAGGCATTGCCGCCCATGAGAATCCTCGCCACGATCGCATTGCTGACGCTTTCGAACATTTTCATGACCTTCGCCTGGTACGGCCATCTCAAGTTCGGCAAGATGTCGTGGTTCGCTTCACTCGGCCTGCCCGCCGTCATCCTGATCAGTTGGGGGATCGCCCTGTTCGAATACTGCTTCCAGGTGCCCGCCAACCGGATCGGCTACGGCGAAAACGGCGGCCCATTCAATCTCTGGCAACTCAAAGTGATTCAGGAAACGATCACGCTGACGGTTTTCACCGCCTTTACGATCCTGCTGTTCAAAAACGAAACCTTCCGCTGGAATCACCTCGTCGGATTTCTCCTGCTCATCGCGGCGGTGTTTTTCATTTTCAAAAAATGATCTTCGGGCCGGCAAAAGCCTCACTGCCGTTCTTCGGCGATGGCCATCGTCTTGATGGTGTGGAACAGGATGAAGAAGATCACCAGGATGGCGATGACGATCTTGACGGCGTCGAATTTCGACCCGGCTCCGGTCACTTCCGGACCGCCGGGTTCGGCGACGAATTCGTCCCCGTATTTGGGGGCGACGTCATCCGACTGCATGTCCGCCGCGTCCAATGCGTATTGCGAAACGGCCGTGTCATTCGCCCAACGCGATCCGCCGACGCCGGTTGACGTCGGCGAAGTCATGTTATTGCCGTAGCTGTTGTACCCGCTTGGAGCTGCCCCGGCATTGCCGCCGGTTCCGCCGCGCGTGCCGCCCGGGGCGGTGTCCGTTTTACGCTGAAATTGCGACGGGGTATACGTTCCGGAAACCGCGCCGCTCGTGCGACCGTTTGACGTGCCGCCGACGTTGCCGTTGGCGGGAGTGTTGCCATAGGAATTATTGTTGCCGCGAGCCGCGTTGTTGCCGTATGCTGGCGATGCGGCGGCGGGACTGCTCGCATATCGGGATGCCGAAGTCGGGATCGTTTCGGAAGCCGCCGTCGTCCCCGTCGTGCTCGTCAATCCGTACCCGGCCCCGGAACGTGCGCCGGAACCCGTCGATGAGGTGGTCGAATTCGTCGCGGCAACGGACGTCGTGCCGTATCCTGGCGACGCGGTTCGCGGCGTGACCGGCTGGGCAACGCGTGACGTCGTTCCGGACGCGGAACCGCCGGCAAGCGTGTTGTTTGTGGAGCTTCCGGGCGAATAGCCTGTCGCGTAACCCGCCCCGGCGGCGGGTGTCGCATTCGTTCCGGCGAGCATCGCTGCATTTGTCCCGCCGGATGATGCTCCGCTTGTCGTACCCGTCCCGCCAAGTTGGAAACCGCCGGAGGTGTTGCTTCCGGACAAACCGCTTCCGGCGAGGGTGCCGCCGCCGGTCCGCGAGCCTGTCCCGGCCCGACTTTCCGCCGCAAGCAGGGCGTTTGCCGCCGAAAGATCGTATTGCAACCCCAGAAATCCATGTCGGGTGATGCGGACGATTTGTTGCGATGCGGTCGGTTGAATGGCGTTTCGTGAACGGATTCCGCTTGCGCCGAAGGAAGATGACGAAGAGGAAACCGACGAAGGAAGAGTATTCAATCGCGTGTCGCCCCCTGTTCCGGATGCCATCGCCGTACTGGCGGACAGTCCGCCTTTCTGCAAAATGCTCTGCTGCGACAGCGACGCGGCCTTGATGACCGGCTCGGGGCTTGCGGGAAGGGCCGCGACTTGCGGAGCCGCCTGTTCGAGAAACTTGATGACCCGCCCGCAATGACTGGCCATTGTCATTGCGTTGTCCGAGGCGAACAGGACGCCGGCCAGTTCATATTTTCGGTTGAAAACCGGGCCGCCGGACTCGCCGCTTTCAACCGGCACGTCGATTTCTATCAATTCCGGCTCGACGATATCGGGCTCGGGCCGCTGAAACGAGGCAAGCCGTCCGCCGCGAATCCGGTAGGCGCCATCTCCCCCGCGATAACCGGCGACCCAATAGGTTTCCCCGTTTTGCGGAATGGTCGGCGAAATCGGCACCGGGGCAACGTTTTTCGGCTCCGGAATGATCAGCAGGGCCAGGTCCCAGCGGTCGTCAACGGCCACCACCGCAGCCCCGAATTCCTGCTTGTCCGGAAAACGCACCGTGACGTAACCGTTCGAATCGCAGACGACGTGCCAGTTCGTGAGGATGAAGCCGTAGTTCGTTTTCTTTGCAACGAGCGTGCCCGAGCCGAACGATGTGACTTGCCCGTGCTTTGCGGCGACCCGCACGACAGACGGGTGCGGCGTTAGGTTTTGGGACTGATTTCCGGTTTGTGCGTGCAAAAAAACAGGGTTTGCGAATTGCAGGCAGAATAGATGAAATAAAACGAGCGCAAAACGAAACCGTCCGAAATTCGGCCGAATTCCGGAGGCTTCTCCCGCTGCGTCCTGATATTTTTCTGTCGAGCAGATGGGCACCATGTGCTTTTCTCTTATTGCGACATACTGTGCAAACAACGTATTTTTACTTTAATCCCGAAGTATTTTTGAATAAAAGTTGCCACAAATCATTGAATCCGCCGTTTGTTAATTGTGAGAATTGCTTATATTGTGCAACTCAACATTTGATCAGCAAACCGCAGCACATAAAAACTACTGTCTGTTGTCTGTTTGTCGGCAGAAAGCTTTGGTGTTAATCAGTCAATCAATCCAAGCAGGGATTATGCCGCATATTTTTCGTTATAGCGGACTAAGAACATTTCCGTGATCGCAATTTTTTCTTTTTTTGCATCAAATGGAAACGGCTTAACAGGCCAACTCATCGAATGCGTTTCCAAGCGTTTGATTGGCATCTTTGGGAAAATTGATTTTTTTCAAGCAAAATACTTAAGAAAAAACGTATTTTTTGTGACAAGCTGCGAATTTTACTATGTGAGAAAAATCGGCAAACGACACAGGTTTCCTGTTCGTTATAACCGGAGCGTGATTTTCAGAAAAACACGCATCTTGCGTAAAAATCGCTCAAGTCATCTCCACTTTTTTGGTAAAACATCCTATCTTTAATAATCAGGACGACGTTTATGACACCGGGAGTGATTGTAGAGATTATTTGTTTTGGAACCCGCCCTGTCGTCAATAAATTTCGACGGGCGGAAAATACTGTCAACCTGCCGGGGCAATTTGGTGAAAATTGTTCAAATTATGGATATCAGGAGCGCACGGCAGACTGCATAGAGTATGAATAATCATTCAAACTACGATATGTTTTCATCAAAACCGGATTCCAACACAGCCGTCGCCACATTGGCACGATAACACGAAGTTATTTTTAGCAATATCATCAATGAGAGTTCCGCTCAATACAAGCAGTCAATCAGGGCGAATTTCGTCAAAGGCAGGCCTTTCGCAGGAGAGAGGGCGAAATGCGTTGCGTTTGGCGATTTTTACCTTGGCTCTGGTGTTTTCCCCGGGGCCGGCGACGGCGCAACAGCCCGTTGGAACGCCGACCGGTCAGTCACAAGTGCGGTTTGACGGCGGCGAAGTGCTATTTCTCGGAATTTCCGACACAAAATCCCCGGCACCTTCGGAACGCCTTGACGGTTATTATGTCGTCGCGCTGCCCTGTTTCGGGAGTTCGCAGAACTCCCCGCGATATTATCGTTTCGCCCTCGCCGTCACGAACGCCCTCGAACGTGACCTGCTCGACGATTCGACGGACGGAACCTGGCAGCATTGGGACATCGTTTCCGCCGCGCTCGTTGCCGAAGGTTTGAACGATCGCCAAAAAGTCGAAGCCTACCGTGACAAGGTCGGGTCAATCGTCCGGCAAATGCAGCCGCAAGGCTCCGCCCCGCAGAAGGACCGGCTCACGCAAACCGTTTTCGAGATCCTGCACAGCCGGCTGCTAACCGGCAAGTATGACGTCGGCTGCACCAATCTGGCCCAGGCGATCGACACGGGTAATTTCAACTGCGTCAGCGCGACGGTCCTGTTTCATGCGATGGCCCAACAGGCGGGGCTCGACGTTTGCGGCCTCGAAATGCGTGGGCACGCTCTCAGTCGCGTTCGCGTCGAAAGCCGGGTCATCGACCTTGAAACCACCTGCGCCGACTGGTTCAACCTTTCCGATCGCGACCGCAACCGTTCGGACAACGGGACAGACGCCGGTTATGATACGGCTTATTTCGCCGCACGCCGGCAAACGCCACAGTTGCCCGTTATGACGCAATCTCCCGGCCACGATGTAGCGAACAATATTTCCAATGACCCCGCCGATCGGGCCCCGACGCTTTCGCCGAACGAAGTTCCGCGGAATTTGCGGGAAATTTCCGACGTGCAACTGATCGCGACGATTTATTACAACCGCGGGGTCGACGAATTGACCGCGGGGCGCTTCAACACGGCCATCGCGGCCAACGTCAAGGCCCTGCACCTTGACCCGCACAACGACAACGCCTGGCGAAACCTCATGGCGACGCTCAACAACTGGGCCATCGCCCGGGCGTCGGACGGCGATTACCTCAACGCGGCCCAACTGCTCGACGAAGGCCGGCTCGTCGACGACGATTACGAACTGTTCCGCGCCAATCAGGTGCACACCTATTATCACTGGGTCGTCAACGTGGCCGACCGCCGCGAATACGAAACGGCCCTGACCCTGCTGCGATTGGCCGAAGACCGACTGCCGAACCAACCGAATCTCCGTTTTTTGAATTACACGGTTCGCCGCAAGATGGCCAACGAACTTTTTGCCTCGCAGGAAGACCGGAAAGCCTTTGAGCAATTCGATCTGGCCGCGGGAATCGCGCCGGACGGCGTCAACGTGGCCGAAGCGGAGCTCGTCGACGTGACGCATTATGTGGGGCAATTGATCGACGAAAACAGGCTTTCCCGCGCCATCTGGCTCATCGACCGCGAATTGGCCCGACATGGCGTCGCGCCGGCAACCGCACAGGCGCCCCCGCCGGTTACCCCATCGGTGTTGCAAAATCAGGTCGCCGCGCAAAAACAAACGGTCGCCAAACCGGTCGCGTCGCAAAACACGGGACAATTCACCGTGCAACTGCCGGACGCCCCCGCCGGTGCGCCGCTTTTCAACGGTCCCATCGTTCTCGACGGCGACGAAACGGCCGTTGAAACGCCAAACGTTGCGCCGCTTGCCGTCACGCCGCGACAGTCGGAACGTTCGGCCAATCCGGCATCGCAAACGGTCAAGCCGGAACTGCTCGGACAATTGCAGACCATGCGTGCCGCAGCGGTCGTCGCTTGGGCCGACGAGGCCTTGCGAAAGCGGGATTACCCCGAAGCGGTGCGACGCCTGACCATCGGCGAACCGTCGCAAAAACTGCTCAGCGGCGATCAGGTTCGGCTGCTTCGACAAACCTACGACGAGTGGGCCGCCGCTTTGCGTTCCGAAAACCGGCCCGCCGAAGCGCAAACCGTTCTCAAACTCGCCGCCGCGTCGCCGTACCTGGTCCGTTGATTGCCGAATCGAACCCCGGTTCGAACAGAATGGTGTTGACGGCCGACACGGCCCAATCTATATTTGATGGTTTGTTTCACGCGGCTACGGGCATGAATACGAACGTTGCGTTCTTTGTCATCGTCATCTTTGCGTCTTTGTGTGAAAAAAATAATTCAGAACGCTCAATGTCTATACGGGGACCAATCATCATGACGGCGGCGAAAGAGATGGACGCGTTGCGGCGGGAGATTCGGGAACATGACCGGCGGTATTACGTCGAGGCCGCGCCCGTGATTTCCGACCTGGAATACGACCGACTGATGAACCGGCTCAAGGAACTGGAGCGGCAACACCCGGAACTCGTCACGCCGGACAGCCCGACGCAGCGGATCGGCGAAAAGCTGTTCGGCGACTTCGAAACCGTGGCGCACCGCGTGCCGATGCTCTCGATTGAAAACACGTACAACGTCGGCGAACTGCTGGAATTCGCGAACCGGGTCAAGAAGAACCTGCCCGACGAGGCCGTCGAATGGGTCGTCGAGCCGAAGGTCGACGGCGTGGCCGCGTCGCTGATTTATCAAGACGGCGTTTTCGAGCAAGCCTTGACGCGTGGCAACGGCGTGCAGGGCGACGACATCACGCGCAACGTGCGGACGATTCGCGACGTGCCCCTGCGTCTGGCGAACGACACATTCCCGAAAACGCTCGAAGTGCGCGGCGAAGTGTACATGACGAACTCGGATTTCGCGAAACTCAACGAGAAACAGGCGGCAAACAGGCAACAAACCTACGCCAACACGCGCAACCTGGTCGCCGGCAGCATCAAGCAGCTTGATCCGAAAATCTGCGCCGAACGCCCGTTGCGATTTTTCGCGCACAGCGTCGGCATGGTCGAGGGCCTGCACGCCGAAAACGAAATGGCCTTTCTCGACGAACTGCGACAGGCCGGCATTCCCGTGGTGCCCAACGTGCGGAAGTTCGACACCTTCGACGGGGCGGTCGCCTTTTGCGGGGAATTCGTCGAAAACCTGCATGAGTTCGATTTTGAAATCGACGGGCTCGTGCTCAAGGTCAACCGTTTTGAGCAACGTGAACGACTCGGCAGTACATCGAAAAGCCCGCGTTGGGTCGTCGCGTACAAGTTCGAGAAATACGAGGCCGTCACGCGGCTCAAGGAAATTCGCGTGCAAGTCGGCAAGACGGGCACGGTCACGCCGGTCGCAGAACTGGAACCGGTCAACATCGCCGGGACCGTCGTTTCGCGAGCCAGTTTGCACAACGCCGAGGAAATCGAACGCAAGGACATTCGCGTCGGCGATTACGTCGTCGTTGAGAAAGCGGGAAAAATCATCCCGCACGTCGTCCGGGTCGAGCGGCACCGTCGCGCGGAGGAATTGCCCGAATTCCGTTTCCCGGAAACATGCCCCGAATGCGGCGAAAAACTCTCGAAAGACGAAGGCGGCGTTTACATTCGCTGCACGAACATCGAATGCCCGGCCCAGTTGCGCGAGCGAATCCGTTTTTTCGCCAGTCGCGGCGCGATGAACATCGACGGGCTGGGCGAAAAGCAAATTGAAAAACTTGTCGAGAGCGAAAAGGTGAAGTCGTTTGCCGACCTGTACCGCCTGACGGCCAAACAGATTGAGGAAGTCCTGTTTCCCAAAGAGGAAAAAAAAGCGGGGAAAAAAAGCAGGGAAAAGGAATACAAATCGCCCGCGAACCTTGTCAAGGCGATTGCGGAAAGCAAAAATCGCGGACTCGCCCGGCTGCTCAACGCTCTGAGCATTCGGCACGTCGGCGCGGAAACGGCGGACATACTCGCCAAACATTTTAAAAACATGGAGACTTTGAGCCGGGCCACGGTCGATGAGCTTTCCGGGATCAACATGATCGGCCCGATCATGGCCGAGTCGATCGCGCATTTCTTTGCAGGCGAACACGGCGCGGCGGTCGTTGCCGATCTCAAGTCGGTCGGCGTTTCGATGGTCGCCCTTGACGCGAGCGCTGAAACAGGCGACGGCCTTGAGCAGACGTTCGCCGGCAAGACCTTCGTGGTCACCGGCAAGCTGGTGCGTTTCAAACGCGATGAAATCGAAGGCATGATCAAGAATTGCGGCGGTCACGCGGCGGGCAGCGTTTCGAAAAAGACCGATTTCGTCGTCGTGGGCGAAGACGCGGGCTCGAAGCTGCAAAAGGCCCGCGAACTCGGTGTGCCCGTCCTGTCGGAAGACGAGTTTTTCGACATGCTGCCCGAAGCCGCCCGGCGGGACGTGCCCGAACCGGGCGGCGATTCGTCACCTGACGCGTCACCCGCAACTTCGCCGCCGCCGAGCAGGTTGTTTTGATTGTTGCGACAATCGCGGCTCAGCAGCCCTGCCTTGCTTTTCGTGGAAGGGAATTGATATTGTCGGTTTTTGGGCGTTGGAGTAAAATGCGGCATGTTTGACGACGGCAGCCGCACAGGGGGCCGTCATATCATGTCGCGTTTCTTCTCACATCACACGATCAGGGATGATCGCACTTGCATCCGTTCCCAGCCGGATGCCGCACGGAGGTTTGCCCATGCTTCTCAAATTTCACAGTTATTTCATTGCGATGACAATTTTCGGTTGTTTGTCGGCCATGCAAGGGCTGGCGCGAGCTGAAAATCCGGTCATTCTTGAGTTTACGTCACAAAATTGCGCAGCCTGCCGCCAGATCGAACCGCTGGTGCAGCAGTTGGTTGGCAAGGGGTATCCCATTCGGCAGGTTGACGCCAATGCGGAACCGCAACTTGCGGAAGAACTTGGCGTGACGGCACTTCCGACATTCGTCGTGATGTCCGGCGACCGGGTCATCGACCGCATCGAAGGCGTGACCGATGGTTTCGCCATGGAACGCCGCCTGCAACTTTCGCTCAAGCAAAGTCCGGAAATACAGCCGAAACAGAACCAAGCGACCGTCCAGCCAAATATTCAACCGGTCTCGCTTGTCAGGCCGCAACCGGCCTCGCAACAAACTCTTTCGCAACCATCATTTAATGCAAATCAACATCCGGCGGAAGTTCCCTGGTTGCAAGCGACGGTACGAATCCGGGTCGAAAGCCCGAACGGGCACGATTGGGGAACCGGCACAATCATCGACGCACGCGGCGGCGAAGTGCTAATTTTGACCTGCGGTCATATCTTTCGGGATTCCAAGGGGATGGGACGAATCGAGGTCGATTTGTATTGCGGCAATACCCCAAAACGCGTCCCGGGCGTCTGCCTCCGATATGACGACGAAAAACTCGACCTCGGGCTGGTCAAAATCGCGCCGCAATTCAATGTCGACGTCATTCCGGTTGCACCACCGATGCTTGAGCTTCAGGAAGGTATGACGCTCATCAGCACCGGTTGCGACAACGGCGGCAATCCGACCGTTCGGCAACATCATGTGCGGTCACTGACGAATACTTCGCCCTACGTAGGGGCATCGTTTCATTATATTCAGGTCGACAACGCACCGGTTCAGGGACGCAGCGGCGGAGGATTATTTACTGAAAACGGCTGTCTCGTCGGAGTTTGCGTCGCGGGAAGCAGCGATGACGACGAAGGGCTTTTCGTTCCCGCTTCAATCATTCGTAACATGCTGGACAATGCAAAATTAAGTTGCGTTTATCAAACTCCGTCTGTCACACGAAGCCAAACGTCTCCGGTCGTTTTGGCGAGTGCCGCGATTCCTATTGCGCAATCAGTACAGCCGGTCATGCCGACGAATCCCCCCGTCAGTGCCAACTCCGCCTCCCGGAATTCACCCCAATCCGTTGCGGTATTGCCCGATCCGGCAATTCGACAACCGGTTTTTCTCCCCGAAACCGACAAGGCGAACATGATTCAGCCGGGCTTCGCCGTCGAAACCCAACCCATCGGAACGCCGGGCGCTCCGCTCGCCAGCCACACGAACGCGCTGCCACCTTTGACTTTGCGGCCTTCGGGCTTTACGGAAACCGGTCTGACAGACAGGGAAATCGCGACACTGGAAGAAATGCAGCGCCGGCGGAACGAAGGAGACGAAATCATCCTGATCGTCCGCTCCAAACGCAAACCGGAACAGCCCTGCGAGGTGATCCAGCTTTCCGATGTTTCGCCCGAATTTTTGAACGCTTTGACCGGACAGGCGGCTGGTCAGAGTTCGCCGCCTCGCCCTTGACGCGCCCGGCCCTTGGGATAAAATGTCAACTTCCTTGCGGTGAAAGTAGTTCAGTTGGTTAGAACGTCGGATTGTGGTTCCGAAGGCCGGGGGTTCGAATCCCCTCTTTCACCCTTCTAAAGTGTAAGCGAAGTATGACGGAGTACATGGCGTATTGCCTTAGGCTCCGAATTTGCCCAAACGGTTGGCGTGGGCCATGGCCAGCGGCATGAGATATTTCGCCTCGAAATGGCCCAGTCCGCCGCAACCGGCCTGCGTTTCGCCGAACGCATCGCAAGCGTCGGTGCGGGCCAGGTCGGACACGATGAGCGTCGGCACCGGGTGAAAGCTGTGCGAGGCCATTTTCGCCGGCGTGCTGTGGTCGCCGGTTACGACGAGACAGGCCGGTTTCAGTTCCATGATGCGCGGAATGACCTTGTCGAGTTCCTCGACCATTTTGACCTTCGCGTCGAAATTGCCGTCTTCGCCCCGGCTGTCGGTGTACTTGAAATGTACGAAAAAGAAATCGTACTTGGCGTAATTGTCGCGCAGCACGTCAATTTCCTCTTCGAGCGTCGTCGGCTGGCCGACGATTTCCATTCCGACCAGGCTGGCCAAGCCCTTGTACATCGGATAAACCGCTATCGCGGCCGCTTTCAAGCCGTACAGTTCCTCGTAACTTGGCAATGTCGGACGTTTGGCGAAACCGCGCATCGTGAGGCAGTTGGCTTTCGGTTGACTTGCAAGAATTTTTTTCGCCTGGTTGAAGAATTCCTTCGCGATTTCGGCGGTCTTTTTGCTTGCCTCGTCATGGGCGACCGGATCCAGCGGCAGTGCGCCGGTGACCTGCGGATCGGTGTCGGCGACGTTGCCGCCCAAGCCCGCGGCGCGAAACACGACAACGAAACGGTGTTCCTTGACCGGCTCGACGAAAATTTCAACGCCGGGAATCTTAACCGCGCGAAGCAGCTTGACCACTTCGGCGCTTTCTTCCGTCGGGATGCGTCCGGCGCGACGGTCGGTGATTTTGCCGTCAGGTCCGACGGTGCAGAAATTGCAGCGCACCGCGACGTCGTTCGGCCCGCACGCGAAACCGATTCCCGCCGCTTCCAACGCACCGCGACCGATGATGAATTTGAGCGGGTCATAACCGAACAGTCCGAGGTGGCCCGGCCCGCTGCCCGGCGTAATGCCCGGCAGGATCGGCAGCGACATGCCCTGCACGCCGATTTTGGCCAAAGCGTCAAGGTTCGGCGTGTTGGCCGCTTCCAGCTCGGTCTTTCCGCCCGGGGTCATCGGCATGCCGCCGATTCCGTCGGAGACGAGCATGATGATTTTGTTGTCGTTTTTTTCAGCCAGACTGATGATCAGCTCATGGAGGTCCATATTTTCACTGCCTTTCGGTTGTCGATTGAATGATTTCGGGACAGACGCACGTTTCCCGCCGACCGGGAAAATCCCGGCACATCATGTCTCAATATAATAGTATACCCCCATTTCGCCATCCCGGAAACAGGGGGAAATATTTGCGGCAACGCGAAAGGCGGCGTCAAATTCAGTCATACCTGGCCGCCCCCTGGATAGCGGGTACGGTTTTTTGGGGGTTGTTCGAACGTCGTTGGTGGAGATTTGCCATTGAACGCTTTTTTGTTTGGCGTTTCGGCAGCGAGCGACAGGTCCTTTTCAGGTACGATCCGCACTGTCTCACCGGGATGCCTTTTCGGCGAAACATCAGCCGTTTTCAAATTCCTTTTTGATGCGGAGCCATGTTTCAAAAATTTCCCCGTCGCCGGCGGGACGGTCTTTGAATTTGGCTGTCTCGAAAATGAACGGCCCGGGGTAACCGGCTTTGACCAGTTCGGTCATGACGGCCTTCCAGTCGATGACGCCCTCGTAGGGCAGCCAGTGTTTTTCGTCGACGGCGTCGTAATCGCTCATGTGCGTCGTGACGATCCGTTTGCCACAAGCGGCGACGAATTCCTCCGGCTTTTCCTTCAGCGGGTGGTTCGAGTCGAAGCAGATTTGCAGCCCCTCGGGCACATCGACCGCGTCGAGAATGCGGTTGATTTCGCCGCTCGTATTGCCCAGGCAGGTTCGCGGCAGGTTCTCCAGTGCGATGACGGCGTCACGGTCCGCGGCCTTCGGGGCGAGTTCTTTCAGCGATTCGATGCAGCTTTCGATCCGACGGGGTCGAATGTCGTCCTTGATCGGTTCATAACTCGGGTGCAGGACGAAAATTTTCGCGCCGAGCAGTTCGATCAGCTCGAAATACCTGCCGCATTTTTGCACGGCCGTTTTGCGGACGGTTTCATCGGGATCGGAAATGTCCCATGTTTTACCAAAGGGAATATGCACCGACCGTACTTCGATCCCGGCGGCGTCGGCGGCGTTTTTCAGTTCCTTGAACCATGCGAGCCATTCGCCGTCGTCCATTTTCGCCGTCGAGGCGTCGCTGATGCTGATCTCAATACATGAAAAACCGGCGGCCTTCACCTCGGTGAGTTTCAACTGGTCGATCGGTCGAACGCCGCCGACGGATCGGCCGACCCGCCAGTCGGCAAGCGGTGATTTTTCTCCGGCACAAAGCGATTGCGGCAACAAACAGGTACCGGCGGCGCCGGCCATTGCAAAGGACACTTCACGACGTGTCATCTGGTGGGATTTCATGCGGTCTTCCTCTCCAAAACGGTTGCGGCGTTACGACACAATGAATCATGGCATAACGCGGTCAATGTGGCGGTTGATTTCAAATCATCATGACGCCATCGTACAGCGAAGAGCCGATCCGGACAAGCGTCGCGCCTTCTTCGATGGCAATTTGGAAATCGTCGCTCATTCCCATCGAAAGCTCCCGCATCGCGCAATTGTCGGGGCAAAGGCCGGCCAGGCGTTCGGCCAATTGTCGGGTCGCGGCGAATTCCGCTCGCCGCAAGTCGTCCGTCGAATGCAGCCCCGACATGCACATCAGCCCGTCAATCCGGACGTTTTGCATCCGCGAAACGGCGTCAATCGCCGGCGCAAGTTCTTCCGGTCGAAAGCCCTGCTTCGTTGCGTCGCCGGAAATATTGACCTCAAGCAGTCCATGCACCGGCGGCAACGATTCCTCCGCCGCAACGCGGTCCACCGTTTCAATCAACGACAGGGAATCAAGCGAGTGGACCAAGGCCATGTGCGGCAACACCTTGCGAACCTTGTTTTTCTGCAACGTCCCGATCAGGTGCCAGTTAATCTTCGATTTTTGATCGGCAAAATGAATCGCTTTTTCCACCAGCAGTTGCGGTCGGCTTTCCCCCAGGTGGCGGCACCCGGCGTCGATGAGCGAGTCGATGATTCCATCGTCTTTCGCCGCGTATTTACTGACGGCGATCAGCCGAACCGAATCGGCGGCGCGACCGGCTTTTTGCGACGCCTGACGAATCCGCTCCGCCACGGTGGCAACATTTTCCGCAATGTGTGTTAAGTTCATGTTTTTTCACCCTCCCCAATAATTACATCCGTTATCATAAACCGGCATTGTGTTTTGATCAACATTGCCGGTTGTGCCGCATCTTCCATTGCAATGATCACAATTTTCATAAAGCTGTCAATTTCGGTCAAGTTTCGAGGCAAGTGACTACCGGAACCCGAAATTTCCTGCTAAAATACAACGTGGGATAATTTTGCGGCAAATATGCCGGATTTTATTTCTGTTTCGAATTTTTTTCGTATTTATCCTAAATCCCTTCAGGTTGCGGGAATGCCGTCCTCCCTGTTTCAGTACGAAATGCTTCCAACGACATGGTTTTACATGTCGTCGATGATCATATTTGCCGTTTTTTTCAAATTCAACCGGTTTTGGAGCGTCCGAAACCTTGACCTGATCGGATTGCTTCTCCTGACGCCGGGGCTGCTGTTCCTTTCGATGAACGACTCGCGCTGGGGCTATATCTGGCTCTTCGGCTGCGCTTTTTTGTTCTGCATCCGCTTGTTTTTGGACCTTTTGATGGTCCGGCGACCGCTGATCGAACCGAACCTCAACCCGGCGGGCATGTCGCTTTCGGTGATTTTGCTCGTCGCGTTCATGGCGGCCAACATCACGATCAACCGCGGCGCGACGATTGATTCGGTGAGGACGTTGCGACTTGAACAGATTCTCACGCTCAACGACTGGGAGGCCGACCAAAAACCGCTGCAATATCGCATTGCAGGTTTTCGACCGTTCCTCGCGCTGACCGACGTGACCAACCAAATCATGGCGCCCCGTCGCGATTTTCTGCCGGCCTACCTCAAGGAAAAAGCCGTCATTCTCGGCACTCGCGACGACAAAACCGCCGCCATGCTCGGAACGCAAGACGCCAACACTGTGTTTCGCGACGTTTTGGAAACGATCATGGGGCCTTCGACCATCCCGGCGAACACGGCCGCAACCTTTGCGGAAACCGCCGAAACGCAAACCGATTTGGCTTTATCGCCTGATTCCCCCGCTTCCCCGGTGATTCCCGTCGCCTACATGCAACCGCAGGAAACGACGGCTGAAGTTTCCCCCGGCGAAGCTCAACCGTTGCAGCCGATTGACGTGCAGGCACTTGCCGACACGTTCAACGCCCCTGCCAAGGTCATATCCCCCGCTCCATTGAAAACGCCTGACGCCGCAAGGGAATATTCCCCCTGGTGCGAAATGCTCGTCATTTCACTGGTCATGCTCGGGCACATTGCCATCGTCGTCGGGCTGGTGCAAATCGGGCATTGTCATTTCAACAACCTCGTGACGGGCATTTCGGCGGCCATGCTGTACCTGCTTTTGCCCTACGTCAACCAGGTGACCGGACGGCTTGATCACGTAATTCCCGCCGCGTTAATCATTTGGGCCGTTGTCCTATACCGTCGACCGCTGTTTTCCGGGCTTTGTCTCGGCGCGGCGGCGGCGCTCATGTTTCACCCGATCTTTCTCGTCCCGCTCTGGTGCAGTTATTATTGGAAACGCGGGCTTTTTCGCTTCCTGATCGGTGCCGTTGGGATTATACTGGTATTTTACCTGTTGCTCCTGTTTTCACCCCGCGAATTCGGCAGTTACGGCGAACAATGGCTCAACATGATCGGGGCGCACAACCTGGTCTTGCGTGCTCCGGACGGAATTTGGGAGGATTTTCCCCCGATTTACCGCATCCCAATCATGGTCGTGTTCGTGATTTACTGCATCGGCGTCATTTTTTGGCCCTCACGCAAGCATTTGGCGACGCTGATGTGCTGTTCGACGATCATTTTACTGGGGATTCAGTTTTGGCAGGCGCATCAGGGCGGGCTTTACATGGCATGGTATTTGCCGCTGTTGATCATCACGCTGTTCCGCCCGAACCTCGAAGACCGGGTGGCAACGGCCAGCGTCATTGACTATTAGGGTTTTCAGGTAGGGCGGTCACGCCGTGACTGCCGCGCCGAACAAGTTCGGCGGCTAAGAATAAACAAAATTGAAAAAAAACGCGAAATCATCCGATAATTGCCCGATCTCAAATGAAAGAAAAGCATTACGGTTACGGTCCCTGGGAATATCGCCACATGTGTCGCAGTTGCGGCCACGCGGTGCGTCCCCCGAAAAATACCTTGCCATGCAGCGTTTGCGGTGGCGATTTCGGGCCGAAAACCTCGATGCGAAAGCTTTATCTCGACCCCGAACAGCCCTTCGATCTCGTCGAAGTCGATTACATTCTCGAACCGACCTTTCTGGACCGGATCAAGGCTTTTTTCGGTTTCCGGATCGAACAGCGGATCGAAACCCGCAAGGAAAAAAAACGCGGTACCCGACGCTGGCGCTGGCAGACTCACGCCGAAGTCGAAGACGAATCCGGCATCATGCGGCACGACGATTTTGTATGATGGTTTTGTGTTAAAATGCACAGAATAATCAAACAATGCAAAATCAAACTCATCTTGCACAAAAGCGGTAAAATCTGGTATGATTCCCGCACTGGCTCCCGGGCGACTTCGTTTTAGTCGTGTGCGGGGAGTTTTTGTCAAATTGACAAGGCCGGGCATTTTGGCTGATGACCGGACGCGGTTCCATCCGTTACATAGTACAGATTGCTGTTTTTCTCCTTTGAGCCACATCACAAAACAGGCAGAATGCCACAGATACGCAAACCGGGAAAGGATTCCCCGAGATGAAACGCTTGAATCGCCGTAATTTTTTGTTCCAATCGGCCCTGCTGCTGGGCGGCGGATTCGCGCTGGGCGCCGCCGGCTGTCGCAACACGCAAAAAGGTCGGGTCATGAGCAGCACCGAAGCGAACAAAGTCGGCAGCCACCAGGCCGGGGCCGAAGTCTTCCGCCCCATCGTTTGCGAAACGACCGACAAACTGTTGGACAAAGCCTACATGCAGCCGATTCCGCCGTCGGTCGCGGTTTCCAACGACGGCCTGCCGGTCCGCCGCGTCTGTTTCATCGAACTGGAAAACAAGACCAACGAGGAAATCGGCGATTTCAAGGACCAGTTGGAGGAGTTGATCGACACGAAAATCAGCGAATCCTCATCGTTCACCACCGTCAGTCCGCGTGCGGTCAAGGGCGTTTTGCGGCAGACCGGTTTCCGGCCGGACGACCTGTTCATGCCGAGCAACATGGCGAAATTTTCCGCGGCCATGCAGCAGGAAGGGGCGCCTTTCGAGTACCTCTTTTTCGCGAAACTGACCTCCGGCACGACGGTCGACAACCTCGACAAACAGAAGGATTACATGCTGACGCTCGAAATGGTCAACGTCAACATGCCGGACGACCGCCTCAAGGAAAGCGCGATGATCCGCAAGGAATACATGCGTTCGGCCAAATCGAAAGCCAAGTCCTGGTTTTCCTGAA
>JAVBQX010000182.1:0-37560 GCA_031548645.1 Thermoguttaceae bacterium
GGTCAGTTCCTCGCCGAGGTAGGGCGAATTCCGGCTCTTGGAAACCAGTTCCGAATCGCTCACCGTCCAGCGGCGGTCCGGGTCGATGATCGTCACGTCCGCGTCGGCCCCGACGGCCAGCGTGCCCTTGGCCAGCCCGAGAATTTTTGCCGGATTCGTCGAAAGTTTTTCGACCAGTTGCGACCAGGTCAGCAGCCCCGGTTTGACGAGCCGGGTCACCAACACGCCGAGCGCCGTTTCCAGCCCGACGATGCCGAACGGGGCGACGTCGATCGCCTGCATTTTCTTTTCGATCGCGTGCGGCGCGTGATCCGTCGCGATGGCGTCGATCGTTCCGTCCCGCAACCCTTCGAGACAGGCTTCGACGTGCTTCCGGCTGCGCAGCGGCGGGTTCATCTTGTAATTCGAATCGTAGGAATGCAAACACTCGTCGGTCAGCGTCAGGTGATGCGGCGTCACTTCGGCGGTGACGCGCACGCCACGTTCCTTCGCCCGGCGCACGGCCTGCACGGCCCCTTCCGTCGATAGGTGCATCACGTGCAAACGCCCGCCGGACAGTTCGGCCAGCGCGATGTCCCGCGCGACCATGACGTCTTCCGCCGCGGCCGGCATTCCGCGAAGCCCGAGCAGCATTGAGACCTTGCCCTCGTGCATGACGCCGCCCTTGGTCAGCGGCAACGATTCGGCGTGATTCAGCACCGGCTTGTCGAACATGAGGCAATACTCGAACGCACGCCGCATCAGTTCCGGGTCACTGATCGGCGAACCGTCGTCGCTGCACCCGACGGCCCCGGCCTCGAACAACATGCCCAGTTCGGCCAGCTCCCTGCCTTCCCGATTCTTGCTGATGCAGCACATGGCGAACACGTTGCACCAGTTCGCCCGGGCGGCAAGCTGCTTGACGAGTTCCAACGCACCCGGCGAATCGAGCGCCGGCTCCGTGTTCGGGCAGCAGACGACCGAAGTGAATCCGCCGTGTACGGCCGCGCGCGTTCCCGTCTCAATCGTTTCGTCCTCTTCCCGGCCCGGCTCGCGAAGGTGTACGTGCATGTCGATCAAGCCCGGCACGACGATCTTGCCTTGCGCGTTGAACATCGGATCGCCCGGCTGCGGCAACACGCCGATCCCGTCGATTTTACCGTCCGCGATGCGAACGCTGGTCACCTGGTCAATATTCCGGCCCGGGTCGACGACGCGACCGCCTTTGATGAAAAGTATGGACATGGGAGTGGGGAAGGGATTAGGGGTTAGGGGTTAGGGATTAGGGGTTGGTGTTCAGTGAGAAGCCGTAACAAATCAACATATTCGTTTGAAAGGTAGGGCGGTCTCGCCGAGACCGCCGTCGGGTTGCGTGAGCACATTCCCATTGAATCAATGAATAATGTCCTATGTTTTGCGGGCGGATTTGGCCTGTTTTTTTTCTTTCATCTCTTTGTGCAGGGCCAGCAATTCCTTTTCGCTGTGGGTGTAATACTTTTTGCTGGGGGCATAGATAAATTCATCAAGGGCCAGCAAGGGCGTCATGTCACCATCGAGAACACAACAAGAATCCAGTCTCACATGATTGATCGACTTCATTTTTTTCAAAAATGAAAGGCTGGGGAGATCAGGCGTTCGATACAACAAGAGCAACTGGAGTGCGCGGCATTTCTCAAAAACCCCGCCCATTTGAATCTTCGGACAATTCTCAAATCGTATCTGCCGAAGTTTCGGAAGCTTCGTGATGGCCGAAATATCGGCAAGTGTTCTGCCGTAATAGTGTTCATAACACAGGAGATTTCGGAATTTTTTCAGGCCGGACAAGGAACGGATTGCACCTTGAAAGACTTTTAGTTGTTGAAGATTTTCATAATATGGCAAAATTTCCAAGGAGTCATTTTTTGGTGAAGTGATGTACATTTCCACTAAGTTTTTTCCACTTTGCTGTGTAGGCAGGATTATTCCCGGAATCCAATCGAAACCAATGCTTTTCAATCGTGGAAGCTTGGAAAAGTCAATTGGCTTTTCCATACCACCCAAATACACCTCCTCAAGTTCAGGGCATTGTTCGATGGGCGAATAATCGACTCCTTTCATGTCAGTGACACATATATTTTTCAGGCCTTTGATGTTTTTAATAAACTCTATACTTTTCTTTTTATATCTGTATGAAAAAATATGAATGCTATCTATCTTTTCTCGTTCAATAAGTTCCAGGCATTCATCAAAATACCGGGAATCAATCGATAGCCGTTTCCGTCCTTTGTATGACAGGGATTCGAATTCCAAATCCCAAGGCGCTGATTTGTTCTCCAAATTCCAAGTGTAAGGTTCATAAGGTTTTTTAGCCATTGCAATTCCCCTATGCGTAAAACCGCGTCGCGTTTCCGATGCTTGTCCCTCGCTTACGCTTCGGGCTCTGATTGCGGCGGTCCCGGCGAGACCGCCCTACCTTTTTCACCAACCCCTCGCCCCTAATCCCTAACCCCTAATCCCACTCACTCCCGCCACGCCTCTTTGACCCAGGGGGTCGGGCGGACGGCGCGGAAGCCGCATTTGCCGACAAAGCCGTTGATGGCCGTGTCGGGGTTCGGGTTGCCGTGAAAAATCACGATTTTGGCCCCTTCCGGCCGGACGGCGGGCGAAAAATACCCCAGCGGAAACGGGCGGATGCAATGTCGCTTGAAACTCCGGCACCATTCGTCGGGCCAGTATTCCAAAATGCCCTTGGCGTGGATCGCGTGCGAGAGATAGGCCTGCTCGTTCCGGTGCGCGGCCCGAACCTCGTCGCCGTGCGTGAGGAAATATTCGAGCACGTCGGCGTGTTTTCCGATTTCGAAACGGAACACGGACGAATTGCCGATGATCTTGCCCTTGAAATCCCAGTCGTGGATGATGCGGAAGTCGCCCGGCAGTTCGAAAAACGGTTCGAACGAGTCGAGGATCACCACGTCGAGGTCGAGGAAGAGGGCCCGGCCTTCGAGGTCGGCGAGTTTTTCGCCAAGCACGGTGAGCTTGTTCCAGCCGCGTTCCGGCAGATGCCCTGGCAGTTCCAGTTCCGGCAGCGGACGGACCTCAATACCCGCGTTCAGGCCGGCGGCGTCATCGGTGAAACACACGAAACGGTAGGGCCGCGTCATGTTCCGCCGGACCATCCCCGCGAGGATATTGACGTAATCCGCGCCGTATTTCACGCCCCATTTCATGCAGATGATGTTTTCCATTCCGACTCCGTGTCACCGTATAGTTTTATCTATATCAAAACGTCCCGGACCGTTTCCGGGGGGATGTCGCCAACCAGTTCGCATTGCCCGAAATCCGAGGGCAGCACGATCCGCAGCGTGCCCCGCACGGCCTTCTTGTCGCGAGTCATCAGGCCGATCACCTGGTCCGGGTCGACGCCGTCAAAACGGACGGGCAGGCCGAGCCGCTCGTTAAGTTCGATTTGCCGGTTGAGGAACAGGTCGTCGACGCGGCCCAGTTTCCTCGCGAGTTTCGCGGCATCGACCAGCCCGATGGCGACCGCCGTGCCGTGCAGCAGCGAACCGTAGCCGGCCAGCGTTTCGTAGGCATGCGCGAAGGTGTGACCGTAATTCAATTTCGCCCGAAGTCCGAGCGTTTCGCGTTCGTCCTGTTCGACGATGTCGGCTTTGAGCCGGCAGCATCGCGCGATGATGTCCGTCAGGATTTGATGGTCGCGACGCCGCAGTGGTTCGATGTTCGCTTCGAGCAGTTCAAAAAGCGACGCGTCGAGCGCGACGCCGTATTTGACGACCTCGCCGAGCCCCGCCAGGTATTGGGCGTCGTCAAGCGTGTCCAACGTTTGCGTGTCGATCAAAACGCCGAACGGCTGGTGAAAGGCGCCGACCATGTTTTTTCCGCCGGCGAGATTGACCCCGACCTTGCCGCCGACCGAACTGTCGACCTGGGCCAACAAGGTGGTCGGCACTTGAAAAAACCGCAATCCCCGGGCATAAGTCGCCGCGACGAATCCTGCCAGATCGCCGACCACACCGCCACCGACGGCCATCACGACCGACTGACGATCGGTGCCGATATCGAGCATCCGCTCCCAGATGCACTCGGCCGAGGCGATCGACTTGCTTTCCTCACCCGGCTCAATGACGATCATATCGACCGTCAGGTCGTAATCGGCCAGATGTTCGGCGATGTTGTCCGCGTACAGCGGCGCGACGTTTTCGTCGGTCATCAGGACGATGTGCCGGACGTTGCTGAACGAATTGATGATCGGCCCCAAATGTTCCGTGTTGCCGACGCCGATTTCAATGTCGTAACTGCGTTCTTCGAGATAAACGCGGACCTTTTGCGGCTTCGAATCGTTCCGGACCTCGGCTGTTTCACTCGTCATGCGGAAGATACTCCCATTCAGTCAGGAATTCCCGAACACACTGCGTAATATATTGTACGAACTTTCCAACATGTTCGGCACATTATAGCAAAAATACGAGCTTGCGCCATCCAAAAGTCAGGCCAATCGATATAATTTTACGTATATTGTGAGTTTTGAATTTTGTCGTTCACTTTTGAATGGCGGCAATGATCGCGTCAAGGTCGTTGTCAACAGTGACGGGGCGGTTGGCGTAAGGTGTCTCGGTAACACCGCGATTTTTGAGGTATTTTTCGTACAAGGCGGCATCCATCCCGTGATAACCGACCGTTGCGTCCGGGTCTTTCAATTGGTGACCGGTCAAAATGCACACGACGCGTTCGTCACGGCCGATCACTCCCTCGGCAACCAAACGCTTTGCCCCGGCAACGCTTGCGGCGCTCGCCGGCTCGCAACCGAAGCCGCCCGCTCCTACCTGAGCCTTGGCGTCGAGCATTTCCTGCTCCGAAACCTCGCGCACGATGCCGTTCGTAAAATCAATTGCGCGAAGGCATTTTGACAGGTTGACCGGCCGGTTGATTTCGATGGCGCTGGCGATGGTCGAAGCGCGGCGGCCTTCGGCGGTCATGTCGTCATAAAATCTTCGAACAAGCGATTTGTCGTATCGGCCGCCGTTCCAGCGAAGCCCGTCTTTTTCAACAAGACGATATAAAGTGTTTGCGCCGGCAGCGTTAATGATCGCGATGCGGGGTACTTTTTTAATTAACCCTAACTGGTGCAATTCGAGAAACGCTTTACCGAAAGCGCTTGAATTACCCAAGTTTCCACCTGGAACAACGATCCAGTCGGGTGATTCCCAACGCAGTTGCTCCAACACGCGGAACATGATTGATTTTTGTCCCTCCAGTCGGAAGGGATTGACGCTGTTGACGAGATAAATGCCGAGTTGTTTTGAGACTTCCTGCACCCGGGCCATGGCGTCGTCGAAGTCGCCTTTGATTTGCACGGTTTTTGCGCCGTAATCCAGGGCTTGGGACAATTTTCCGTATGCGATTTTGCCCGAGCCGATGAAAATCACGGCTTTCATGAGCTTGGTCACGGCGCAAAACATGGCCAATGAGGCACTTGTATTTCCCGTCGAAGCGCAGGCCGCCTGTTTGGCCCCGACCAGTTTCCCGTGGGTGAAGGCTCCGGCCATGCCGTTGTCCTTGAAACTGCCGGAAGGATTGAGGCCCTCATATTGCAGGAAAAGCGACGATTCGTTGACGCCGACGAAGGGCGCAACCCCTTTGGCATTTTGCAGGAGCGTTTGTCCCTCGCCGACGGTGACGCACTGCTCCAGCGGCACAAAGGGCATAAGATCATGAAAACGCCAAACTCCGCTCAAACGTTGCGGAATATCGCGCCGGGACCAGTATTTTTCGAAATCGTGCAAATTTTTTGGAACAGAGAGGCGGTCCCATTCGTAGGACACGTCGAGCAATTCCCCGCACTCGGGGCAATTGTGATGGATTTCCTCAATTCCGTAGGACTTACCGCAATCCGGGTTGATACACTGTTGAAACGCATGGTCGGGCATTGCGTCGGTTTCCAATGATTTTTGTCTGATTGTTTTCACTTGAACATCAATGGTCTTTGCCGTTTTCGCAGAAATTATCGCAAAAACCAGTGACTGGCAACGTTTATTTTACTGAAATCACAAAATACGATTTGACGTTTTGCTGATGTTCCCTACAATGTGGGCGATTTTTCCTTTGCGGATCGCAACTTGCGATCACTCACCACGCAAGTATACCACCGCGTTGCTTTGAGACAACGGCATAACAGCGGATAATTTTTTGAACCGATTTTTCCCCTAATTAGTAACGGAGCCGACAACATGCCGCAAAAACATTTGACTCCGACGGAAATCCGGGATTTCCGAAGCGCCTTGGTTGCCATGCTGTCCGGCCTGAGTTCGCGCGTGTCCGAACTGGCCGACCAGGCGTTGCAGAAGAATTCCGGCGAGCTTTCCACCGTGCCGCTCCACATGGCCGACGCCGGGACGGACAATTTCGACCAGGAATTCACGCTTTCGCTCGCCGAAACCGGTTCGCAATCGCTGCCGTTGATCGAAGCGGCCATCGAGCGGATCGACGAAGGCACCTTCGGCATTTGCGAGGAATGCGGCGTCAACATCCCGCGGGCCAGGCTCAACGCCATCCCGTTCGCCCACCTTTGCGTCAAATGCGCCTCGGAACAGGAACAACAGCGACATTAATCAGGAACGGATTCCCATGATGACCAAGCCCTCGGAACAACAGACGCCGGAACCCGCCAATCAGTCCGCGGCGAAGCCCCGCCCATCGCGCGGTGCGTATGCACTCGTGTTTTTTCTCATCGCGATTCTCGCCGCGTTCCTTGACCTGGGGACCAAAAGCTGGATATTCGGGCGATTGGGTATGCCGGGCGAATCCGGGCCGCTTTGGGTTTGGAACGGCGTTTTCGGTTTTCAGACGGCGCTCAACGAAGGGGCCCTGTTCGGCATGGGACAGGGTTTCGTGCTCGCTTTCGCGTTTCTTTCGATGGCCATGCTGGCGGGAATCGTCATCTGGCTGCTCGGGCCGTTTTACAAGAACCGGTTTCTCGTCGCCGTCATGGGCCTGATTTCCGGCGGCATCGTCGGCAACCTGTTCGACCGCCTCGGGCTGCACCATCTTCGCTGGTCGGAAGACGGGTATCACGTCGCCGAAACGCCGGTGTACGCCGTGCGCGACTGGCTGCTCGTCATGATCGGTTCGTATCACTGGCCGAACTTCAATCTCGCCGACTCCTATCTCGTCGTCGGCGTCATCCTGCTCGGCATCTACATTTTCTTCTTCGCCGAATCGTCGGATAAAAAATGAAGCGAGTTTCCGGCTGCTATGACCAGCCGGGAACGCAGTGCAGCGGAGTGACCGGAGAGATAAGCCGCAAAACAGAAAGTACGTCGACACCCGAAAGACTTCAAACGAAAAACCGAAAACGCGAAATACGTCGTCGCGAACGGTCACGTCCCGCACCGGTCACTCCGTTCGCTACGCTCACTCCGTTCACGGCTGCCATTCGGGAGTGCGATCGCATAGGCCGTTCCGTGAATTTCGCCGATGAAAACAACGGTTTCACGAATGCCGCTTTGATCCTGATAAGAATAAAGCAACCGCTCATTCTTATAGTCCTTGAGGCGGAATCGATTCGGCATAAACGGTTCGCCTTCGTTCAAAGCTTTGTATGCGGCTTCCTTGGCGCTCCACAAACATTCCGGCAATCCTTCCCGGTCAGATTTTCCCTCAAGGAGTCGCCGCTCTTCGCGGGTAAAAAATTGGCGAATAACGGCCGGGGTGATTTTTCCAATCGGGGTCACGTCGACCCCCAGCCTGTTTCCACGCGAAAGACCGATTCCCGCGCAAATCATCGTCTCCGCATGCGAAAGCGACAACGTAACATTTGCGGGTACGCCCCGAACCGTCAATTCCGGACGGATTCCTTGTCCGAACCCGTTGCGGCTGGCGATTTCGCAGTTCAAAAAATTCTCGTCGGCACGGACCACGGTCTCCGGAGTTTCACGTTGAACGGAGTGATACATTCCCTTCAACAGCAAACGCCCAAGTCGCCAAAAGCGGCGGTAATTCCCGTCTTTGATCCGCCCCAAAGCCACTTGCTCGTTTCGAGTCAGGTATTCCCGGGATTCGCCAGAAAAGAAGGATTCCACGTCGGAAACATGACAGAGAACGACCCTGTAATCGCAAAACAATTCACGGGGCAGCTCAAGCGGTAGCAAGGTCAACGGCATTATGTTTGCAGTACGTCCCGTTCAAGAAAAGTGATAAAGCCATTCATAAAACGCTCCGCTTCCTTGTTTTCATAACACGAACGCCGGGTCGTCATGATGAGAGCGGTTTCCCGACCACACGCAATCAATCCGAAAGTGAAAGGGGTATGGGGACGGACCGGCGGCGAGCCTATCACATGCTTGAGCACGAGTCCGTCAACACGAACGGTTTTTTCCTTGCGGAACCGTTCCTGGGGCAAAGCGGAGCAGCAATTGCCGAGATTCGAAAAAACGATCGTGGAATGGCAAAATCTCGGTGACGCCAGATACGAAAGCGCAAAAGGAATCCGACGAAAAAAACGCACGCCGTCCAGAAACATCGCACCGACGGACCATTTTCGAATGAATTTCATTTCACGATCGACTTGTTCGGCAAATTCCTTTTCCCCGGAACACCCCGCCGGCAAGCGATCAAGAAAAACATACCCCAGGATGTTTGAGGCCGGAATGTCATGATGAAAATCGTTTCTCAGGTTGACGGGAATCAAAACACGCAGATATTTTCGAGTGAAATGTTTGATCGCAAGCTTCTGGTTCCGTTGTTTGAGAAAACAAAACAGATCGGAAACGAAAAGAGAGTTCATCGACACTCCCCACGTTTGAGCCTTTTGACGATATGCGGCGAGAAAATCCCGGGAAAGCGGACGCCAAAGCTGAATCGGGACATCATTCGTCCCGGCGGATTCTCCCTGTTTTCGTTCCCGGGGTGAACGCGGGACGGTTTTTTCAAGATTGAACGGACGCCTCATCAGCCAACCGGCGGTTTCTTTGGCAAAAGACCGCAAAATGGTGAAAAAGGAAATTTTCTCAGGGAGAACGATGTTGAGTTTCCCCCTGTCCGCGATACGGCTTGGAGCCGGGGAAAAAGGCCGGACTCCATCAACATCACCGATCAGGTTGGCGTATCTTGAAAGCCAGTTGGCCATGAAGAACGTCATACCCATTCCATCGGTGGCGGCATGATGAGCAAACGCACGCAAAACAAGTTGCTGATCATATTGATCCACTTCGACACGGAGAACCGGTCCCCCGTGAATATCCACGGGAATAATCCCGGTACTTTGGGGCTGATGGTCAGGAAACGCTTCACCGCGTTTGTCATTCCAAGCCATCGTCGGAGGATGAGGTGACTCCACCCAGCAAAATCGTCCCTTTCGTTTTTCGGCTTTGGCCCAAAAAAGCGGCTCATTGATCAGCATTTCCCAAAATGCCAGTTCAAATTCGGCCCGCCGGACCTGCCCCTCAAATCGCCACTCAAAACACCATGTCATGGGAAAAGACGGCGATTCATCCCGAATGAGGTAATCTTCAAACGGCTCAAAGTGAATGGGAAACAAATCCCTGATATGGTCCGGAACGGCGACGGAACTCTTGGTGATAGTCATAAAAAGTGAACTTCGTCATGCGTTTTTCAGAGGAGATTTTGAATGATGGCCGCCGAAATCCCGCCAACGAAACCTCCGAGCAGGACGCAAGTCAGGCGAATCAAGGCATGTCCCCACATGGGAAGATGCCAACGGTCGAGCTTCAAAGACGAAAAAACAAAAATGCCGACCGACAGGCAAAAAGGAATAAGGATGAAACCGCTGCTTTCCTGAAATGGGGCGATATAGTTCACATAGCTGTCCGATTCCGGGGGGGCCATGCCGAGAATTGCGTTAAGGTGCGGGATCCAATCAAAAGAAAGTACCAATAAAACAAAACCGATGACAAAAACAGGGAGCGACCAACGACGAAAAGTACGAAGGATGATTCCTACGGCCAGCCCGAAAAAAATGGTCAGAACAAATGAAATCAATAGAGCCTTGAAGAAATAGGACAATATTTCAATGTGCCGCATCCCAAAAAAAGCGTTGTGGATTTCCAGCCATTCCGTCATGATCACGCCTCCGGATTGTTTGATGTCGCATCGTTCTTCCTCTGCAAAATCACCCCCAACAGGTAGGCGGCGAATCCCCCCCCCAACGCTCCCGCGAAGAAAAGCATCAATGTCGGAAAAGCCGCCGTCGGCAAAGCATTGAATCGAAACCACGCCCAACCCAGCATTGACGCGAAAAGAGCCCAGCCCATGTCGATCCAAGGTGTCTGGGGAGGGTTGGAAATCCAACTGAACTTATGGCATAGGATCCAGCCGGCAAACAGGATCGCCACAACAAAAATAGCGCTGGCCGAAAAACCGCCAACTTGATAGATGATCGGTCCGAGGCCCAAAAAAAACAGTCCTAATAGAAAGGATATCAAGAAAGTTTTTGTGATATTTTTCATTTATTCCTCTCAGGATTGAATAACCATCAATTCATCAGGTCATTCACATACCATCCAAAACATGGTTCCTTGCTCCGTCAAAAAAGCTTTCGCGGGGACACTATCGAATGGCTTTCAGTACAAAAAACAATATTAACCCCCATGAAATAATCGTCGACAGATAGAACACGTGGGAAATAAATCACCCGAACAGAATATCAAATCTGATCAAATTGTTTCAAATTTTCTTTTTTGCTATACTTTTTTATTTCTGTCGCATACACAACACTTTATTTACGCAATTTCGCAATGCATGCACATAACACCCAGATGGTTCATATTGTAATTGTATTGAAATCCGTGTCAAGTTTAAGGTTGAAGCATAAGGAAGAATAATTCCCGATCCGTCAAACGCTCAATGAAAAAGATAAACACTAATTCAAATATCCCATAGTGAACGGCAAATATCGCTGGTCGCCAATAGTTCAGGTTATTCCAAGCCCCTTTTTTTGGATGTCACAAAAAAATAAACCTTGCCAAAAACAAGAAAAAACGAAGATGCCGGTTCGAGAACAAGTCGATTTGTTTCATTTCTATTGAATATTAACATTATATTATTTATTCAATGTTATTGTAATTAAAAATTCATATTCTGCATATTGCTAAAATATCGTAGTCTATGTAGAATAATAAACCAACCTAATTTCATATAATCAACGCACATTTGACACGTGTTATTTTTTGCAATTTTCCTAAAGCACCAAGTCGCATGTCTCAATATGTTAAGGTAGTGAAATTGCGTATACTTATAAATCTGCGTTAACGCAACCTTATACTGATCGCTCCGGACATCCTTTTCCCCAAAAACAAATACCGTACCTGCCTTGATAGTAATTTCATATTTGAAATTCGCTTTGTGTAAGTTTTTATTTTGTTTGATATTGCATCTCTTGTTTTTAGAGTAATTTTGGCAATCTGATGAGCTAGCTTACGAATTATTATGGAACAAATTTCTTTTCAAAACCAAGAGTATCCTTTTTTTACCCCCTTGGCCATTGTCGGTTTAGCTTGTCGCTTGCCAGGAGCCGATAGCAAGGAACATTTTTGGGAAATGCTCCTTCATGGCCATGTCAATTATGACGAACTTGCTCCGGACCGTCTCAATCAAGAGTTATATTATGATCCGGAAAAAGGGGTCAGTGGAAAAACGTACGGGAAAATTGGGTCATGTTTTGATTATAAGGCTGGTAAACGAAAGTTTTTGAATTCACATCATCAGTTTTATTCACACGACCTTGCCCACCATCTTATTTGCCAGGTTGCTTTTGACGCCTGTCGTGATGCCGGTTACTCTGTTGAAAATTTTCCCTGGAAAAAGACCGGCGTTTTCATGGGCTTTACCCGTGGAAGTGACACTGCCTGTCAATGGATATTTTCCAGTTTTGCAGACAGAATTCTCGACTACCTGAACGAAACCCCGATGTTTGCCTCTTTGGGAACATCGAAAAAACAAGAGATCATCGAAAAAGCCCGCCAACAGATTCGCACGAATTATTCGGAAGCGCTCAAAATCGACCCCACCCGATATGCGTCACGTCTTGCGGCCTATGAAATCGCCTCAAAATTGGGATTAAACTCTCAAACAATGATTATGGACGCCGCCTGCTCCTCATCATTGACTGCATTTTCGATTGCGGGACGATCCCTGGCGATCGGGGAAATTGACGCCGCGATTGTCGGCGGGGCATCCTTTTTCAATAGTGACAGCCTGGTTCTCTTTTCAAAAGCCCAATCGATCGGTTCAAGTTTTTCCTGTCCCTTCGATCATCGCGCCGACGGTTTGATCGGCGGGGAGGCCCATGTTTTCCTGGTTTTGAAAACGTTGGAGAAAGCCCTGCGGGACGGGGACCGCATTCAAGCCGTGATACGCGGCATCGGCGTTTCATCGGACGGCAAGGGCAAAAGCCTCTGGGCCCCTCGAAAAGAAGGACAACAGGAAGCCGTTCGAAGAGCCTATCGCTTTGGCGCCGATCCGAACAATCTTTGTTTTATCGAAGCGCATGCGACATCAACGCCGCTCGGAGATCCGACGGAGGTGGAAGCCATCGGTGACGCGTTACGTGAACTGCTCCCGAATCATCACAAAGTTCGCATCGGAAGCGTCAAGGCCAACGTCGGGCACACTCTTGAAGCCGCCGGTTTGGTTGGGCTGGCAAAATCGGTGTTGGTTCTTCAAAACCGGATCGTGCCCCCGCAAGTCAACATTGAAAAACTCAATGAGCATATCGATTGGCAACGCTTTCCGCTTCATGTTCCGATCAAGCCGGAAACGCTGGAGCCGAATGAACAAGGGAAACCGCTTCAAGTGGCGGCCAACTCTTTCGGGATTGGCGGGTTGAACGTCCACGTCGTTCTTGAAGAGTATCAATCGTCCAGCCACGATTCGCTTGTCGCTTCCTCGTTGCCGCCGACTCGTCCGTCTGCCCAAGCTTTGAAAAAGCCCATTGCCGTCATCGGGATGGGGTGCGTCTTCCCCGAAGCGCACACGGTCGGGGACTATTGGAAATTATTAAGCGGAGACGGAGACGCTTTCTCGGAATCACCCGATGACGATCCGTTGAAATTCAACGATCCCCAGGGACGTTTTCCCAAACTTGAATCCGGGGGTTATGTCAAAGGCTGGAAATACGATTGGAAAAGACACAAGATTCCGCCGTTACAGGTTTCCCGGGCCAATCCGCTTCAATTCATGATCCTTGAAGCCGTCGACGAAGCTTTTGAGCAGTCCGGCTACAAACAGCGTGAATTTGATCGCAAAAAAACGTCCGTGTTCATCGGAACCGCCTTTGAAAGCGATTTTGCCATTTCACTCCAGTTGGGGATTCAACTCCCGGAAATCCTTGACGCCCTCGGCCGGAGTCTTCGCGAGGAAGGAATCGACGAAAAAACGATTGAGGAACTCCTGGAGCAATACAAAAAATACTTTTTCTCGCAACAACCCGCCTTTCTCGACGAAACGGGGAGCTTTACGCCAAGTACTCTTGCATCGCGCATCACGAAGACATTTGACCTCATGGGGGGAGCGGCCAGCATTGATTCCGGCACGAACTCCTTCATGGCGGCCTTGAGTTCCGCCGTGAACATGCTTCGCAGCGGAGAAAGCCGCATGGTGGTTTGCGCCGGCGCGCAACAGTCCATGTCTTTCCTTCGATTCGGCAAAACGAAACAGGATGATGAGCCGTCCGACCTGGTTTTCGGCGAAGGCGCCGGAGCGGTTCTGCTCAAAGACCTGGAACAGGCGAAAAAGGACGGCGATCGCGTTTTGGCCGTGATTCACGACGTCACCTGTGTGTCGGGTGAGGACACAATCGCTTCTTTGGAAGAGGCGTTTCAAAAAACCACGCAGTTCGTACAAGACGAGAAATTATCGCTCAACCTGGTTGAAACGAATGTTCGTTTTGCGCAAGCGACACCGCAGAAAAGAAGCGATTCCTCCCAAAAACTTGAACGGCAAAAAGGCGATAATTCCGCGGCAGCAAATGTTCCCGGTGGGGAAATGCGTCCTGTTCCGCTCGGAAGCGCCGCGGGGAAAATCGGTTTCCTGAACGGAGCGTCGGGAGTCGCGTCGCTGATCAAGATGATTTTGAGCATGGAGCACCTGAAAACGCCTGGCGTCTCCCGCAATGGTCGGGACATCGTAAAGATCGACGCGGGAAACTATTCCCTCCGGGAAAATTCCGAAGCGACATCGCTTATTTCGGATCACTCCGAGGGTCGTCTTTTCGGCGCTCTTCTCGCCTTGGACAGCAACGACCTGCAGAATTACGCTTATAGCGTCCTTGTTGAGCGGGGAAATCCCGTTCCGGAAAAGCATCGCCACGCGATTGAAAAACTTCCTCAGCATCATGCCGCCAGGGACATGCCGCAACGTCCGTCAGGGGTTCGTGAGGAGTCTCGTCCCGGTTTGTGCGCTTTGCTCTTTCCGGGCCAGGGTTCGCAGTATCATAAAATGCTGCAATCGTTTTCCGGGGCTTTGCCGGAATGCCGGGAGATATTGGACGATCTCGACGTGTCCCTGAAACGCCTGGGTTTTCCGACGTTTCAGGAAATGGCCTGGGACGAACCGTCTCAACTTGGCAGGGATATTTTCAAAACGCAACTTTCCCTGCTTGTCGCCGATACCGCATTCCACCGCCTGTTTCAGAGAATGGGAGGGGAAGGCGACATCGTCCTGGGCCATAGCTACGGCGAGTATCCCGCCCTGGTCGCGGCCGGTGCTTGGTCATTCGAGAGCGCGGCCGTTGCGACGCGACATCGATGCCGCGCCATCGAAGCATTGCCGGGCGATTGCGGCGGAATGCTTTCGACCAATGCGCCCCGTGAAACGCTGGAATCGCTGTTCACAAAGATCGAAACGGGAGCACTGCACGTCTCCAATCGTAATACGCCCGATCAAATCGTCGTCTCAGGGGCAAGCCCCGCCTTGCGTGATTTGGATGCCCTGCTGAAAAAGGAAAAATTCTTTTCCGTGATCCTTCGCGTGCCGGCCGGCTTTCATTCGCCGTTGGTCGAAACCGTCCGCGATCCTTTGCGACGCTCGTTGAACGATGTATTTCTGCGGGTTCCCGCCAAGCCGTTCCTGAGCAGCGTCAGCGGTCGCTTTGAAGCGGACCCGGACGTTCTCAAGAGCAATCTCGTGGAACAAATGATCCGTCCCGTCGATTTCGTGCAAATGATCGACAAGTTGTATGCGTATGGCGTCCGCTCTTTTGTCGAACTGGGGCCGCAGACCATTTTAAGCAATATGCTGCGAAAGATTCTTGCCGGGAGGGAGTGCAAAATTCTTCACGCCGACCCGTCCAAATCCGACACCTCGGAACCCCGCGAGCATCTGGCCAAAATTATTCGGGAAATTCATGACGACAGACTGCCGAAAAATGAACCAAATGCCGTGGCGACAAAAGAGCGTGAACGGACCGCTCCGATCCTCGCCCCGGAATCCCGGACCGGTGTTGAAACCGGCCTGTCCAGGCCGTTGCTTCCCGACCTGGAGTACATCGAACTAAGTGGTTCTCCGTTTGAGATGGGCGTAAAAACGGGAACGGTCTTTCGCGCTGACATTCACCGAACCTTGTCCCGCTATTCCGATCTGGCCTATTCCGACGTCGCCTTTCCGAAGACGCCGGATTCATTGCCCGTCGCCGAATCGTTTTTTCCTTCGCCTTACATGGAGGAAATGCGGGGACTTGCCGAAGGGGCCGGCGTTTCCCTTCAAGCCGTGTTGAGGCATAATTTTTCCGGTTATCCCGTAGGAAGCGATTCGGATTTTTCCAGGAGTCATCATGGCCTGGGTTGCGTCTTTTTCGCGGGACGATGCCATTCCGGGGCGTTTGTTCAGGGGGCCAACATTGATGTTCCGATTTTTCGCACGTTGTCCGGCGGTCATGCCGGTCAGATGCAGTTGCGTCGTCCGGACGGCAAAATCCCGCATCTTGTTACGACCGGGACCGCGTTTCTCGGCGGTATTTTCGGAGTCAATGCGTCCGGACTGGTTCTGTCCAGCGCCGCCCTTTCAGAGTTTCTTCCGATTCCTTCGGACATGCCGGGCTGCTTGCCACTGCCCCTGTTGAATCATGTTTTGGCCGAATGCGGCAGCATCGAGAGTGCGATCGCATGTTTTCGAAATACCGTAAAATGCGGCAGCTGGTCGTTTTGCCTGACAAACCTGGTCACGGAACAAATTGCGAGAATCGAGTATTCGCCCCGGCATTTTGTCGTTCACCGGGATTTGCCTTTCGCCGTTGCCGCAAATCACCAGTTGTATCTTGATGACGCCTCGTCTCACGGACAACCGCTTCCTTTCAAGGATTCCGTTGCGCGGCACACGCGAATTCAACAATTGCTCAAAATCAACGCGGACCGTTTTCAAGTCGAGCCTGAAGAGGCCTTTCTGGCATTGCGAGACAAGCATGACATTTCGCTCGGCCGCGTTCCCAGGCACAGAACGTTGAATACGGTCTGGCGCATCGATAATACGGCAAGCCTGCTGCTTGATGCAAAAGAACGAACCCTGAAAATCGCGACGACGGATATTGAACAGACGGATTCGGAAGATACGCCACATCGTCATGCGGTTTTCGAATTGGAGGAATTCCTGCCGGAACTGCGGAACCTGAACGCGGGTTCAGCGTCCTCTTCGCCCGATGCCGACACAGGGAAAAATCAATCGTTTACGCAGGCCAAGCCGTCCCGAAATGTTTCCGGCAACCTGAAAAACGTTGCCGTCGGCAAAACGATCACACGAGACGACTATGCGGGCAAAAATACTTCCGTTGAGGGAAACAAGCCGTACCAGTCGCAAAACGCATTCGACCGTTTCGTGTTAAGGATGGTTCCGGCGCCCCTGCCGGCGGAAAACATCCTGAAATATGAAAATGCCGCCATCATCATCGGCGGTGATGAGAACAAAGTCGCCGCCGCGTTGGGAGAAGTATTGGCGGAGAACGGAATTTCGTTTTTCCAGATTTCGACGGACATGTCGCTATCAAAAATCAATGAATTCCTGGCGGATTTGATGTCGAAAAAACCGATATCGCATCTTTTTCTCCTGGCTCCGCATGACCCTTCGGCCAAAACGGTTTTGAACAAACCTTATTGGCCGGAACGGATGGAACAGGGCGTCGTCATGCCGCTCATGGTCGTCAAGGAATGGATTCCGTTGGCTTTGAAGACGTTCGGCTCGCTGGAACGGTGCGCCGTTATCGCGGGCACTTCCCTTGGGGGGGATTTCGGCTTTGCGAGCCATGTGTTTTCCTGCGAATCCGGGGGCATCGCCGGCCTGCTGAAAGGAATCCGCATGGAGACAAGCATGACCGGTCAGCCCTTGCGAACCAGGATTGTCGACCACGATCACCAGGAAGACCCGAAAGTGATTGCAAGTCAGCTATTTCTTGAGTCTTCGTTCCGTGATGAGGAATGCGAGGTCGCTTACCGGAAAGCTCAACGTTATCTCGTTCGCGCCATCCCGGAAGCCATTTCCGAAAAACCGACTTCGCCTTCCCAACATGACGCGCAACAGGAAAAAGGCGTTTGGATCGTGACCGGCGGCGCACGGGGGATCACCGCCCTTGCCGCAAAGGCGATCGCGCAACGTTTTGAAAGCAAATTGCATATCCTCGGCTCATCGCCCGAACCGGACATCGACGAAAACTGGCTCGACATGACGGCCGATGAAATTCAGGTCGTTCGCCGAAAAATCATGGCCGAAGCGGTTGCTCGAAAAGAAATTCCGGCCAAAGCCTGGGAACGTGTGGAAAAAAGCATTGAGATCAAACGCAATTTTCGCTCGTTTCGCGAGTCGGGAATTCATTTTGAATATCACATATGCGACTTGTGCGATGAAAAATCGATTCGTCGCGTTTTGGAAAAGATCGCCCGGGATGATCATCCTATTCACGGCGTCATCCATGGCGCGGGCTTTGAGGCCGCTTGTCGTTTTGAGAAAAAGAAACTGGAAAACGTTCAACGAACATTCGACGTCAAGGTCCGTGGTGCGGTCACGCTTCTTCGCGAGATGGAGAGATTGCATCTGGAACCTTCGGTGTTCGTCGGCTTTTCATCGATCAGCGGACGTTTTGGCGGGGTGGGGCAAGTCGATTACTGCGCCGCCAACGAGATGCTTGCCAAGTTCCTGGGCTGGTATGCGAGGCATAATTCTCATTGTCGCACGATCACTTTTCATTGGCCCGCTTGGGGTGAGGTCGGGATGGCCGTTCGTCCGGAATCCAAAATCGCCCTGAAAGCGGCCGGACTCGATTTTATGCCGCCCGGTGAAGGGATTGATCATCTTCTCGGTGAAATCGAATCGGAATCCGGTGAGCGTGAAATCCTGGTTACGGATTGGACGTACTATAAACGTTTCTATCCCGACCACGTTTCCGTTCCCGGTCAGGTTGCGAATGATGCCGCGGAAGAGAACGACGATGCGGGGAATTCCATTCGAGATTCGGAATCAAATAACCGCCTGATTCTTGTCGGCAATAACGCAGACGCCAATGCGTTGGCCAGGGAGTGTGCGGCCAACGGGGATTCGGTGACGCATCTTTCAGAATTCATCGCGGAAAAGCAACAACATTTGGTTTTGGAAAAACCGGAACGGGAAAATTCGCACTGCGATGCAGGTCGCGAAACGATGGTCGTAACGACTCCGCGTGATCCGCTCGGATTTCATTGTCTTGGCGCCCAGCGTTGGAAGAACCGTTTCGACTTTTTCATCCGACCTGCGCTGCGGGTTTGCCGTGATTGGCTTTTCCTTGACGCGAATCACGATCAGCCGAACAAGCAACTTGTCGTTTTGACTTCGCTGGGATCGTTTTTCAAGGAAACGTCTCACAACGAAACTGCGATCAATGAAAATGACATCCCCTGTCAACTGGAAAGCGTGATACTTTACGAAACGCTTCGCATGTGGAAAAATGATTGGAGACGCCGAAACGCCGGCGTTTCATGCAACGTTCCCAAGGTCGTGTTTCTTGACTATGACGCCGAAACGTCACCTGAAATCGTCGCTTCGCATACCTTTTCCATGTTGAATGGGCCGTCTCGAAGCGACGACACGGCCATTCATCGTCTTTCAGATTCGGATTGTATTCGGCATGCTTCGACCATCAATCACGCTCCGATTTCATTGAAAAAACTTGAGGGATTTCTTGATCGGACGTTTGAAAAGAAAAGTCAAGAGTCCGTTGAAAACAGGAATTGGGTCATCGTGATTCACGGTCGTCTCACTCAAGACCATTTACGCGAACAGGTTGACGTCGTCAACAAACGTTTTGCACGTTTTGCCGCCAATCTGCATTTTATCGCACGACTTCCGGATTCTGGTTTATCAGATTCGGAAACATCGTCTCGCGTTCTCTATTTAAACAAAAAAGGCGGCGAAGAAATCAATTGGGTCGATCAGCTGGCTTCCATCCGGAATGAAACGGGGCAGATCCACGGAATCATTCACATTGTCGACAAAGAAACGTCCGTTCAATCCGAGTCCCGTGATTGCCCCGTCGACAAAGCATTTGAAATGACTCATTGGATGATGAGCACATTCTGTTTGACGAAGAATGATCCTCTCGATTTTCTTTTTGCGGTCGGCGCTTCAAGCGGTGATTCGTGCGGATACCTTGACAATATCGCGGCAGCCATGTTGGAGCATTTTCGATTTCAACGTCCGGAAACGAATTGTCTCGTTTTTTCGAAGGCCGGGGAATCAGCGATTGACGTTTTTGAAGAAAAGGTCTCCACTGAAAAGAAAAGAGATGAGTACCGATTTTCCCTGATCCATGACTTGTCGCGAAATGAGAACGATTTGTTCCGGGCGCACGGGGTTTTCAACAGGGATTCCGATAATTTCCTTGTCGACCATCAGATTAACAACGTCCCGATACTTCCCATGGTCGTCGTCCTGGAGTGTTTCGCGGAAGCAATTCTCAAAGCTCAAGAGTCGTCCGTATTAACCGGGGAATGGGACCGTTTCAGCTTCAAAGACCTGCGAATGCACCAGGGTTTCCTGTTCCGCAGTTCGCAGCCGTATCGTTTTTATATCCGCGCGACCCAAAAGCCCGGCAAGAAACAAGAGTTGCTCCTGGAATTGTGCGGCGACTACTACACCGTGAAGGAAAAATTGCTGAAAACGGACAAAATCTATGCGTCGGTTCAAGTGGTGTTTGGTCATGCGGACAAAACGGAATTCCGTGATTTCCCGGTTTATCCGGAGCCGTGGTTTGACAATGAATATCCTGAAGACGGTCAAATGCCGATCTACCATGGTCCGACGCTTCGGTCCCTGAAGCGCATGTTTTATTTCGGTCCCGAAACCAACCGCGCCATCGGTGACATCGTCGTGCCGCATTCGCTTGAAATATTCGGAAATGATTCGTTCGCCATGCCGGATGAAAAGGCCATGGCATCCCCGGTTTTTGACGCGTCCGTGATTGACGCCGCATATTTCGCTTGCGGACTTTTACATTGGGTCTATCATAACGGTGTTTGCATACCGTCCGGAATTGATCACCTTACGATCGGAAAGGCAAAACTGCAACCCGGGACCATGGCCAAAGTGCATATCGAAGAAATTTTCACCCAACCGGATGGTCGTCAGGAAATGTCTTCCCGCAATGAAGTGCAATTCAATTTCACGATTTACAATGACCGTCATGAAATGGTCTATGATGTGTCGGGATACCGGACGTCGGTTTTGCCCAGCTTGATTAGCCGATCGCAATGGAGCCGGGCACAGCAGGAAACGGCCGCCAACGAGTCCCGGTGATGATTCAGTTTCGATGTGTTAAATAAATTTCTTTTTTAGGTTGATAGCTATGATTGATTTGACAGGAAAAACGGCATTGGTCACGGGAGCTTCGCGAGGGATCGGCAAAGCGATCGCTTTGCGACTTGCGGAAGCCGGCGCCGATGTCGTTGTGAATTATATCAGTTCGGGGTCCGCGAAGGCAGCACATGAAACGGCCAAAGCCATCACGGAAATGGGACGGAACGCTTACGTCGTCAAGGCGGATGTCAGCGAACTTTCAGACGTCCAGTCCATGATCGACTTTATCAAACAGGAAGCGGGGCAATTGGATATTCTGGTATGCAATGCGGCTTCCGGGGGGTTTCGTCCCTTGCTGGCGACCAATGAAAAGAATTTTATCGCTGCGATGAGAACGAACGTTCTTTCACTGATTTACCTTGTCCAATCCGCGGCGTCTTTGCTCAAAAAATCATCCGGGCGCGGTAAAATCGTCGCGATTTCCAGCCACGGATCGAATATGGCGTTGCCCATGTACGGCCTGATCGGTGCGTCGAAAGCCTCGTTGGAAAGCACTGTCAGACATTTGACCCTCGAAGTGGGGGATTACGCCAACGTGAATATCGTCAAAGCCGGACTCGTTGACACCGATTCCACGAGAAACATACCCAACGCCGACGCCATGTTTGAAGGACGTCAAACGAAAACCATGGTCGGCAATCGTTATCTTGAAGCCTCGGACGTCGCAAACGCCGTTTGTTTCCTGGCCAGTTCCATGAGCGACATGGTTCAAGGTGCGACTTTGACCGTCGACGGGGGATCCGATATTCATATTTAGCCGTAAAAAAATCAGGACGATATCACAATTTGCATGAAACAAAAAGGTTTCGTATTTTGAACAGAACCTTGTGACAGCACAAATATCCGCGGACTCCGTCCGACGTTTTTTGCAACAACATGAAATACATCGCATTGACAGGGGCAGCCGGCCTGCTCGGCTCTTATTTGTTAAAAGACCTCCTTGGCTCAGGTTGTCGCCTGGCCGTCTTCGTCCGTAAAAGCCGGACGGAGAACGCTCGCTCTCGCATTGAGTCGATTCTCCGGCGATTTGAAAATACCTTGCGGGTTCCTTTGCCGCGTCCCGTGGTTTTAGAAAGCGACCTGTGTTCCGAAGGACTCGGACTGGATTCGAACGCACGCCGATGGATCGCCGACAATGTCGATACGGTCATCCACAATGCCGCGAGTCTTGAGTTTCTCCACGACCCGAAAACGAACGAACCTTTTCGCAGCAATATCCACGGAACGGAACACCTGCTTGAGCTTGTCAAGGAGTGTTCCATCCGAAAGTTTCACCAGGTTTCCACGGCTTATGTGTGCGGCCTGCGCGAAGGACTCATCCGGGAAGGAGAACTCAATTGCGGACAGACTTTCGGAAACGCCTACGAAGAGAGCAAAATGAAGTCGGAGACGGCGGTTCGCGCGGCGTCTTTCCTCGACAGCGTGACGGTCTACAGGCCGGCCATCATCGTAGGCGACTCCGCGACCGGCTACACGCCGACCTATCATGGGTTTTACACGCCTTTGAAAATTCTTTACCCTCTCCTGAATCGCGGTGACGTGACGCCCGAAGGCATACGCGCCATTCTCAATGCGATGGGTTTGAACGGCCGGGACCAGAAAAACTTCGTTCCCGTCGATTGGATTTCGAAGGTCATGACATATATCGTCATGCGACCCGGGCTGCATGGGAAGTGTTATCACCTGGCGCCCGGAAAACGGACCAGCATCGATACCTTGTGTGACATCCTGGTCGAATCATTGGGAATCCCCAAGGAAAAACAGCAAATAAGCCTGAACGCCGGTTCGGAAAAAAATCTGATCGAAACATTCCTTTCCCAGATGAACGTCTACCGCGCCTATTGGCGAAACGACCCTGAATTCGATATGAGCAATACGTATTCCGCGGCAGGTCACATTGCCTGTCCCGAAATGAACGAAGAGAGAATGCGTCTTTTGATGCGTTATGCCGTCAAATCGAATTTCGGTTGGCCGCATCCGAAGCCGTTGATCCCGGACCATGACTCCGGCCTGCTTCTTTCCCGCCTGGATAAAAAACATGATTCCCCCTTGAAACGGGACGTAAAGCAACTGTTCGGTTTGCGCATCGTCGGTTCGGGAGGAGGAGATTGGACGATCACGTCAAATGAAAACCGGGATCATGAGATGGAATCCACGCCCGGGCTTCCCTGCTTCCCCACTCCGACGGCTCGTTTGAATGCGACGCTTTTCAGGAGTCTCCATGAAAGAACAAAATTCATCCATGATTTGCGGCCGGGAGACATTACTTGGGAAAATGCCAATGACGAATGGATCGCATGTCAAGGAAACGTGTGGCTGTCGAAATTGCTGTCGCAACTGTAGATGCCACATTGTATGAGATTTAAAGTAAACAGGATTGTGTAAAGAGAAAAGAAATGTCTCTCCAGGATTATTCCCCTTTTAATTCCGATATTCCCGTTGCCATTGTCGGGATGGCTTGTCGTTTGCCCGGCGCGGACGATTATGGGGCGTTTTGGAAAAATATTTCCACTGGAGTTTCCTCCGTACAAAAGGTTTCCGGGGAACGTTTTGACAGGGAATTATTTTACGATCCCCGAAAAGGAATCGTAAATAAATCCTATTCCGACCTCGGGGCGTTGATCAAGTATCGTCCGATTGACCGCAGCATATGCCCGATGACCGATGAGCTTGAGGCGACTCATGACATCGTCCACCGTAATCTTTGCGAGGTCGCGTCCCGCGCCTGCATTGACGCCGGCTTGGACCCGTTCCGTTTTCCCGTAAAAAACACGGGCGTTTACATCGGGAATACCAGGGCGGGGAATGTCGGAAGCAATCAGGTCGTCTCAATGACGCTTCCTGAAACGATTCGATATTTGATGGAAACCGAAACGTTGCGCCGTGGAAACGGGGGAGTCACCCTGCCGTCTTGTGAACGAATCATGGCCGAGGTCGTGAGGGAAGTCCGTGAAAGACACGCTTCGCAATCTAATTCCGCGGGGGGTGTCGCCCCGGCGAACGGCGCCGCGAACATCATTTCAATTGCACACAAACTGGACGGCCCTTGCATGGTTTTCAATTCGGCCTGCGCTTCGTCGCTCCAGGCTTTGTCGCAAGCCGTTTTGGGATTGCAATTGGGACACATTGACATGGCCTTTGCGGGCGGCGCCTCGTTTTTCCATACGGACACGTTGGTTCTTTTTTCTTATGCGCATTCGTTGGCCACCAGTCGTTCCTGCCCATTTGACGCCGAGGCCGACGGCTTGGTCGTCGGCGAGGGGGCCATCGTGCTTTTGCTGAAACGCCTTGACGACGCCCTTGCTTGCGGCGACACCGTTCACGCCGTGATTCGCGGAATCGGCGTCGCATCGGACGGTAAAGGGAAAAGTCTTTGGGCGCCTCGCAAAGAGGGACAAATCGAAGCCATGCGTCGCGCGTATCGCGCGGACGTCAACCCGTCGGACATCGGTTTCATTGAAGCCCATGCAACGTCGACCGCACTCGGGGATGCGACGGAAATGGAAGCGATCAACGATTATTTCGGCGAGTACGTTCGCGGACGTTCTGTCCCGCTCGGAAGTACAAAGGGAAATGTCGGACACACGATTGAGGTTGCGGGATTGACAAGTTTGCTGAAGGCCGTTCTATGCATGAAAAACCGGACGATTCCCCCGGTCGCGGGGCTCAAAACATTGAGCGGCAAGATTCCATGGGACGATATTCCGTTTCACGTGCCGACCGCTCCGGTCGAATGGCGACAATTGTCGGACAAACCCCGTCTCGCGGCGGTGAACTCTTTCGGGATCGGCGGACTGAATGTCCATGTCGTGCTGGAGGAATTTCCTGAAAAAGCCGCAGTTTCGAAAACGTCGACACCTCGGACCGGCAACAAACGGCGAATAACGGTCAAAAACGAGTCTTCGCCCATCGCGATTATCGGTTTTGGCAATATATTCCCCGGTGCGTTGAATTCGGCTTCCTATCAAGAATTGCTGGAAAAGGACGCAACCCGCTTCACGCATGTGCCGGCGGGTAAATTCAACGAAAATATTTTACGCGATTTCTTTTTTCCCAACCGTAATGATATTCCTCCTTTCCTGGGCGGTTTCATCGAAAATTATCAATACGACTGGCGGAAAAACAGGATTCCGCCAAAGCAGATTGAAAATGCCTCGCCACTTCAGTTCATGATTCTTGACGCGGTCAACGAATCTTTCGATGTTGCTGGTCTTGCTCCCGGCGATATTGACAGAAAGCGGGTCGGTGTCGTTGTCGGCACTTCATTCGGAAGCGATTTTTCCGTTCAACTTGGCGTGACATTGTTCCTGCCGCGTTTGCAGAAAATCCTTGAGCAGAAGTTCGCCGAAGCGGGAATGAACGAGCGGACGATACGACAGATACTCCAGGAATACGCGGACATTCTCCTGAAGAGGATGCCCGCGCTCATTGATGAAACAGGGAGCTTTACGGTCAGCGCATTGGCGTCGAGGATCACGAAAACGTTCGACCTCATGGGAGGCGCCGTTGCCATTGACGCCGAGAACGCCTCCAGTTTCGCGTCGATTCAGTGTTGCGTCGACCAATTGAGATCCAAAATGAACGACATGATGATCTGCATTTCAGGCCAACAGGACATGGGCGCCGGAGTTTTCGAATCCATGGTCAAACATGAGGCCTATTCCGGCGCTCCATTCAATGGATGGTTCGATCAAAAAGGCCGGGGATATCCTCCCGCCGAAGGGTGCGGCGTTCTTTTGTTGAAACGACATGAAGATGCATTGAAAGATCACAATAAAATTTTCGGTCTTATTCGATCCGTCGGCGCAAGCAGCGGAATTGATCGTTACCGGACTCACAAAAAATCTTTGACACGTGCGATTGAAAATTCGGAACATGGGACGTCGAAGCATCCCGTGCTTCCTGATTTCGTCGAACTGGCGACCCAAACCTGCCTTGAGGAAAACGTTCATTTTGTCGACGCATTGGCCGATTTCCTCCATGAAATCGATCCCGTTTGTTCAAAAAACGATATCCAACTCGTCTCTCCCGCGTCCAGAATCGGAAACATGGGAAATGCCTCGGGCATGGCCGCGATCATTAAAACGCTTCTTGCATTTTCCGCGGATCGTTATCCTTCGGAAAGCGAAGTCCAAAAAACGGCGACGTATATCAGCCGCTACAAGGATCGTTTTGGCGTCCCCAAACAACCGGTTCCATGGTCCGCGGATCATGAATGTCATGTTTACCTGAATGCCGGTTCCTACAATTCCTACAGCATTATCGTAAGTCAACCCGATAGAACGAGGACTTATTGATCTTTTAACAATCTCATCATCGTAAGCTATATGAGGGTATTTATGATGCAAAAACAAATTGTCCCGGGAAGAATTATCGAATTTGACGCCACTGCGCTGCGCCGCCAGGCGATGCGCAATCGTTCCGCTGGTGAAATTGGGATCATGCCGACATCGCCACTTGCGGATGACGTCGTTTCCGATTCCGGTTCGTCTTCTGTCACTTTGACGTCATCAACGGATCAGGAGACGTCAGTCGGCGTGAATCGTTCGGAGATGCAATCCTTTTTGATCAACTTCGTCATCGAACAGACGGGTTATCCGGAAGAGATCGTCGAGTTGGACGCGGATTTGGAAGGCGACCTCGGGATCGACAGCATCAAAAAGGCGCAACTCTTCGGCGAAATCGGCGAGCAATACAAGGTGCAAGCCCGCGAAAATCTCTCTTTTGACGACTTCCCCACATTGCGACACGTTCTGGACTTCCTTTGCGTGAATGTCACTTGACAACGGAATGTAACGATGGTTTGCACCCGCATGCCATACCGAAGAAAACAATGCGTATTGCAAAGACTGCAAATCCGGCCGCGTAATCCGGGAAAGAACAGATGAATACAAGTAATTTTCAAACACCGTTGGCCATTATTGGGTATTCCTGTTGTTTCCCGGGTGGAATTGACTCTCCGTCCAAATATTGGGACCTCCTTGCAAACGGACGTTCCGTTATCGATGAGATTCCCGATTCCCGGCTGGCGCGGAAATATTACTTTCAACCTGAGACGACAGAGCGGGGTAAAAGTTATTCCATTCTCGGAGCCTGCATTGATTATGATCTCTATCGTGAATCGGTAGAGAAAATGATCTCCGGTTTGCCGGCTTATCAGGAATTGTCGGACGATGAAGGGCATCGGCTTTCGCTCTACACCGCGGCACAGGCCCTGAAGCACGCCGGGTTCGATATCCATGACGTTTCCTGCCGCAATACGGGAGTATATATCGGCCACTCTCGGGGTAGCAAGCAGGCCGTGGATTGGAGTTTCGCCCATCATATCGAATCCGCCCTGCGTCACTTGAACGCCGTCGACGCATATCATGATCTCAGCGAAGAACGGCGAAGGCGAATGGTCGATGCCATTTGCCGAAATATTCACGAAGAATATCTGCCGCCCCAATCGACCGGTCTCGAAAAATACTGGTCCCATTACGCCGCAAAAAATATTTCCAAGGCATTCGGTTTTCAGGGACCGTCACTGATCATCAACTGCGCCTGCGCTTCGTCCCTGATCGGGATTTCCTTGGCGGCGGAAGCCCTGCACGGAAACCTGATCGATATGGCCCTTGTCGGCGGAGCTTCCTACCTGAAGTTTGACAGCATGATCCATTTCGCTCATGCCCAATCCTTGTCGACGACCGGTTCATGTCCCTTTGATGAAAAAGCGGACGGCTTCGTTCCTTCGGAAGGGCATGTTTATGCCGTCCTGAAAACACTCCGGCAGGCGAAGCTTGACGGCAATCGAATTCACGCGGTCATTCGCGGAGTCGGAATTTCTTCCGACGGAAAAGGCAAGGGGCTATGGGCGCCGCGTCAGGAAGGCCAGATCAAGGCCATTGAACGGGCCTATCGCGGAAAAAATAACGAGCTCGTCCGACAATTGGACCATATCGAGGCTCACGCGACATCGACGCAGCTGGGTGATGCGACGGAACTCACCGCCATTCACTCCCACCTGGAAAGCATGTACCCGGAGCACTTGCGGGGGCAAAAACGCATTCATCTCGGCAGTTGCAAGGCCAACATCGGGCACACGCTGGAATCGGCGGGACTGTCCGGCCTTGTCAAAGTTCTCCTGGAAATGGAGAATGAGACGATTGTCAGACAGGCTAATCTGGATCAGCCTGTGCAAATGCTTGATTCGTTGAACAATACCTTTGAAATTCCGCGAACGAACCAACCATGGAAAAAAACGAAGGACCATGCCAGAACGGTCGGTGTGAACGCTTTTGGAATTGGCGGCCTAAATGCCCATGTCGTTTTGCAGGACGATCAGCCTGATGATATCTCGCAAAAACCTTCGCAAACAAATCCGCCGATTGCTGTGATAGGAATGTCCTGTATTTTGCCCAAGGCGAATTACTTGGACGAATTCCAGCAGTTGCTTCGGCAGGGCTCGGAGATGAAAGGCCCGGCGCCGGACCGTTGGAATTTGATGTTTTCTGATACATCAATACACCGCAATCCGCAAGAGAAAACGATTCCTCGGAAGGAAAAACTTCGCGGCGGCTATATTACCGACTACGCTTATGACTGGAAACGACACAAGGTTCCTCCGCTCCAGGTTAAACGCGGCAATCCGCTCCAGTTCATGATTTTGGATGCGGTCAATTCAGCGTTGGACGATGCCGGTTTTTCCGAATCAAAACCCCTGCCGAATGAAACCACCGGCGTCGTCATCGGCTCCCGGTTCGACAGCGATTTTGCCAACGAACTCCAAATCGGAATGCGGCTTCCGGAAATCCGTGATGCCATCGACCGGCAATTGCAGAACGAAGGATTGGACGAAACGAAGCGAAAGACGATTCTCGACGAATACTCAAAGATCGTGCTGGACCGCATGCCGGCCTTAAACGATGAATCGGGGAGTTTCACGACCAGCACATTGGCTTCGCGGATCGCCAAAACATACGATTTGATGGGAGGCGCGATCGCCGTTGACGCAGGCAGCTGCTCTTCCTTTGCGGCTCTGGACGTTGCATTGAATTCCTTGCGCAACGGCTCCATGGATATCGCCATTTGCGGCGGCGGACAGCAGAGCGTGGGACAATACGTCTATCATGAAATGCTGCACCATGACGGCGCGATCTCACCGCCTGCCGAAGGTGTTGCCGTTTTGATCCTGAAGCGTCTGGACGACGCCGTCAAGGATGGGGACCATGTTCACGCGGTTTTGCACGGGATGGCGTCGAAACTCGACAAGAGTCTGGCTGAAGCGGAACGAAAGTCATTGAAAGAGTCTCTTGCGTCATGCACGTTCAAACCTGATACGCTATGTGTGGCCGAACTGGCCGTCATGCCACATGAAAACGAGGTCGCGCAGCTGAGAGAAGGCCTGGAGTCGCTCGAAGAGCACTGCCCTGCGGGGCATCGCGTTTTTGCCGGTTCGCTTTCGACGCAGATGGGGCACGCTTTCGGCGCATCAGGAATTTTTTCACTGATCAAAACGATTCTTGAATTGCGCGGACTCTTCGTCGCTCCTTCAGGCATGACGCGGGAAAACGGCGATAATTCAACGAATTCGAAGAAAAGCATCCTTGAATTTTCAGGCACCTGCGTTGAACTGCCGAAAGAAACGCCGGACGGAAGAATTTTCGGCGTCGTTTCCAATGCGGATCGTGACGGAACGGTCTACACGTTACTTTTGGAACGGGGAACCCCTGTTTCACAGTGCCGCGGAGATAAAACGGTTGATCAATACGAGAAACAGGGCGGCAAGAGAAAGGCGCCACTTCCAACGCATTTTTACGATGATGTCGGACACTCGGCTTTCGAAAGAGGAAGAAATCACGGAATACAATTCGCCAAAACGATTCGCGAAAGCATTTACCGGATGAAATCGCTGTCCAAAGTGGAAAAAAGCTTTCTCGCCGATCAAAACGTTTTGGTACATCATCAAAAGGAAATATTATTCCCTGCATGGGCGTTGGAAGAATTGCACGGGATGGCCGAAGGATGCAAACTCCCCGTCCAGGACCTGTTTCATTATAATATGAATCTCTTTCCGGGTTGCGTTCAATTTTTAATCAATTGCGCCGGTGAGTTTTTGCACGGGATGAATCTCGACATGCCGCTCTACCGTTTGATAGGGAATGATTTCGAAGAAGTTCCCGTCTTGATCAGGCGTCGATTCGTTTCCGGGCATGTTCCTTATATATACGCATCCGTCCCCGGCCAGGTGGGGTGCATTGTCGGAGTGAACGCCGAGGGGATTTCCGTGACGTCGTCCATGCTGCTGGATCGTTCCAGGGACAAAACGCCCGAAGGGTTTTCGCATCCTTTTCTCGTCGCTGAAGTTCTCGAAAAATCGAAAAACGTCGACGCCGCTCTCAACCTCTGCTGTCAGTGGCAGCGAGGCGGAAGTTGGGGGATGATCATCTCCGACGCAACGGCGTTGCGCCCGACTTACATTGAATACCATGGCCCCGTATTACGCATGGAGCAGAAGAATTCCGGTTTTGTGTCGGCGAATCATTCTCTCCTTTCAAAAAATGACGACACGATTCCCTCCCACTCCGAGTCAAGACTCAATCGCATGGCGTCTCTCCTGGAAGACAATCCGCCAAGCCTTGCCAACGGTCTTTCCTTGCTGCGAGACAGGATGGATTGGAAAACGCAGACCGTGCCGAAACACCGGACGATGCACAGCCTGCTTCGATTGGACAACTTGTTGAGTTGGGCATTCGTCCCGTCAAAACGGTTGCTTTACCTTGCCAAAACGCCCCATGATTCCTCTGCGACCGATAGCGAGTCCCCTTATGAATGTATCGACCTGACGTCTTGTTTTGTGCAAACCGAAATGCCGGGAATCTTAAACGTCAAACAGGGGGATGTTTCGGAAGGGCTTGCCGTTCCGCCGCGTTCCGCCATTTCCCATGATGAATTTGCGGCCGTCAACACTTCAAGCGAAGGCAAACCGCCGATCAATCCGGGACAGGGGATATGCCATCGTTTCGTTATGCGGACCGTCCCGGCCGATATTCCCGAACCGGCCGTGCAAATCCCCGACCACACGTTTTTATTGGTCGGCCGCAATTCCATCGTTGACATTCTTTATGATCGCATCGCCGAACAAGGCGGCAATGCGAAAAAACTGGATATTTCAGGTCCATGGGACGCCGTTCTGAGACGATTCGACAAAATCGACGAAAAGGAAAAGATCAAGCATGTTGTTTTTTTGACGGACCACAACGCAATCGTCGGAGAATCCGGTGATGGTTCATTCGATACGGAAAAATGGAATCATCATTTTGAAACGGGTTATTACCGATCCTTCGAACTGCTGCAACACTGGTTGAGGAAAAAACAGAGTCCGTCCGAAATTGAAGAGATCAGCGTCCTTTCCTCTTCTTTGCTCGGGGGTGATTTCGGGTTTTCAGAACAGGTGAAACTTCCGCAGGGAGGGGCGTTTGAAGGTTTGATGAAAGCCCTGCGTCGTGAAATGAACGTCCTCAAAAAAGCGGACCTGAAAACAAAATACGTGGACCACGGCGCCGATGTTTCCCCCGATGAAATCGCCGGAAATCTGTTTGCCGAATTGACATCGTGTGATGCGGAAACGGAAATCGGTTACGTGAACGGGAAACGCTACACAAGCCGTCCCGTTCTCGCGCCGATTCGCGAAGCAACTTTGGCGAACAGGGAAAAACAAGCACGAAAGGATTTGCATGGGACCTGGATTTTCACCGGCGGGGCACAAGGAATTACGGCCGTTGTCGCACGCGAATTCGGGAGAAACTTCAATTGCAAACTCAAACTTGTCGGATCGACGCCATTGGAGAGTTTTGATCCTTCATGGCGTTTGCTCGACAAAATCGGTTTGGATTCGCTGAAAAAGAAAGTCATGAAAGACGCGCTGAACACCAAGGTCTCGCCGCTGGCGGCCTGGCAAAAAATTGAAAAAATGTTGAATATCGACAAGAATTTGCGGGAAATGCAAATTCTTGGCATTGATGTTGAATATTTTTCCTGCGATGTGCGAAATGAAAACGAAGTCCGGCGTCTGGTGGACCATATTGCACAAAAAGAAGGCCCCGTCGTTGGCTTCGTCCACGGGGCCGGCTTCGAATCATCCTGTCGTTTTGAGAAAAAGAAGCCGGACAACGTCAAAAAAACGATGGAAATCAAAGTATCGGGCGCACGATCCTTCATGAAGTTCCTTGATCCGAAAGCATTGAAGTATTTTATCGGCTTCGGTTCAACCAGCGGACGATTCGGCGGCGTCGGCCAGGCGGATTATTCCGCCGCGAATGACACGCTTTCAAAACTCCTGGAATGGTATGGACAATACAACGAAAACTGCCGCACCCTCTGTATCCAGTGGACCGCATGGGACGATGTCGGCATGGCCGTTCGTCCGGAATCCAAAGAAGCACTGAAAACCATGGAACGAAAATTTCTCCCTTCCTTGGAAGGTGCCCGACATTTTATGAATGAACTTGTATTGGGTCTGCCTGAACCGGAGGTCGCTATCGTTGAATGGGACTATTACAAGAGATTTTACCCCGATGAAATCGCCTTGCCTTATCGAAACATCCGGGCGGCAAATCGCACCGAGGGCTCGTCGGGTCATTCCCCGTCGGTCGAACTCGGGGTGGTCCAGGAAACATTGCTCATCCCCTTGTATTTCCGCGCCAAGGAAGCGGAACGAAAAGACGCGATCGTTCGGGATGAAAAAGCCGTCGCCATCATGGATAAAATCAACTATGATTTCGGACGTTTCAAAAACGACCGTTTTCTCCAATTGGAAATCGCAATCCGAACAGAAGTCCTGGATTTGTCGACGAAAAACTTCATCAAAACGTTTCCGGACGCGGTCGTGGTCAATTTGGGCGCAGGGCTTGACGATCGCTTGTCCCGCGTTGATAATGGCGCGATACGCTGGTTCGATCTCGACTTGCCGGACAGCATGAATCTGCGCAGGAGGTTCTTCCAGGAAAGCGACAGAAATTTCTTCCTGGACAAATCCATGTTCGATTACACGTGGATTGATGACGTCTTTCGCCTGGCCCCCGATTCCCAAACGAAACCCGTCCTTTTCATTGGTGAAGGGCTATGTCAATATTTTACGGAAGAGAAAAACAAATCGCTGTTCAAAACGATCGCCGATCATTTTCCGCGATCCTACATGCTTGTGCATTCCATTTGTCCGTACACGGCGGAACATACCAACATCTCGATTTCCGTTTCGGCGACACGGGCGAAGTTCAAGTGGGGAATACAAGAGAATTATGAAATGGAAAGCTGGGACCCCCGCTATAAATTGCTTGAAGACTGGCATTTCATCAAACGACATGCCTGGCGTTGGATAAAATTGGGAATCCCGACGATCAAGCCGCAGCATTATAAATTTTATTACCAGAACATGAAAGTCGGACTCCTGAGTCTTGGCGAGTTAAGCAGCAAGCACCAATGGAAACAGGAAATAAAATGAGTCCGTACACGGTTCCCAAAATGTATCTCGAACATCCGCCGTTCGCATGACATCTTGAAAATCCAGACGTTACGTCCGCGGTTCGTTGGCGCCGGTGGGCGTGGTGGTGGCGGATTGTGCGTTTTCCTCTTCTTCGTCGAGGTCGCGCAGGAATTCGGCGTCGTAAAGCGTGTCGCCCGGACGGAGCGCCCAAACGGTTCGGCTCAACTGGCCTGTGCCATTGTCGCGGAGCTCGACGCGGAGTTCGACCGTGCGGTCGAGGTTGATCGCCTCGACCCGGCAGTTCGCTTCGCCGATGCGGAAGCGGTCGCCGATTTTCATGATGCCCTGCCGTCCTTCAAGCCGGAAATTGAACCACGCCTGCGGACGGTCGTTCGACCAGGTGATGCCGTTCAGGTAGGTGTGTTTTGACGCGCTGACGACGACCGGTTCCGGTTTCTGTTCGCCTTCCGGTTTCGGCGGGACGTATGACGCGAAAAAGTTGCGCTCGACCATGGCGGCGATCATCCGCGACCATTCGGTTTCGTCTCCTTCTTTTTTGTCGGCCGTAAAACTTTTGTTCGGCGTCTGCGGAATCGAAATCGCCTCAATCGTCATGCTCACGTCGATGCGTCCGTTGTCGATCGGTGAAATCGTCATGCTGCGGATCAGGTGTTGCGTTTTGACTTCGTAAAACCGCTGCAGGAATTGCCCCATATCCTGGAGCGTCGTTTTACCGCTGACATTGAATTTGAAATTCGCGTAATACTCGACCGGCCCCTGATTGCCGGTCCGGTTGCGAACCATTCGCGCTTGTTGAGTGGTCGTGCCGGTGTTGGTCACTTGGCCGCCTTCGAACCCGACGAGGAGCGTCGTGAGCCAGTTTTTGTATTCCGCCACGGCCAGTTCTTTGTTCACCGGCAAAGCGTCGGCCGCGTTCTGCTTGATTTGTTTTTCAAAGGTCAAACTTGCCCGCCGCTTGGTTTCAAGTTCCGCGACGCTCTTTTTAGCGGCTTCGATTTGATTCCTCATTTTCGAGACGTCCGACCCGAACAGGTAAAGACCGATCGGAATGGCAGCGACGAGAAGCATCGCCCCGCAAAGGATCATCAGGTACTGTTCCCGTTTTTTCGGGTCAAGGTTCGCAAGTCGACTCATGCGTCACCTCCGTTTCCGTCCGATTCGACGGACGGAGCCGCGTCAGATTCATCCAGCTCGGTGGTCGGCGGTTCTGTCACAGGCTTAACATCGGGGGCAAGCGTCGTCGGGGTTGCGGGGAACCGCTGCGTCTGTTTCGGCGGCGGCACGATTTTCACGGTGATGTCCGCCACGTGCGTGTAGGTCTGGTTCTTCGAAAGCTTCACGGTCGGGCTTGTGACCTTGTGCGTGTCGTCGCGCAGGCTTTCTTCCAATTGCGGAACGATGGTCGTGCCGCGCGTGTTGGCTGTGAATTTCAGGGACGGCTCCGCCTTCTCCGGCGCACTGAGTTGCAACTTGCCCGAAACGATCACGTCCTCGCTGCGCGGCATCTTGTCGCTGAGCCATTCGAGTTGTGCGAGCCAGTTGACCTCGCCTTTTTTCCAGGCGGTGATCGCATCGTTCTGGTTTTTCAACTGTTCATACCCGGCCGTCGTCTTTTCCAATTCGTTTTTTTGCGTTTGTACGGTTCTGAGTTCGCTTTCGAGCGTCATGCGGCGATAAAATCCCCAACCCGCTGTGGCAATGACCAGCAGCACGCAGATCGCGATGGCCGCGGTGATCAGTGCGCGGTTCGTGCGTTTTTCCGGTTTGCGTTTCGGATTTTTGAAGTCGAGGGCGTTCGGTTTTTCGGCCAGCGCGGCGGTCAGGGCCCCGATCAGCGGCAGGAACTGTTCCTCGAACACGGGCAGGTGATTTTTGATTTCGCCTTCGCGGTTCTCGAATCGCCAGACGTTGAACAGCGAAACCGGCACGGCCATTGATTCTTCGAGCAGCACCATCAACTTTTCGTAACGATCGCCGACACCGCAAAGCACGATTTCGTCGATTTTCTCCGACGGCACGTCGTTGATCGCCGCAACGATCGTCCGCTTGAACTCGGCGCTGAGCCATTTCCATTTCGCCAGTTCGTCGGCGTTCTCGAATTGTTTTTTGGAAACCTGGTCGAGCTCGGCCCAGACGGGTTTCGGGAAATGGGCCGTCCGCACGAAAGCCGGCTGGCCGCGGTAAAGCAGCACGAGCGTCGCGGAAAGTTCACCCATCTCGACGAGCAGGGTCGTTTTGCCCGCGCCGCCGGTTTTCTGCTGCACGGTGATCGTCGCGAAGCGTTTCGCCGACTCGCAGGGCCCTAGGACGATGCGTTGCAGGTCGAGCCCGGAGCCGGAAATCACGTCTTCGATCACGTCCCGCTTCGATTTGGTCAGCGCGGTGGCCAGAATGTGTTTTTTGTCTTTTCTCGCCCCGTCGAAAAGCACAAAATCGAGCGATGCGGAATGATCGTACTCGGTGAATTCCTTCGACGCCTGGAATTTCGCCATGTCCGGCAACTCGTCGTTCGGGACCGGCGGGAAAAGCATTGAGCGGACTTCCACATCGTCGCGGCCCATGACGACGACCGTGTCGTATTTGCCCAAACGTTCCTGTTGCACGAAATGGCGCAGCTTGGCCTTGACCGTTTCCGGCGTAAAGGCGGGCTCTGGCGGTTTTTGTTCTTCCGGCGCCGCTTCGTCGGATTGAGATTCGGCGAGAAGCGACCTTCCGATGCGGGATTTGCTTGGCGGGGACACATCGGTGGGCAGGTCGGGCAGAATGCGCACCGCCTTCTCGTAAAAGGCTTTTCCCTTTTTGGTTTTGGCCGTAAGAATCAATATTTGATTCCTGTCCCAATTGACGGCAATCCAGTGTGGCATGATTTCACTCGAAAAAGAATTTTGTGCGATATATAAACGGCCCGCGGTTGCCGCTCAACATCACATAACTACTTTAACCGGAAATAGATCAAATGGGACCGATATTTCTCCTATTTTAACAAAAAAATGAAAGAAGGTTGCGAGGGCGTCGCTTTCACGCTCAGGACATCAAGATAATTTTAGTGGGTTGCATATGCCTACCTTTCCGATTAATATGTATATCTATTATGCGTTATCCGGAAATATTGATTTACATTTGATTTTTCTTGGTTGGTGCCATTCAAAACGGTCGGCGGAAAACGGGAATTGATTATGGGATTTTTTTCAAAACTCTTCGGTGGCAAGAAAAAACGCCTCAATTATCAAAAACGCTTTGAGTTGCTACACTCCGCTATCTCCGGCACCATGTCGAAGGTCTACAAGGCCAAAGACCGCGAAACCGGCGAAATCGTGGCCCTGAAAATCCTCGACCCGAAAAAAACCGCCGACCTCGAAGCCCGGTTTAAAGACGCGAGATTCAAAAAAAATCCCAAGCCGCGCGAAGGCCAAATCGCCGTCCAGTTCAACCATAAATATATTGTGCGAACGCTTGAAGAGGGCCTCACCGTCGACAGCGAGCAATATCTCGTCATGGAATACCTCGAAGGAACCGGCCTGAACAGCGTATTGATGGTCAAGCAGGACCTGCTGGCCGGGGCCCGCCTGCATTACATCCGCCAAGTGGCCGAGGCCCTGCAGGAAGTTCACGCCAAGGGCTTCATTCACCGTGATATCTGCCCGCGCAATCTGCTGTTCACCGGCGATGCGAACATCCTGAAATTGACCGATTTCGGGCTGACCGTCCCCAATCGCGCGCCCTTCACCGATCCCGGCAACCGCACCGGCACGCCCGATTACATGGCCCCCGAACTGGCCCGGCGACGCCCGACCGACCAGCGGCTCGATATTTTTTCCTTCGGCGTAACGATTTACGAGCTTTGCACCCGTCAGCTTCCCTGGCCGAAAGGCGACACCGGTCTGGCCGCCATGACCCACGACCAGCCGCCCGAACCGATCTCAACCTACCGCCCGGCGATCAACAAGACGCTGGCCGCGGCCATTCACACCTGCCTGGAACCGGAACCGAAACAGCGTTTCGAGTCGATCAACAAGTTCCTCCGGGCCATCTCAAAGGTCAAATACGAAGACGATTGACGCAAAAGGTAGGGCGGTCACGGCGTGCCCGCCGAAAATCGGCGGTGACCACTACCCGCGGCGGTCACGGCGTGACCGCCCTACCTTTTTGCCCGTCGGCTTGATTTATCCGGCATCTTGTCGGGGACGGTCGTTGATTTATAATGGAATTTCCGCCGATTTCACTTCGGCGGCGGTCGTTCGCGTCTTGGGACATGCCAAAACGTCTCGCGACGC
>JAVBQX010000328.1:0-2611 GCA_031548645.1 Thermoguttaceae bacterium
TGCGGTTTTGGCCGCGGCGGAAACGGCGGCGGACTTCGCGGCGGTGATTTACACCGATGCGCCCGCGAACGGTGAGGCGATGCCGCTCGACCCGATGGACGTGATCCCGCTCGAAAAACGCATGGCGACGGTTTTGGCCGATGGCTGGAAACTGGGCCAGGTCAAGGCGGAACAGCCCTCCACGACCTATCCCGAATTCAAGCGGGAGATTCTCGGTGAAATCGGACGCTGTCTGCAAATCCCCATCAATATCGTGACCGGCGACTCGTCGCGTCACAATTATGCGAGCGGGCGTCTTGATCACCAGACCTATTTCAAAGCCCTAAAGATTGAGCAGGATCATCTCTCGCTGGTGGTGATGGATCGTATTTTCGACGCGTGGTATCACGAGTACCGGCTTGCCCGGTCGGTCGGCCATGCAAAATCAGGGCTCCAATATCAACAGGACAACAGTGTGTTGCGATGCTGGTTTTGGGACGGGCAGGAGCATGTCGATCCGTCGAAGGAAGCCACGGCACAGGGAACGCGGCTGGCCAATCGCACCACGACGCTGGCGTCGGAATACGCCCGGCAGGGCAAGGATTGGGAGGTCGAATTGCGGCAGATCGCGAAGGAACGGGATTTGTTGCAGGAATTGGAACTGATGCCAATAGCACAACCCGCCGAGGAAAACCCACCCGACGAGACCGAAGAAGACGAGGAGGACATTCAAGACGATGACAAAACTCAAGATCGGTGAAAACTGTTCTCTTTCTCTGGGTGCAAAAACGCTTCTCAAACCCCATCTGTTCGCCTGTCACGGCAACACGTGTCTGTCCGGCGCGATTCACACCGTGACCGTTATTTCGTCCGGCGTCATTGCTGGTGACGGAGTCATTTACCACTCGTTTTCGCGTTCGGGCGAAGACGCTATGTCCACCATCACGCCGTCCGTCACGCAGGTCAATATCGACCGCGAGCTGGACGGCCTATACCACCGTTCGTTTGAGAACGGAATGGTCCACATTTTCGATGCTTTGGGCCCGCTCGCGGCGTTTGCGATGGGTGTCCCCTGCATCATCATCAACCCCGAAATCCCCACGAAGGACACTTAATGTACCCGAATTTTCTCACGTTTCACACGATCCCCGTCTTTCTCGAAGCCTCCGGCGAGAAGACGACGCCGACCTTTCAAATGGTCGCCTATACCGGCGGTAAAATGAAGGTCGACGGTTTCCCGCATCCCGTCGTGGTCGCGTTCTCCGGGCTGGACATCCCCTCCCAGAGCATCCCGATCCGTTTGGATCACAAGCCTTTTCAAGGCGTGGGCCACACGACGAAGATCAGTATCGAAAAGAACGAACTGATCGCCGAGGGCCTGATCAGTCGCGATACGAGCTATGCCCGCGACGTTGCCAATTCCGGCACGAAGGGTTTTCCCTGGAAGGCCAGTATCGGCGGGCCAATCCTTGAAGCCGAGTTCGTACCGCATGGCAGCATGGTCGAGGTCAACGGCCAGAAGGTCGAAGGTCCGGTGCATGTCGTGCGCAGGATGACCCTGAAGGAGATCAGTTTCGTTGACAACGCTGCCGATTCGAACACCAGCGCAAGCGTGAATGCTTCGGAGAAGAATACTACCGATTCGACGCCGAAGGTCAATACCGCCCTCAATTCGGCGAGCGGCTCTTTCTCCGACAAGCCGAACACAGCGCCGCAGCCGAGTTCGAACATGCAGGCCGCTGATTCGACGCCTTATCAAACGCCCATGGTGTTCGAGGAGATACAAAAACAGTTTCGCGCCGCTGCGCTCGCCGAAACGAACCGCATTGAAGGCATTCGCGCCATCGCCAAAGGCGAACAGAGCGAACTGGTCGCAAAGGCCATCGCCGAGGGTTGGGACGTGACGCGTTTCGAACTGGAGTTTCTCCGGCGCTCGCGGGCCGTCGCGCCAAGTATTCGCGCGGCCGCGCAGCATCCGACGCACAAGGTCCTCGAAGCGGTCGCTTTGCAGACGGGCGGTCTCTCGCTGGGAGCGATTGAAAAACAGTTCGAAGAGCCGGTGCTCGAAGCGGCGGACAAGTATCGCGGCATCGGCATTCAGGAGTTTTGCGAGCTGGCCTGCGGGACGCAACTGCCGCGTTACAAAAGGAATGCCATCGGCTGGTTGGAGGCCGCCTTCAGTACGAACACGCTGCCGGGCATCCTGTCCAACATCGCCAACAAGATGCTGCTCGAAGGTTACAACTACATCGACGAGACCTGGCGCAAAATCTGCAAGTTTTCAAGCGTCAACGACTTCAAAACGCACAACCGCTTCCGGCTCACGAGCGACTTCAAGTTCGAGAAGATCGGCGACGGCGGCGAAATGAAGCACGGCAAGATCGACGAGCAGAAGTTCACGCAGAAGGCCGATACCTACGGCATCATGTTCGCGCTGACCCGCCAGATGATCATCAACGACGACCTCGCCGCACTGACCGACATTCCGCGCCAGATCGGCATGGGCGCCGCCGAGGCGATCATGGACGCCGTCTGGGACCTGCTGCATGCGAATCCCATGCAGAGTGACGGCAAGGAGTTCTTTCATGCGACGCACAAAAACCTGCTGACTGGTGCGGATTCGGCCCTGACG
>JAVBQX010000097.1:0-18711 GCA_031548645.1 Thermoguttaceae bacterium
TTGACCGCGAGATTCTTTGACATCAGGCACTCCTTATGATAAAGTGAGTATGAAAAAGCGGAAATCAAAAAATTCCCGCCTCGGATGCCGGTTTTCCATCAAAAGAACGATGATGACCGGAATTATAACGGAACGAATTTCCGTTTGCAAGAATTTTTGCACGCCCGCATGAAACTTGCGATGATTTTTTTGTCCCTCGCTGAGGCTGCGGACTCTGGTTGCATTGGTCAGGGCCCGTCAACTCCAAACACTACACTCAAACAATCCGCCATGAAATTACGAATCCTTCCCCTTGCGTTATGTATTTGCTTTTTGTCTTTTTGCCGTCTTTCCGCCGAAGAACCGGTGCCGGCGCCGTACCTGCTCTGGCCGCGGTCGCTGGAACGGACCACCTTTCAGCAGCATGGGCCGCTCGGGTCCGACTTCGACCTGCGGACGGACGCGGCCATGCCTTACGGGATCGAATCGCGGGAGCTGGCAGCGTTGCAATCGTACAGGGACGCGGGCTACGTCCTGCACCTGATGACCGGCATTTCGTGGGGGAATTACACCGAGTATCTCGACGGCAAGTTCGACGGAATCGATCACTGGGACCAGGGCCAGCGTGACGCGCGCGGCGAAATCAATCACGGTCATCGCGTGCCCTACATGGTGCCGTCGGTGTCGTTCGGACGATTTCTCGAAACCGGGCTGAAAAAGGCGGTCGACGCCGGCGTGCAGGCCGTGCATCTTGAAGAGCCGGAATTCTGGACCCGGGCCGGTTATTCCGAAGCCTTCAAGCGGGCATGGCAGGTATATTACGGCGAACCGTGGCTAAATCCGGGCGAAAGCTGCGACGCGCAATATCGCGCGAGCAAACTCAAGCATTACCTTTACCGCCGCACGATCGCCGAACTGTCCGAATCGCTCAAGGAGGACGCGTTGCTCCGGCACGGGCTGGAACTGAAGTTTTACGTCCCGACGCACAGCTTGGTCAACTACACGCAATGGAACATCGTGAGCCCCGAATCGGCGTTGCTTGATTTGCCGGGCGTCGACGGCCTGATCTGCCAGACCTGGACCGGCACGGCCCGCACGGCGAATATTTACGAAGGGCGGCGGGAGGAGCGGACCTTCGAGGGCGCGTTCCTCGAATACGGCTGCATGCAGGAACTCGCACGCGGTTCGGGTAAGCGGATGTACCTGCTCGCCGATCCGATTGAGGACCGGCCCGACTACGATTGGGACGATTACCGCCGCAATTACGTCGCCACGCTGGCCGCTTCGCTGCTGGCGCCGGATTCGCATTATTACGAAGTCTGCCCCTGGCCGAACCGCGTTTTCAACGGGCGTTATCCCGCCGGTTCGCCTGAGGCGAAACCGATTCCCGGCGATTACGCGACGATCCTGCTCACCGTGTTCAATCAGCTTCGCGACATGGACCAGCGCGAAATCGACTGGCACGGCGCGACGGACGGGATCGGCGTGATCCTCAGCGATTCGGCGATGTTCCAGCGGGCCGAGCCTTACATCCGCGACGGTTCCGTGCCGCAAACAAACGATCCGGCGCGACCGACACGGGAAGAAGTCGAAAGTCTGGCCGCGTTTTTCGGGCTGGCCATGCCGCTCGTCAAGCACGGTGTCGCCGTTCGCCCGACGCTGCTCGAAAACGCGCTGCGTTATCCCGGCTATCTCGACCGCTACAAGGTGCTCGTGCTGAGTTACGAGTTCCAGAAACCGTATACGCCCGGCTTTCACGCGGTGTTGGCCGACTGGGTTCGTCGCGGCGGTTCGCTGGTGTATGTCGGCGCGGAGACTGATCCGTTTCACCAGGCCCGCGATTGGTGGAATTCGCCCCAGGCGATCAAGTCCTACGCTTCGCCGTCGGAACACCTGTTCGAATCGCTCGGGATGGACGTCCGCCCGGACGAAGGCGTTTACAAAATCGGCAACGGCCGGCTGTTCGTCGAGCGGAAGCATCCGGCCTATTACACGCGCGGAAAAGAGCAGGCCGATGCGTACCGCGAGTTGATCCGCGCCGCGTCCGCCGAAGCGGGGCTTGAATTCGTCGAACGGAATCACTTCCTGCTGCGTCGCGGGCCGTATCTCATCGGGGCCGTTTTGCGGGAATCGGTCAGTGAGGAACCGCTCGTTCTCAAGGGGCGTTTCATCGACCTGCTGGAACCGGAGTTGCCCGTGAAAAACGAAGTGCAGGTCGCCCCCGACCGGCAGTGCTGGCTGATCGACCTGGACCGGGTCACCGCGACGGCGCCCGCGGCGCTGGCCGCTTCAGGCCGCGTCGAAAACTGGAACGCGAACGAACGCGGCGTCGAATTCCAGCTTGAAACGCCGACCAAAATCGCCAACGCCGTCCGGCTCCTGCTCGAAGCGAAACCGTCGGTGGTGCGAATCGACGGCGAAAATTCGGACGCATGGCAATGGGACGACGCCTCACGCACGCTCCTGATCCGCCACCAGGGCAACCCGAAAGGCACGCAAATCGCCGTCGTGTTTTAACCGGTGCCTGACGCGTCAGCGAGGGACAAAATCAGAGCCGCGACAGTCATGGAACGGTTGCGTTAAGGTTCAGTCCCGGGCGGAGGTTCTCTCCGCCTGCGGGTGTGCTTGGAGTTTTTTTACTCGCTCTGGGATTTCGGAGCGTCTGATGTTGTGGGTGCGTCAACATTTTCAGTTTCCGCATCTTTTGCCCGTTGGCGATAGTATATATCAGGCGACACGTCGATAATTTCCGGTGGGGTGCTACTTTGCACATAAAACACGTTCTTGGGCGGCTTGGGTTGCTTGAACACCTCCTCGCCCGGCGACGGATTCGTGTTCCGTTTCGGGGATTTTGAGAGACGGTTCGCGATCAAAATCAAGAAGTCCTTGAACGTTTCCTTGAAGCCGAATCGTACGCCGTAACTTTCCAAAATTTCCTTCACCGTCCATCGCCGCGTCCGTCGGGCGACAGCGTCACCTGGATACGGTGGCCGAAATATTTTCGTGCCGCGGCGCACACTTCTTCGAGCGTCACGGCGTTGATCCGGTCGTCGAAGCCCTTGTCGAAATCGTAGCCGAGACCGTAAATCTCGTCGAGCCCCGACTTGAGCGACTGCTCGCCGATCGTCGTATTCTGCTGGGCGTGCATCGCGATGATGCGTTCTTTGGCCGTGTTGTATTCGTCGACGGTGATTTCGCCGCGACGGGCCTTTTCGACATTCGCGTCGATTCGCCGGATGACTTCCGAAATTGTTTCCGGCTTCGTCTGCGCGTAAATGATAAAATAACCGGGCGCCGGACCGGTCAGCAGTTCCGCCTGCACGGAGTAGACGAGCCCTTCGCCGCGCAGTTCGGTGTGCAGCCAGCCGCCGGGATAACCGTAGCCGGACATGATCGCGTTGAGCACGGTCAAAACCGCGGTTTCCTTTGTGTCGCGAATCGACGTGATCGGGTATCCGATCATGACAAGCCCGGTCGGTTTGCCGGTCTGTTTGTGCCGCGTGACCGATTTGAGAATGTTGTTGTTGCTCTCGAAGGAAACCCCCGAGGCTTTTCCCGCCGGCAAGGCGCCGAAGGTTTCGTCGAGCACGAGCACGGCATCCTGCGGGTCGATGTCGCCGAACACGGTCAGCAGGATGCTGTCCGACTGAAAATACTGCGCGTGATATTGCGACAGGTCGGCGGCGGTCGTTTTGCCGACCGATTCGAGCGTGCCGATCGGGACGAGGTGATAGGGCGAGGTCACCGGCAGCGATTCGGCGAAAAAGTCGAACAGTTCGGAGTTCGGATTGTCGTGTCGACGCGTGATCGCCCCGAGCGTCAGGTCCTTTTCGACGGCGAATTCCCGCTCGGGGAAGGTCGGCGTCAACACGCAGTCGGCCAGCACGCGGGTCGCGTTTTCAAAATCCGGCTTGAGCACGGTCAGGCTGCCGTACACCGTGTTGCGCCCCCCGGTGAAGGAAAGGTCGCCACCGATCGAATCGAAATATTCGGCGATCTGTTCTGCGGTCATGCGTTTATTGCCCTTGTCGAGCATCGACGCGACGAGCGAACTTCGGCCCGATGTGTCCGGCGTTTCGACGAGCGTGCCGCCGAGCGTGATGGCCGAAACCGTGACCATCGGCAGGTTCGATTGCCGCTTGACCAAAACGCGAATGCCGTTGCGCAGCTTGACGGCCTGCACGTTTTCCGTTTCGCGACCGGCCAGTTCATCGGCGATTTTCGGCGACATGCCCGGCGGCGCGATCACGATGCGGTTCTGTCGTTGCGGAATCAGGTATTTGCGGACGGCTTCGCGAACGGCTTCCGCCGTGACGCCGCGTATCCCCTCGACGTATTTTTCGTCGAAGAGCGGGTCGCCCGTCGCGATGACGTTCAGCCCGGCCGACATGGCGAGGTCCTGCGGGGTCTGCCGCCCGAACACGAGTTCGGCCTCTTTCTGTTTTTTCGCCTTTTCGAGCTCCGCTTCCGAAACGAGTTCGTCCCGCAGACGGTACACGTCGGCGAGTATCTCCCGCTGCGCCGCTTCGAAACGGTCGGGCAGCACGGCCGCGAAAACCCGGAACATGCCGTTCACGTTGGCCGGCGTGTAATTCGAAGCCCCGACGCCGAGCACGAGCTGCTCTTCGTATTTGAGACGCCGCACCATGCGCGAGCTTTCACCCTGCGTCAAAATATACGCCGCCACGTCGAGCGGGTACATGTCCGGGTCGGAAATCCTGACCGTCGGCCACGCGAACACGAGGTCATAGGTCTGCCCGTCCATTTCGCGGGTCGCTTCCCGCGGCGAAACCTGTCGCGGCTCCTCCCCGAACGGGATGTAGGTTTCGTCCCCGCGTTTCGTTCCGGCGAACGCCCGGGCCACCATGTCGAGCACCTTGTCCGTCTCGACGTCGCCCGTCACGACGAAATACTGGTTGTTCGGCACGTAACGCTCACGGTAAAACGCCTTCGCGTCGTCGACGCTCAATCGGGCCAACACGTCGGAATAACCGATGACCGGGTGCCGCATCGGGTTTTCGAGGTACATCGTCTCGCTGAGCATCTTCCAGAGCACGCGACCGCGGTTCGCTTCGCCGTCGAGCAGTTCCTGCAGCACGACCTTGTGTTCCCGCGCGAATTCCGACGGCTCGAAGGCCGCGTATTGCACCGATTCGGCCACCAGTTCAACGGCCAGCGGCACGTGCGGCGCGATCGTGTCGATAAATAAGCAGGTCACGTCGTTGCTCGTGAAGGCGTTGGTCGCGCCGCCCATCTTGTCGACGAGTTGTTCGATTTCCTTCTCCGTCCGTTTCGTCGTCGAACCGCCCGCGACGATGTGTTCGAGCAGGTGACTGAGGCCGGCGCCGAGCCATCGGCCTTCGTAGGCGCTGCCCGTGTTTTTGACGAAACATCGCACGCTGGCCACTTCCGAAGTGTGCATTTCCTGCACGATGACGGTCAGGCCGTTCGACAGTTCGGCCACGGTGATGCCGCCGGGATACGGCGTTCGGGCTGTGATTTCGGGAACGTTCGGGCCGATTTGCACGGGTGATTTGCTTTCGTTGTCTGTCATGCCGGTTGTCACTCTCGAATCGTTGGGGCCGGAAACGGCCGGTTGCGGCAAGGGTTGTTGCACGGGTTGCGACGTCGCGGCTTGCGGCGGTTCGGGTTGCGGGGGCGTTTCCGCCGCCGGTCGCGCCGGTTCTTGCGACTGGTTCGCCTGGCTCAAGGGGATCGGCGGACGGACCACCGTTTGCGAAATCGCGAATTCCTGCCAAAACACGACCGACGCCAACATGACCACAAACTCGACACCTCGAAAAATCGGCAACATTTTCCTGTATTGTATCATAACTTCTCCCGTGCAAACACTTCCCGACATATTTCGACACGAATTTCCCGCACAATGCGGCATCTCCTGCCCGACATATTATACGCCACGTTTCATTATAACGCGACTGACGGGTTGCCAACAAGACGTGTTTTTCCGTTTTGCTTGAGCGAATGCCGCGATCTAAAGAACAAGCGAAATTGTTTTGAAAAATGTATTGACACGGCGAATACGAATTGCTAGAATTATCGCAATGTGATAAAAATCACATTCTTGAGACTTAGCCGTCGAGCTTGCTCGACGTTCCCCGGCAATGAATTTTTCCCCAATCAGAGCCCGAAGCGTAAGCGAGGGACCATTCAAAGGACGACGCGATGACAAATTTGGAGGCATTGGCCCCGCGGGAGCGGCAGGTCATGGAGGCGGTGTATCGACTGGACGAGGCGACGGTCAACGACGTGCTGGACGCGATTTCCGACCCGCCGACGTACAACACGGTGCGGGCGATTCTCAACACGCTCGCGGAAAAAGGGTATCTCAAATTCCGGCGGCAAAAAGGACGCTACCATTACAGCCCCGTCGTGCCGAAGAACAAAACGCAAAAGCATCTCGTGCGGAATATGGTCGACACCCTGTTCGCCGGCAACGTCACCGAGGTCGTCGCAACGCTGCTCGACGTCGCGGGCGACAATCTGACCGAAAACGATTACAAGCGTCTGCGAAATCTCATCGACGACAGCAGAAAAAGGAGGGCGTGACATGTTTTCATTACTCGTTCAAACGCTGATCGGTTCGACGGCGATCCTTGCGTTCGCCCTGCTCGCGGCCCTTGTTTTACGGCGTCAAAGCGCGGCGATGCGTCATGCGTTGCTTTGCAGCGTGATGATTGCGCTGATCGTGCTGCCGCTTGCGATCCCGTTTTTGCCGACGTTTGCGCCGGTCGCGAAAAATATTTTGCCGGAACCGACACCGAAACCGCCGGTTGTTGAAACCGTTCGTGCGGAACCCGTCGCAACCATGCCGCAATTCGCGCCGATGCCCGTTTCCATGTCGGAACAATTGCCGCAAATGACATTGACGCCGGTGATTCAAAACGAAGTCATCGAACAAAACGCGGAAATCGCACAGTCCAAAATACCCTGGGGGACGCTTGTTCTCGTGACGCTTTGTTCCGTCGCAATCGTGCGACTGATTATTCTTGTGACGTCGCTTTTCGCTGCGCAAAAACTGGCACGTCGTGCGACGCCGTTTCAACCGTTGGCACCGGCGACGCTGGATGAAGTTCGCAAGCGGTTTCGCGTTCGCCGCGACGTCCGGGTTTTGACCGATCCGCGGGTTGAGGTGCCGTTTGCGGCGAATCTTTTCCGGCCGATCGTTTTTCTTCCGGAATCAATGCGTCACACCGGCGGCGACCGGTTGCGGCTCGTTTTGATGCACGAGATGGCGCACATTGCGCGGCATGACGTGTTCTGGCAATTGCTCACTCGCGTGCTGCTGGCGATCTATTGGTTTCATCCGCTCGCCTGGCTGCTCGCGGCGCGGATTCGTCGGGAACGGGAGTTCGCCTGCGACGACGCGGTGCTTTGCGAGCGGGAAAACCCGGAAGATTACGCCACCGTGCTGCTCGACATCTCGGAATCGATCCGCCGCCGCCCGGTGTCGCTCCCCGGCTGCACCGTGGCGATGGCCCAAACGCCGCAGATCGAACAACGCATCCGCGCGATCCTCGATTTGCACCGTGCCCGCCAACCGCTCAGCCGCCTGACCGGCCTGCTGCTGATTTTCATCGCATGCACCATGACCGCCTTCGCCGGCATGTTCTCCCCCTTCGAACAGGAACAAAAACCATCGGAACCGGAGAAAAAATTGGAGGCACCGGTGATGCCACCCCAAGAAATGTCGGAGCATTTCGCAACGGTTGTCGCATCGCCCACTCCGTCGACAGCGGATGTTCCGCGAGAACTCGACGTGCCGCAAATTCAATACAAAATTATTGTCGCGGAGATTGGTAAAAAATCATCCAGCCGGGAAATTTCAGGGCTGATTGCCGAACACCTCAAAAATCAAACCGATAATGCGTATGGCGTTCCGTTGGCGACCTCGGAAGAATCGTTGAATGCGCTTTTTGAGTCGCTTGTTGAAAAGGGAAAAATCACCGTTGTTTCGCGACCGGTCATGATGGCGATGGATCAGCAGTATGCCGCTATGATCGTAGGCTCGAAAGAGAAAAACACGACGGTGGAAATCGTTCCACGTCTTCAAGGCAGGCAAATTCTGAGCAATATCACCTTGAAAAAAGACGTTGATGATGCCGATCTCAAAATGAACGGCAAAACGTTTCAGTGCAGCACGTTGGCCACGTTGCAGGAAAACGTGCCGCTGTTCGTGAGCGGTTTGACGATGAAATCGGACGACGGCGAGTCGGGCAACGAAATCATGCTCTGCGTCACTGCCACGATCATCCCGCCGAAAGAAAAAGAAAAGGAAAAGGAACCGCCGAGACGAAATATTTCGTTCCAAGGCCACGTCTTCATGCCCGACGGCACCCCGGCGAAAAATGCGGTGGTGCATTACAGCCTCTTCACCCTTCTGAATAAAGGTTCAGCACTATCCGGCAATATGTATTCGTCCGGCGATAAACCAATTTTCCATATTATTGACGGATCAATTCAAACGGATGAACAAGGAAAATACACGACGAAACCAATGCAATTTACCGAAGGTCTGCCCAATGTAATCTGGTACGCTGAATTGTTGTCGGAAAATGGCGAGCCGTTGCCATATGTGTCGGAATCGACGGTTTTCGACAACCCGGACGACGATCTGCAGGAACACGATTTCACGTTGATCAAAGCGGCCCCTGTCACCGGAACGGTGCGTTATCCCGACGGTTCCCCGGCGAGAATTTTCGCCGTTGTCTTCAAACAAACATTGAAAACGGATGGCAGCCAATCATTAATCCATGCTCGGGTGGCGGTCACCAATGCCGACGGTCAATTCACGATTTATCTTCCGTCGGGGGATTATCGCTATTTTGCCCGGAGCAATTTGAATGACAGCCTTGTTGTTTTAAACGGGAAAGGCGAACCTTCACCGCCACCCAATGCAAGCGAACCGCAAACCATCGTCATTGACGCGAACAAGCCGACGGAGTTGGGGGAGATCGTGTTGCGGAATCCGCGGGAAGAAGAAACGGACGAACCGATTCCCCCGGATTGGAATCATGGGGAATCGTATTTTGGGCCAAAGACGAAATATTGACGAATACGATGATCGCGGCGGTCACGGCGTGACCGCCCTACCTTTTTCGGAAATTGCGATACGCCTTTTTCGTCGGGCAAGCCCGACGGCTAAGAACTCCGCATTCTCTCGTCCCTTGCTTACGCTTCGGGCTCTGATTTTCCGATGCCGCGCCGCAAAATCCATTTTTTCACTCTTTCCGGCAAATAAAACATACGCCGATTCCCGACTTTTCCGCCGTCTGACGGTTGCGTGTGAATATTGTTGATTTTTTTCCCGTCGCTGCGAAAATAGCTGGTGTGTCGCCTGCGACAATTTGCTATAATCCATCTATTGACGCCACATACGGGAAGTAATTGCACAAAAATCAAGTCATCGGGCATGAGTCACGACGGAAACAGCTGGAAATCGAATGTTCGCGTTTCTTCGCGAAGCGACGTCGGTCTGCGTCGCGCGAACAATCAGGATTCCCACGCCGTCGTCATGGCCACGACCCTGCAGCAGCTCGGCAAACGCGGACATCTCCTGACCGTGGCCGACGGTATGGGGGCGCACGCGGCGGGCGAATTGGCCAGCAAAATCGCCGTCGATACCATCGCGCTCAGTTACGCCAAGCGGCACAACGAGGACATTGCCGAGGCGCTGCGAAATTCGGTTTACGACGCCCACCGGCAAATTCGGAGCCAGTCGGAACGCGACGAAGCCTTTCACGACATGGGAACGACGGCCGACGCCTTGGTCCTTGCGCCGGTCGGAGCGGTCGTGGCGCATGTCGGGGACAGCCGCGTGTATCGTTTGCGCGACCGCGTGTTCGAACAACTGACCTTCGACCACAGCCTGGTCTGGGAAATCCGCGCCTCGGTCAAAATTCCTCGCGACAAAATCCCGAGCTACATCCCGAAAAACGTCATCACACGCTCGCTGGGGCCAAGCGAAAATCTGAAAGTCGACCTCGAAGGTCCCTTTGCCATCCGGCCCGGCGATTATTTTCTCCTGTGCAGCGACGGTCTGAGCGGCCAGGTCGAAGACGACGAAATCGGCCAGATCCTGTTTGTGCTGCCGCCGGATTACGCGACCGAAACGCTGATCAATCTGGCCAACTTGCGCGGCGGCCCGGACAACATCACCGTCGTAACGGCCCAGGTGACCGCGCCGCTGGACGCAACGGGCGCAACGGGCGGCCTGCACGCGGAACAGGCGATTTCCGGAAAAACATTCTCCCTGCTCGCCTGGATTTGCCTCGGTTTCGCGATTCTCGGGCTGCTGTTGAGCGGTTATTCGTTGGTCTCGGACCAGTCCAATTCGTGGCCGACCATGGTTTCGGCGGTCATCACGCTGCTCTTCGGCGGCGGCTTTTTCTTTCTCGCCGGTCGAACCGTCACCGGGGACGAAAAGGAAGACGAAGATTATTCGATGCACCATTACGGCAAAGGGCCCTACGTTCGCGTCGACGCGACGCCGGGGGCGGTGTTCGTCAGCAAGCTGGGCACGACCATGCAACAGCTTCGCGACGCGGCCCAGGACGAACAGTGGGACATCCACTGGGCCGACATCGACCACCACGAACAACTCGCCGCGACCGCCGGCAATACGGAGGATTTTGCCGGGGCCGTTTATCATTATTCGCTGGCCATCAACAGCATGATGCGCGAGTTGAAACACCAGAAACGCAAAAAACAATGACCGGGCCCGCCATGCAGGACAGTCATACGTCGCTGCGAATGCCGCAAATTCCCGCCGCTTCGGGCCGGCTCGTGTTTTGGGAACGCACCCGCCCGTGGTCACGGATTTTTCTGAATCGTTTGTGTCAGGCCGAAACGCGTCCCGGCATGGATTCCGCTCTTCTTGCCGAACAGGCGGTTTTTGTTTCGTCGCTCGAAGAACTTCGCGCCGCCGTGGAAAGCCACCCGGCGTCGTTCGTCTTTGCCGAAGCGACCGCGTCTCATTTTCGCGAACTGCTCGGACGCGTCCCGCATTTTCGCCGGGCGATGCCGCGGCTGCGTGTCGCCGTCGCCTGTTTCGAACTGCCGGAACTGCCCATGGACGAATCCAGCGTCCTGGATTCGCTTTTCCGCGAGGCGGGGGCCGTCGCCGTCCTGTCGACGCAGCGCGACCTGCTCGCGATGATCCCCGTCGCGCTGTCCCATTTCGCCGATCTCCCGCCTTGCGAAACCGGCTGGCGCGAAGTCATTGAGCAGCGACTCCCTTGGCGGAATATTCATCTGGAAACGCGGTGATTCCCGCGGGAAACACTCAACTTTCTCACTTGCCGACGCAGAACCGGCTGAAAATGCGGTCGAGAATTTCGTCGTTGTGCACCGCGCCGGTCATTTGGCCGATGTGTTCGAGCGCGACCCGCATTTCCGTCGCGATGAGCAGATCGTCGCGCAGGGTTTCGGTCAGTTGCAGGGCGTTGTGCAGCGATTCGGCCGCGTGACGCAGCGATTCGCGACATCGCAGGGCCGTCGCCGGGACGACTTCGCCGTGCGTGTTGTCGCGTTGCAATCGCAATTGAATCGCTTCGAACAGACGCGGCAAACCTTCGCCGGTTTCGGCCGAGGTCATGATTTCCGGAACTTCACGGGAAGCGACATTTGACATGTCACGCAATGTATCGACGGCACACAAATCGCATTTCGTGCGGACGATCATCGCGCGTTCGGCGTTGTCGCGCAGGAACAGGCGTTCCGATTCGGTGAGTGTGACGACCTGTGTTGCACCCGATTCGAGGCACAGCAACACGAGGCCGGCCTGTTCGATCGCATCGCGGGTTAACGCCTGGGCCAGTTGACGCGGCAGATCGTGCGAGTCGATCGTTTCGACCGCTTCTATGCCGGCCGTATCAAGCAGTGTCAAATGGAAATCGCCGATTTTCAGTTCCGCCTCAAGCCAGTCGCGGGTCGTGCCCGGCTGCGGCGAAACGATGGCCGCGTCGTTTGACTGCGGGGCGGCCCGTTTGATCATCGCGTTGAACAGGCCGCTTTTCCCGGCGTTGGGACGACCGATCAACACGATCCGGGGGCGTTCGGAACTTGTCACCCGCTGCTGCATTTGCCGTTCCGTTCGTTCGATCAAACGCAGCGACGCTTCGAGTTCCTGCCGGAGCAAGTCACGGTCGAGAAACTCGATTTCTTCATCGGCGAAATCGAACTCCGCTTCGATGTGGCAGGTCATTTCGAGCAACCGTTCGCGGAGAATGGTTAGCGGGCGACCGACGCCGCCGGCCAATTGTCGCAGCGCGACGTCGAGTTGCTTGCGATCATCGGCGTCGATGACCCCGAGCACGGCTTCGGCCTGCGGCAGGTCGATGCGTCCGGCGAGAAAAGCCCGCAAGGTGAATTCGCCCGGCCCGGCCAATCGACAGCCCGATTCGCACAGCGTCCGCACCACCGCGTCGAGCAACGGCTGAGAGCCGATCGTGTGCAGCTCGACCGACTTCTGCCCGGTAAAACCTCGACCTTCGGGCCAGTAATACAACGTGCACGGCACGGGCAGTTCGTCGCCCCAGACGGTCAATTCGCCGTTCGCGATTTGTGGACGTTCTCCCGCTTCGAACGGGCGAAACGCGGCGGAAAACGTTTTGCCGTCAGCCGAAATGCTTTGAGAATAATCATCGACCGGCACACGGAACCATTGCCGCAACGCCGCGACCGCATCGGGGCCTGACACGCGAACGATTCCGCGATATGCCGCTCCGCGTGCGGACGCTTGTGCCGTGATGGTGTCGTCAACCGGTGAAATCATGTGAGGACGTGGAGGGCTTGTTGTGGAGGCGATAAAATGAAACTCACATCATGTCGCATTCGTTGCCGGTTGCGGAATTCCCTTCTTCCGCCGGAACCGCGATCAGGTCGACGCCGTCGGTCATGACGATTTCGCACGAAACGATCCGCCCCGGCGCGACTTGTCCGGCGGCGTCATCGGGGCTTACGTCGCGGGACTGTTTGTCCTTTGTTTTCCTGGCACGCGAATTGCCGTGCGAACCTCCTTGCGACGTGACGATGACGACCGGGTCGATTGTCGGGGCGTCGGCGAACGTGCGACCGATATGCACGCCGGGAATCTCGCGGCCCGATTCGTCGCGCTCCGGCTGGTCGATCAGCACGTCAAGCCGGCGTCCGACCTGTCGCGAGGTCCATTCGAGCGTCATCGTTTCCGTGAGTTCGTACAACCGCCGGTAGCGTTCGGCCTTGACACGAGCGTCGACCTGGTCGGGCATCGTGGCGGCGACGGTCCCGGCTTCGCGGGAATATTGAAAGACCCCCGCCCGTTCGAATCGCCAGGTTCGCACGAAGTCGAGCAGCTCGTCGAACATCGCGTCCGTCTCGCCGGGAAAGCCCGTGATCAGCGATGTGCGGAGCACCAGTTTCGGGATGCGTTCGCGCAGTTTTGCCAGCAATGTTTCGGTTTCCGACCGGTTCGCTTTACGATTCATTCGGCGCAGAATATCGTCGTTGCAGTGCTGCAAGGGCAGGTCGATGTAGGGCAACAATTTGCCGCCGGACGCGAACAGGTCGATCAATTCGTCCGAAAAGTGCACCGGGTACGTGTACATCAGCCGGATCCAATCGAAGCCGTTGACGGCCTGCAATTCGGCGAGCAGTTCGGCGAGCATCGGGCGACCGTACAGGTCGAGCCCCCAAAAATTCGTCTCTTGCGCGATGACGACCAGTTCGCGGACGCCTTCGTCGGCGAGACGTTTTGCCTCGTCGATGATCTGTTCCTTCGGGCGGCTGACGTAGGGACCGCGTATTTTCGGGATCAGGCAATACGCGCAATGCCGCGAGCAACCGTCGGCGATTTTCAGATACGCGACGTGCGGCAAAGTCAGGCGGTGTCGCGGCGAGTCATCAAACAGCGTTTTTTGTTCGCCGGAAAGAAACACGCGTTGACCGTTATCAATATTATCCGACGTTTCGCCGGCCAACTGCCGCGAGATTTCCCCGATGCGGTATTCGTCAAACACGCCGAACCAGAAATCGACGCCGGGAAATTCGTCAACCAGCGTTTCGCCTTCGTATTGCACGGCGCAACCGGTGACGATGACCGTTTTGATTCGCCCGGCGGCTTTTTCTGCCAAAATCGACTCCAGAACCTCGCGGGCTTCGTTGCGTGCGTCGTCGAGAAAACCGCAGGTGTTGAGTATCATGACGTCGACCCGGTTCGGATTTTCGCGAAACTGGAATCCGGCCGCGACCATGCGACCGATCATCAACTCGCTGTCGGCCAGGTTTTTCGGGCAGCCGAGCGAGACGATCGAGCAGCTCGGCCGCCGGTTTCGGCCATTTGCAGTCGAAATGACGTGATTTTTGTTCTTTTTTAACGGTTTTTTTGACATGGACACTTTATTTTGCTTAACACGTGGATGATAATATTGGCTGACAATAGGCTTTTCAAGAAAATGGCACGATTATTGTGCATTTTATCGGATTTCCGGCTTTACCCAAGAGGTCCGAAGTTTGCAGGCAAATCGGTTGATGACTTTTTTGCACATGAACGTAATGCTTTTGGTAAATAAAATGGCAACCCGGAGCGTAAGCGACGGGGTTAGCCGCAACAGTTTATCTCTATTTTGATTTTGAGAGCATTTATATTCAAGCACTATCTCATTTGTAAACACAATAAAGAGATTTGAGGTTCTCCCCGTCGCTTACGCTCCGGGCTGCCATTGGGGCAAATAGAATATTGTGTTGTAGAACCATAAACTCAACAAAACGGAATTCGCCCATGTTCAAGCGTTATTGGCCGATTATTGTATCGGTGCTGCTTCTTTTATTCGGTAACGCGACGGTTTCCGTTATGCTTGCCGATGACGAGCCGATTGTCGAACGGATCGTCGAGCGGGAAACGTCCCCGTGCGATGAACCGCCGGTTTGTATTGAGCCTTCGGTTGATGATGTAGTTGCCCCCTGCGACCCTCAACCCGAATGCAATGAGCCGCAAAAGCCGCCGAAGCCCGCGACCTTCGATTATCAGGGCGCGATTGATGACATCCGGATCGACGAATTGCAGATGCACCTCGCTTGGCTGGCCGACAGATCGCAGGAAGGCCGCTCCGCCGGGACCGAAGCGGGGCACCGGGCCGGCGATTATCTCGCAACGCAACTGGCCCTGCTTGATCTCGAACCCGCGGGCACGGACGGCAATTATTTGCAGGGGTTCCGATTCAGCAACGGCCAGCCGCGCTACCGCAACGTGTTGGGCATCATCCGGGGCGGCGACCCGGAACTGGCCGACGAATATGTCATGATTTGCGCGCATTACGACCATGTCGGCGTCATTCGCGGCAGTGTTTTTCCCGGTGCGAACGACAACGCCAGCGGGACGAGCATGATTCTTGAATTGGCCGAGTCGTTTCAAAAAATGGAACCGCGGCCGAAACGCTCGATCCTCGTCGCGTTCTGGGACGCGGAGGAAAAAGGTCTGTTCGGGAGCCAGCATTTCGCCGACAACCCGACCGTGTCGCTCAAGAAGATCAAAATCGTCTTCAATTTCGACATGGTGGGCACGTTGCAGAACAACTCGTTCGAAATTTTCGGCAGCAATGCCGCGGGCGGAACGCGGGAACTGATTTCGCGGCTCATTTCGCCCGACGACCCGGACGTCGACTTTTCGAGCGAATACCTGCTCGCGTCCGACCATTCGTCGTTTTACGCGAAGAAAATTCCGTCCCTCATGTTCTTTACCGGACTCGACTGCCCCTACCACACGCCGGAAGACACCTTCGACATCATCAATTTCGAAGGCATGAAACAAATCGGCGATCTCGCGTTCCGGGTCGTGCATCACCTTGCCGATGCCGACGACCTCGATTCCGTAAAATACGTTTCGCCCCGGCAAATGCGGAACGACAGGGAAAAATCTGACACTGCGCTCGGGTTTTGGGCCACCACGACGATGGGGCTGACGTTCGATGACGAGGAAAGCAACGCGACGGTCAACGGCTACCGGTCGGCGGGAAAACTGTTCGGCAGCCTGCTGGGCGGCGCCGTTTCCGAAGAACGAGGCGGCCTCCGCGTGACGAAGGCGGACAAAAATTCCTGTGCGGAAAAACTCGGCTTTCGGCGCGGCGACCGGATCATGACCCTCAACGGGCGCGACGTGGAGGATCACTACGAATTCGACGAGGAAATCATCCGGCTGCTTGACCGCGAGCCGGACGGAATGATCTACATGCGAGTGGCACGGCCCAGGGAATCGAAAGAGTGGCTGCGTTTCGAAATCAGTCCGTCCGACCTGGACGAAACGAGCCGAGTCGTCCGTCGCGGCTTTTTATTCTGGGAGAGCGACGCCGAGCCTGACACGCTTATCGTCGGTTCCGTGTTTTCCGAACGCACGGGCGAATCGGGTCTGGTGCCCGGCGACCGGATCATGCACATCAACGACGAACGTGCGTCGGGCGAAACGCTCAACGAAGCGTTGAAAACCCGACAACCCGTGTCGCTGGAAATCGAACGCAACGGGAAAATCTCCCGCCTGGATTTGGCGATTTAAACCTTGTGTATTGTGGTGGAAATCCATCAAATCCCAAAACCTTTCCTTTTCAACGGGTTATTGGGCGTCATGGTAAACCACATGACCCATAGGCACGGTTTCCCACCGCTCCCCAAACGCCCCATGGGGATTGCCCATAGTTGACATCTTCCACGTCCGCTGTTGCATATGTTTTTGGATTCTTATAATTCAATTCTCTTTCATTAAGCACGTCAAGCGCCGAGCGGTTCAGGTCGCCGCAGTCAACGTCGTTGTTGACGAATTGCACGGCACCGTCGGCAAACGCGACGTTGCAGCCGTTTGGATGATTGCTGCTGGCTGTGATCATGGCCCAATTCTGCCAATCGGTGCCGGACGAACAGGACGGGGCGTTGGGCGGGAGGATCGTAAAAAACTGGTCGTTGACCTGCAAGCCGGAGAGCCAACAAAGCCCGCTCCCTTTCGCATCGGTCAGCACGTCGTGATTGTCCGTGCCGGTGAGCAGCCGCCCCTTTTTGTCCGCACGTTCCAGGCAACGCATCGGCACGGCATCGGCCCCATACGGCATTCCATAAGCGAGGCCCCCTTTGACCGGAGCACCGGCCCCGCCGTGGTTGTTCCCGATGGCACTCTCGGCAAACATCACCGTGTTGCTTGTCCCGTCGATGATGTCTTTCATGCCGATCGGCTCGCCGGGCCCGCTGACGAAAACGCCGCGCCGGGACTTCGATTTCCAATCGACCCAAATGTCACCGCGGCACCCGTGATAATTCGTCCGCCCGAAATCGTTCACGGTGCGGTTTCGGGCAAATTCGTCGGAAGGGCAAAGAAAAGGGAAAACGTCCGGGGCAAACGGCATTGCTAATTGCAACGCTGCAATAGAATCTTTAGATTTGTCCCAAGGAAGTGAAACATCACCTTCTTTTCCAAATTGGGTGACTAAAATGTCATAGTAGGGAGTTGAAGCAACATAAGGAAGTAAAACCGGCGAGATGCCATAAAATTCGCGATTGCCATAACCCCGGGTCGTTTCATCGAAATGCTCATTATTTCTACCAATGAATTGGGGCTGAAAATTTGCCTTGGGGAAACAACCTCTGTTGGCGTCTTGAAAAGTGTGAACCGCAAGCCCAAGTTGCTTGAGGTTGTTCGTGCATTGCATACGCCGGGCTGACTCGCGGCTCATTGAGATCAACGGGAATAGAAGACAGATCAGCACGGCAATAATCACGAGAACGACCAACAGTTCGATCAAAGAAAAAGCGCGTTTGATGGTTTGCCCGCCTTTCGAAACGTCGTGATGTTTTTCCCTCGCCTGTTTATTATACAGAAAACGCGTCCGGAAAACAATTCGCACGAAATTCGTTTTATCCACAGATGCGCAGATGACACAGATGGTTTGTTATCTGTGCTATCCGTGGATAAAAAATGTCACCAAAACGTGATGATCATTGATTTGTGGTCGTGGCAAACTGTCGCACTAAGCGCGTTTGGCAAGTACATCGGCTTCGTATTTGCGGACTTCGTCGATCCAGGCCGTTCCCACGGGCACGTTTTGCTTGGCACAGTAGTAGTCCCAAACCGCGCCGAAGGGCATGGTTTTCAGTTCTTCGAGCATGGCCAAGCGACGGGTGTAATCGCCCTCGTTTTCCCATTTTCTCATTTCGGCGAGAGGTTCGAGCATGGCGGCCAGCAGGGCCTTGATCATGGAGCGTGTCCCGATGACCCAAGCCGCGATGCGGTTGATGGTTGCGTCGAAAAAGTCGAGCCCGATGTGCGTTCGCGGCAAGAGGTCGTTGCGGACGAGTTCTTCGGCGATGCCCCGGAGATCGTCGTTCCAAATGACGACGTGGTCGCTGTCCCAGCGAACCGGGCGGCTGACGTGCAACAGAATTTCGTCAACAAAAAGCGACATGCTCGACAGTTTGTCGGCGATGGTCTCGGTCGGGTGAAAATGGCCCGCGTCGAGGCAGATCAACTTCTTGCGGCTGAGGGCGTAACCCATGAAAAATTCATGAGATCCGACGACATAAGTTTCCGAGCCGATTCCAAACAATTTGCTTTCAACGGCGTCGAGTTCGAATTTCGGGTCGATTTTTTCGGCAAAAATCGCGTCAAGCGAATCTGCCATCCGTTGCCGCGGGGCAAGACGGTCGACCGGAATGTCCTTGAAACCGTCCGGCATCCAGAAATTGACGACCGCGGCA
>JAVBQX010000010.1:0-33789 GCA_031548645.1 Thermoguttaceae bacterium
GACAAATCGTCGAAACCCTGCAATCGCAGGCCAAACAGCCCGAATGAGAATAATGGCAGGGAAGCCGTGACCACACGGATCACGGCTCGTGTCTTACCCGTTCTTTTTCGCGAATTCCAGCATGAAATCGCGCAGGGCCAGGACGCCTTCGCGCGGCATGGCGTTGTAAATCGACGCGCGGCATCCGCCGACGCTGCGGTGGCCGGAAAGCTGGGTCAATTCGTGCGATTTGGCCTCTTCGATGAATTTCTTCGTCAAATCCTCGCTCGGCAGCACGAAGGGCACGTTCATGATCGAACGGTCTTCCTTGACGGCGTGACCGCGGTAAAATCCGCCGGAATTGTCGATCGCATCGTACAGGAGTTGCGCCTTTTCGACGTTTCGCTCGTACATTTTGTCGAGCCCGCCCACGTGGTCGATCAGCCAGTCGGTGACCAGTTTGAGCATGTAGACCGCGAAACACGGCGGCGTGTTGACCATCGACTTGCCATCGGAAAGCACTTTGTAATTCAGCAGTTTCGGCAGGTTGGCGGGCGATTTTTCGACCAGATCGTCGCGCATGATGACCATCGTGACCCCGGCCGGACCGGCGTTTTTCTGGGCACAGGCGAAATACACGCCGAATTTCGAAATATCGACCGGTTTGCAGAACACGTCCGACGAAGCGTCACAAACGAGCGGCACGCTGCCTGTTTCGGGGAATACCTGCCACTGCACGCCCTGAATCGTTTCATTCGAAGTCACGTAGCAATACGCGGCGTCGGGGTTGACCGTGTATTCGCCGGCTTTTGGGTTGCGGGTGAATTTCGTTTCAGAGCCGTCCCAGATCGTGTTGACCGAACCCTGCGTTTTCGCTTCGCCGATGGCCGTTTTGCTCCAGGTGCCCGTGACGATATAGTCGGCGGATTTCCCCCCGAGAATATTCATGGGAATCATCGCAAATTGAAGCAATGCGCCGCCTTGCAAAAACATGACGCGATAATTTTCCGGTACGTTCAGCAGTTTGCGGATGTTCGCTTCCGCGGCGTCGATGATCGCCTCGAACTGTTTGGAACGGTGACTGATTTCGAGAATCGAGCAGCCCGCCCCGGGAAGCGACAATAATTCTTCTTGTGCTTTTTTCAAAGCAGGGAGCGGAAGGACAGCGGGGCCGGCGGAAAAATTATAAACGCGGTCTTGCATGGAAATCACCTTTTCTTTCAAAATGCCGATGGAACGAAAGGGGGCACTGCTAATCAAGAATATCATTATAACGTCACGAAATCATCCGTCAAAAGCCACCACACTTTGATTTTTTGACGGATTTCACAATGTTGGGATTTAGTTTCCTTCGAAAAATAATCATCAATTATGTCCAATATCGATGGATTTCATGACGTGATCGGATTTATCCTCGTTCACTAACGATTAAAGCACGAAATTTGACAGAAAAAAAACTTCATCTTGCGTCTTGACTTTGCTTAATCAATAATGATAGAATTCAGACTTATGGTTGGCTTGCCAATTATTGAAATCCTGTTTTGAATCATGACAGCGCTGAATTTTAAATAAATAAAGGAATGACAGTCATCAGAAACTTTTGAAGTTAGTTTTCTATCCACATGAATTAGTTTAGGAGGTGTTTTTATGAAAAACACGAATGATGCAAAAATGGGGGGGGGGGGTAAACCACAAGCTTTTACTCTCGTTTAACTTCTTGTTTTCATTGCAATCATCGGTATTTTGATTGCCCTTTTGTTGCCAGCCGTCCAGGCGGCTCGCGAAGCGGCACGTCGTATGCAGTGTTCCAACAATTTCAAGCAGTTGGGCCTTGCATTTCACACTTATCATGATGCTGGCAAAGCATTTCCGGCCCAGCGATGCGGACCGAGTGATGAGATTTCCTGGGGGATGCATGGTTTCTATATTGCACTTCTCCCTTATTTTGAACAAGGGGCGCTGTACAGTGAGATCACAAGCAGGACACACCCTGCCTGTCCCGCCGCCGCTGGCAAGTGTGGCACTGCAAGTCATTGCTGGCCCAACTGCCTTGGCAATGAAACACCGTTTAATACGGTTCTCAATACTTTGGGCTGTCCTTCGGACGGATCGTCCCGTTCGCTTTCTCCGATCCGGCAAGCCGGTGGCACGAATTACATGGGTTCCATCGGCGATTCCCCTTGGGCTCAAGGTGAATCTGAAGTCAATAACCGCGGCTTTTTCGGCGGTGGTTGCGGTTATCAAGGGGTGACTACAAGCGGCCCCAATGCCGTGTTCCGGAATATGTCTTCGATGTCCGATGGAACGTCGAACACCATCATGATGTCGGAAGCCGTCATGGCCGATGCCGCCGCCTCGCAGAAAATCAAGGGTGGAATCGCTGTCGTCACAGGCAACACGCCGGGCGTTTGTTCCAGCACTCCACGTCAAGACGGTTCCAGCAGTTCTTTCAAAGCAAATGGTTGGAGTGCCGCCTTGAGAGGTTCAGCCTGGTGTGACGGTCGAAACTTCTCCACAGGGTTCCAGACAATCCTGCCGCCGAACGCGCCATCCTGCAATAACGGCGATCTTCACTCCGGTTGGGAACGCGGCTACTATACCGCCAGCAGTAACCACACCGGCGGCGTCAATGGCGGACTCGGTGACGGTTCCGTCCAGTTCATTTCCGACACCATCAGCTCCGATAGTGGTTATGACACCCCCCACAAGGCAATGGAATGGCCGGGCGATACGGTGAAGCCTTCGGGCGCCAGCCCTTGGGGAGTTTGGGGAGCTTACGGTTCCGTCAATGGCGGGGAATCGAAGGCCGCTTTGTAGTTTTTTTCACATTCCCGGACATGGCCGGCTTTTCGGACGATTCGTCGCCCGGAAAGCCTGTTGCGCCCGGGAATTTTACTTGAATCAGGATCCATCCATGAAACATTTATCGACAATCGTTTTGTTTTTAGCTTGTGCGATGTGTATTGCCGGTTGCGGCAAAAAGTATCCGAAGGACTTTCCCAAAGTTTATCCGATTACTGTGACAGTGACCGATGGAGCGACTCCTTTGTCCGATGTCGTCGTCACGTTCCTCAGCGTTGGCACAGGACCCAGTTACGCGGTTAGCGGCATCACGGATGCATCCGGCAATGCCAAAATCATCACGGCGCAGGGAGCGTATGTTGCTGATGGCCTTCCCCCCGGGGATTATGTCATCACCCTTGTCGACGACATCAAAACGGACATGGGTATCCCCCCGGAACAAATTGCCGCCATGTCGCGAGCCGAACAGGGCGAACTCGAAAAGAAACGCCAGGAAATGATCAAAGCCTACAAACGCAAGGTCACGGATAAATTCAATAAGTCCGGCGGAAAGACCGAAAATCGTTCCCCGGTTCGTTTCACCGCCAAAGAAGAGAAAAACGAACTGAAAATCGATATCAGCGAATACAAGTAGTACACGCACGCGACGAATTGCCCTTGCTCTTATTCCGTGTCGGCGGCATCGTTTGCGGTGCCGCTTTCGCGTTTCTTGAAAATGAGCCGGAGCGGGACTTCGCCGAAATCGAGTTCGTCGCGCAGAACCCCGGTAAGGTAACGGCGGTAGTCGGCGGCGAACATGTCCGGGTTGTTGCACATGAGCACGATTTCCGGCGGCTGCACGTCGGTTTGCGTTACGTAGTAAATTTTCGGTTTGCGGTGGTAATACAGCGGCGGCGGGTTGTATTCCAGCGCCGCGGTGACGAGCTTGTTGAGCGTCGAGGTCGAAACGCGAGTCCGGCTCTGGCCGTACAGCATTTGCGCGTGATTGATCAGTCGCTTCGAGTTTTTGCCCGTCAGGCCGGTGATGAAAATGATCGGCACGTACCACATCGTCGCGAAGGTCTCACGGAGGTATTCGGCCCAACGTTCGGTCGGCATGTGTTCGGCCATCAGGTCCCACTTGTTGACGACGAAAATACACGGCTTGGCATGTTTTTCGATGTAACCGACGAGTTGCTTGTCGACCTTGCCGATCTGCTGGGAGCAGTCGAAGAACATCAGCACGACATCGGCCATGCGGATGCTGCGTTCGGCCCGCGTGCTGCTGTAAAAATCGAGGTCTTCCTTGACACTTTTGCGTTTGCGAAAGCCGGGCGTGTCGATCGCGACGAATGTTTTGCCGTCCAGTTCGAACCGCACGTCGATGCTGTCGCGCGTCGTGCCGGGAATCGGGCTGGCGATCACCCGTTCCTCCTTGGTCAGCGAATTGATGAACGTGCTCTTGCCGACGTTACGCCGCCCGACGATGGCGATGCGCATTTCCCGCTCTTTCTTGTCGCCGCGTGACGGCTTTGCGTCGCCGAATTCGTCGTCCGGCGGGGGCAGCCGTTCCTCGATCGCCGCCATGAGGCCCGAGCGTCCCCGCTTCTGAAGGGCGCTCACCGTCACGATGTCCCAGCCGAAACGGTAAAAATCGGTCGCAAAACGCGCTTCGTGTTCCGTGTCGGCCTTGTTGACGACGCACACGACGGGCACCGAGAGTGCCCGCAGACGCTGGGCCACCTCTTCGTCGAGCGGCATGACCCCTTCGCGGGCGTCGACGACGAACAGGACCATCGCCGCCGATTCGAGGGCGATCGCAATCTGATTCTCGATGTGCTCCGACAAATCATCGCGGTCAACGATCCCGATGCCGCCGGTATCGACCAGCTCAAAGGTCCGCCCCTCGTGGTCAAGGATGTACGTAATTCGATCCCGTGTGACCCCGGCGACGGAATCGACGATCGAAATGCGATCGCCAATCAGCCAGTTGAAAAGGCTTGACTTGCCGACATTCGGACGGCCAACGATGGCAACTTGTTGGTATGGCATGGTTTAAAAGTAACTCGTTCGGCGTTTTGGCGGAAAACATTGATTTTGAGCGATTTTCCCGCCCATGACGATTTTTCCCTAATTTTATGACAACCGACATTATATCAACGTATCAATAATGCGACAGAGCATCAAAGGAATAAATGATATTTGTGCAATTATGAAAAAATTGGGATTGCATCAATCTGGCGAATTGGGTAAATTGAACGCCGACCAGAAATTTTGCAAGAGCATACACATAATTAATTCCATTACATATCGGGTTTTATGAACAAATCACGGATGATTTTTGTCACGGGTTGTTCCGGCGCGGTGTTGGCGGTTTACCTGCTGTACGCCATGATTTTGGTGCCCACCGTTTTGCCGGCACGGGAACGCGTCAAACCGCCGATTTCTCCTGACGGCGAAGTGTTCAAAGACCGCGAATTGCTGAAAATCCTGTTTGAAAACGAGGATTCCTGGGTCTTCGAAAAAACGAACGCGATGTCCTTCTCCGAGGACGCCGGGTTGATTCTTTTCAAGGAATTCGAGCTTTTAGACGACAGCCAGTTGCGAGTCAGCCCCTGTGTCGTCATTTGTTTTCCGAGTCATCACGAAGAGATGACGCCGGAGGAAAAATATCGCCAGGCCGTCGTGCTTGAAGCGACGAATCACGCCCTGTTGGAATTCGAGGGGGCCATCGGGTTTTCCAGCCGCCCGCAACTCAAAAGCGGTCAACTGAACGGCGTCGTCAAGATTCGCAGCCAGATGAAAAAAACCGACCCTTCGGACGACCTTGAACTGATCACCAGCGACGTGTTGTTCGACTTCAACCAAATCCAAACGCTGCAACGGGTCGATTTCAGTTTCGGCCGAAACAAAGGTTACGGCCATCATTTGACGATCCAGATGGCCAATACCGACGAATCGAAAAAAGGCGAAGCCCCCAACACGGTCAAGCGAATCGAATTGAGGAAACTCGGCGAATTGCACCTGTACGTGGAAAACGACGCCTTGAATTACACCGCCGGAAATGCGCCGATGCCAGGGTATCACGTCGCCGCCTATCCCCAGGCGACTCCCCCGGGCGGGTCGTTTCAATTGGGGCCCGCTTCCCAAACAACGGCGGCGGGAAATCCCCCTTCCATGACCGGCATGGCGACGTCAAACGGCACGACATCCAACGGGACGCCGCGAACGACGTTTTCCCTCTCGCCGCAAACGAATCAAAACGCGGGGAGGAATGGAGCGCCGACATCACCAACGTCGCGCGGCGCGAACGTGACGCCCAACATGTCCGAAGTGTTGGTCATGTGCCAGGGGGTTGTCGACATGGCCGCCGATTCGGACAACCCGGAACAATGGCTGCTGACATTCCGCAACCAGGTGGATGTGATACGGACCAACCCGCAAGGCGCGTCCGACCAGCTCAATTGCCAGGAACTGACCCTCACCTTCGGGCCGAAACAGGACGCCAACGCGGTCATGAATCCAGTTGCGACATCGTCGCCGGAAGAATCGTCGAAGGCGAACAACAATCCGCTGGCGAATTTCGGCTCGCTGACCCCGGTGCGGGTCAAGGCCGTCGGCACGCCGGTCGTCGCCCGTTCCCCGGAAAACAAGGGCTTCCAGGCCACCGGGCGCGAAATGGTACTCGACCTCGTTCGCAAGGAGCTCTCCCTGACGCAGGGTGACGAGGTTTCCGTGCTTTACGACCTGTTCAAAATCCGGGGCAAGTCGATTTATTACGCCTACGAAAGCGGCAACGGTCCCGGCAAACTCGACATGCCCGGCGGCGGAACGCTCGAAGGCGCCACCGGTACCGACGCGACCAAGCGTTTCAAGCTGGAATGGACCGACGACCTGAAGGTTTTGCCGGACAAGAGCGACCCGAATCTTACGCTCGTGCAGATTCACGGAAAACCCAAAGCCGAATTGAACGGCATCGGCACGGCCTCGGCCGACGAAATTCTCATTTCGTGCGACATGTCGAAAAAGCCGTCATCCGGAACCGCGCCGTCGACTCTCGCCGCGGCGAACGGCAACATGGACGTCGACATCAAAAAACTGGTGATGCAGAAAAACGTCGTGCTCAAAACGGACAGCGGCGAAATCCTGACCAACGAATTGCTCGTCTTTTTTGAGCCGCAAAATTCGACCGCATCGGCGGGCCATTCCGTCAGCCGTTATCCCGGTCCGCAGGTCGGAGGCAACAGGTCAAGCGGCAGCGTGTCAAGCAACAACGCGCCCGGCGGCAAGCTGTCGAACCTGAGCTTTTTCAGGAAAAGTTCCGACGGGAACAAATCGTCCTATACGGTTCGCGCGGACCAGGTCCAGGTTCAGGCCTCGCTCGTCGGCAAGGAAACGGTCGTCGAAAAAATCCTGCTGCTCAAAAACGTCAAACTCGACGAAAAAATGGCGAACGTCGGCGAAGAGCCGGTCCACCTGTCCGGGCAAACGGTCCGTGTCGACTATCCGGATTCGGAGCGGATGGCGATCAGTATTTTCGGCGACCCCAACGTCTCCGGCGGGCACGCGGTTTTCCAGGGGCGCGGCGTCATGCTGATGGGGGCCAACATCAACGTCAACCGCGCGACAAACCATTTCTGGGTCGACGGCAAGGGCGAATTGCGCATTTCGCAACAGGCCGTCGGTTCCGCGAACTCGCGCGGCGGGAGCGGCGATTTCGGCAAACTGTTCGCCACGTCGGGCAGCGCCGGCTCTTCGAACCAGACGATCATCATCAATTGGACCGGCGCCATGGATTTCGACGGCAAACAACTCCTGTTCATCAAGGATGTCGACATCATGTATTCGATGATGGCCATTAACAAAAGCGAACGCATCGAGGTGCATCTCACCAAACCGTTCCGATTTTTCGAGAAGGACAACACGAGCGACATCGAACCCGAGCGAGTCGTCATTTACGGGAACATCGACCTGGAACGCGACACCTTCGCCGAAAACAACACCGGCCAGCAGACGCATGACCGCATCCGGCTCACGTCCGTCGAAATCTTCCCGAAAACCGGGGCGTTCAAGGGTCTCGGTCCCGGCTACGTTTCGTCGATCTTTCAGTACGCCGGCGACGGCGCGGGCAGTCTGCTCTCAACCGGCGCGGCAACGCCTCGCGTCACGCCGGTTGCGACGGGCACGGGCGCAGCCGCGTCGGAGGCGTCCGGGATGTTCGGCAAGGGCTTGAAATTCATGCAGTGCAATTTCAGCGGTTCGGTCGAGGGGAATTACAGAACGAGCCAGGTCGCGTTTCACGACCGCGTGGTCACCATGCTCTGTCCGGCCGGGTCGTTCCGCGATGTCATCAACACGACCAACCCGCGGAATATCGTGGCCAACGGCATGTTGCTCGAATGCAACAAGCTCGAAATCACGCAACCGCCGCAGGGAAACGGCGGCAAAGCCGTCGATTTGAAAGCGGAAGGCAACACGAGGATCGAAATGACCTACGACAGCCGCTATTACATCGCCAACGCGGACAAGATCAAGTTCGAGCAGGGAAAAAATCTGCTCACGCTCGAAGGAAACCGCTATTCCAAGGCCGAACTTTACCAGGGAACCAATCTGAACTCGCCGACCCAGAAACGTGCCGAAGGCGATCGGGTTTTCCTGAATCCCGTCACGAAGGAAGTGAAAGGGGACGGCCTCAGCGGACAGTTTCTCATCCAGTGACAAAGGACGCAATTCTGCATGGCAATGTGAAAATTTCAGCATTTCGGAGAAGATCATGTTCAACGCGATCAAGCCAACAACCATCGTCCTTGTTTTTTCGTTCACGGCCATGTTACTGGCAAGTGATGCGGCGTCCCAGGAAAAAAATTTGACGCCATCCGATATTCCGACGATTGAGGATGCGGGAAATCACGAAATCCAACGCCCGGAACTCCGGGCGGTACCTTTGCTGCTGGAAGGCGTACCAAATTTCTTTCGTGTCAATGATGGAATTTATCGCAGTGCGCAACCGACCGCCGAGGGAATGGAAAACCTCGAAAAATACGGATTCAAAACCATCGTTTCGCTTCGAACGTTGCATTCGGACCGACATTTGCTCGGCAACCTGAAACTCGATTATCAAAGAATCGCAATGCAGGCATGGAACCCTGAAACGGAAGAGTTTGCCGAAGTCCTGGATATTCTTCTCGATAAGGAAAGGCATCCCGTTTTGATTCATTGTCAACACGGGGCGGACCGCACCGGCGCGGCATGCGCCATTTATCGAATGGTCACGCAAGATTGGACGAAAGAGAACGCCATCAGGGAAATGAAAGAAGGAGGCTTCGGCTATCATGAAATTTGGGATTTTGCGGTGGATCGTTTTTTCGAAAAACTGAACGTCGAAAAACTCAAAAAGCAATTCGCTGTTTCAACAAGCGACGAAAAACCGCCGTTCCGCTGCGAGCGGGCGGAAGACTGGAACGCGTTTTTCGACCGCACGGACGGCTGGCTCGCCGGTGACGGAATTTTCTCGCTCGGCATGGAAGGCGACTCGCGGCAAGGCAGCGCGGCGGACCGCTCCAAAACGATCTTCCTGTTCAGCGATTCGTTCTTCGGGTGTGCCAATCCCGATGGTTCGTTCCAGCCGGGCCTCGTCATGGTCAATCATTGTTTCGCCGTTCTTGAAGGGGACAAACCCGATCCGTCGAAAATGACGTTCCTGACCGGCATCGACGCGAACCGGCGGCCGACGAATCTTTTCGACCGGCATTTCTGGCTCGGCGACGGCATCGTGATCGACGGTTCGCTTTACACGACGGGTACCGTCGTCGATCCGAAAACGTGGACGATGGAAGGACCGTGGCTCATCCGTGTGCCCATTCGCGACGAACAACCGGTTTTTTCGGAAACGGAAACGCAACGCGTCGGACTGTTTCACAAAAACGGGGATTATGAAGTGCTGTTCGGCATCGGCATTTACGACCAGGGGGACGACATTTACGTTTACGGCTTCCGCGACAGGAAGGGCGTCGTGTTTTATCCCCGCCAGTTGGTCGTGGCCAAGGCCCCGCGAAAAACCTTTGCCGAAATTTCGACCTGGCGGTTTTGGACGGGCGATCGTTGGAGCGAAGACGTCGCCGAGTGCAATCGCGACGGAGCCGCCCTCGCCGAAGGCATGTCCAACGAGCTGAGCGTCACGAAAATGATCGGCGGTCGATATGACGGCAAATTCGTGCTCGTCTACACGGAAGGCTGTATTTCACCGAATCTGAATTTCGCCGTTTCCGACGCTCCCAACGCGAAGTTTTCCGCGCCGACGACGTTTTACCGTTGCCCCGAACCGAAGGAATATGAGGAGGAAGTGAAGGCCGCGTATGGTCCAGACGCCAATCTCGTGACCTATAACGCCAAGGCCCATCCGCGATTCTCCAAGCCCGGCGAACTGCTCGTTTCCTACAACCTGAACATCTTCGGTCTGAAAGAGGGCATGTTTTTCACCACGAAAAAACATGCCTTTCCCCGATTCGTCCGCTTGGCGTTGCCGTGACATTGATCTTCTTGTACGGCTTTGTATTGCAAAAAATAAAACGCAAAACGCAATCCCTAAATTATGCCACGGTAATCAGTTCCTGCCCGGCACGTATGGCCATACATCGCCTTTTTGGTAAAATATGGTCAAAATGTTCCGACATGCCCTGATGCATTCAGGCAAAAATCGGTTTATCAACGACTTCATCACTCACCGCAATTCCCAAGGCGAAATTATCATGAAACGTGCAAAAATTTCAATCATCGGAGCCGGCAACGTCGGAGCGACCACCGCACACTGGTGCGCGGCGGCCGAACTGGGCGACATCGTTCTGCTCGACATTCCGCAAACGGAAACCATGCCCGCCGGCAAGGCCCTCGACCTGTTCGAAGCGTCGCCGATCATGATGTACGACGCTGCGATCACCGGGACGACCGACTACGCCGACACAGCCGGCAGCGACGTGGTCGTCATCACCGCGGGCATTCCGCGCAAACCGGGCATGAGTCGTGACGATTTGCTGGCGACCAACGCGAAGATCGTCGGCTCGGTCGCGGCGGAAATCAAAAACACGAGCCCCGAAGCGATCGTCATCATCGTCAGCAACCCGCTCGACGCGATGGCCCAACGCGCGATGCAGGTCACCGGTTTTCCGCGGGAACGCGTCATCGGACAGGCCGGCGTGCTCGACACTGCGCGATTTCGCGCATTTCTCGCGACGGAACTCGGGGTCAGCGTCGAAGACATTTCGGCCATGCTGCTCGGCGGTCACGGCGACACGATGGTCCCGCTGCTGAGCTGCGCTTCGGTCGGCGGCATCCCGATCACGCAACTGATTTCGGACGAACGCCTGCGGGAAATCGTCGCGCGAACCCGGGACGGCGGCGGCGAAATCGTCCGGCTGCTGAAAACCGGCAGCGCCTATTACGCCCCGGCGGCGGCGACGGCCCAAATGGTCGAAGCGGTCGTGCGCGACAAGCGGCGGCTGATCCCCTGTGCGGTGTATTGCGAAAAGGAATACGGCGTCGGCGGCTATTTCGTCGGCGTGCCCGTCGTGCTTGGGAACGGCGGTGTGCAAAAAATCATCGAACTGGAACTCAACGCGGAAGAACGGACCCAATTCCAAAAAAGCGTCGATGCCGTCAAGGAACTCGTCGCGGTCATGGATCGGCTTGTCGCTTGAGTGTGGAGTTAATAAAGAGCCGGGGATGAAACGTAGTGCAATCCCCGGACAAGTCAGGGCTGTCACGCCGTGACAGCCGCACCCCTCGTCATAAGGAGCTTCCCATGTATTCTTCATATCGAATTTTACTGATGCTCTCATTGATTTTGTTTTGCCGGACGATTGCGGGGCAAGACGCATTTGCCCAGGAATCCCGGGAAACACCCCGCGATTTTTTTGATTGCATTTTGAGCAACCCTGCCGCCCTCACCGACGACGACATGGAATGGCTGCGGGAAACCGCTCTCGCCAATCCCGAGTATTTGGTTCGTGGCGTTGACGGCATCGGTCGCAGGCCCGTTATTTTTTATCTTTGCAGCAGCCCATACGATTCCACGTCTCCCGACAATAAAAAACGGATCAAGGTTCTTGAAATACTGCTTTCCGTCGGTGCCGACCCGAATCTCAGGTACAATTACACCAAGGCGTCGTTTCCGAAGACTTGGTACCCTCCAAGGTCATGGAATCGCACGATCAAAGGCGGGACGCCGCTTCACGCGGTTTCCAATGCCGAAGTGGCACGTCTCCTTGTCGAAGCGGGCGCGGATGTCAATGCGACGAACGAGGACGGCGATACTCCGTTGGACATCGTCCATGCGGTCGGGGCGGTTGCCGTCGCCAATTATCTGGAATCGAAAGGAGCGAAGAACCGCGTTTCCCCCACGGAATGGCCAGTAATGTACGCGCCGGGCGAGGCCCCGGAACCGACATTGTCCTTGTTTGAGGCTCTTGATGAAAACGACGTGGAAAACGTGCGACGGATCATTTCCCGTGACCCGGAACAACTGAATCAAACGGACGAAATGGGGAACACGCCTCTTGCCCGCTTTCTGCAAAAAAGTTTTCACGTTTCCATACCACCCTGGGGCGAACAAATTGATTACGTTTATTCCCGTGCCGAGGTCTTTGAATTCCTTGTTCGCGCCGGTGCGGATGTCAATGTCGATGTCCATGAGGAAGGCGGCGGTAAAAAAACATTGCTTTACGGTGTTGCACGAATGGGAATTCCCGTATTGGTGAAAACCCTGATCGAACATGGTGCCGACCCCGGAAAACTCAATACCCCCTCCACCAGGGAGGGTTACCGGAAAATGGGTGACGCCGCCCCGCCGATTTTTGGGGCTGTCTTGTCCGGCAGCGCGGCGACCATCCAGGCGATTTTGGATGCTCACCCAAGGTGGGACTGGGCGGAAGAAGCCAGACGCCTCTATGATGATAACGACCAAACGTTGCTCCACGCCGCCGCGATGAGCGGGAATATCGAATTTGCGGAAAAATTACTTGACGCAGGCGCGGATGTCAATGCAAGAAACCGATTCGGCGTAACACCGCTCATGTGTACGGGCGTTTCCGTCCTGGATCACGCCCCGATGATTGACCTGCTTCTCCGCGAGGGAGCCGACACGACCGTCAAGGACGATCGCGGTCGTTCAATCATCGCTTACGCAACCGACTTTCCATCCGTGGAAAAACTGATCAACGCGGGCGCCGTCGTGAACTGGAGCGATCCTTACCCGATGACATATGCCGCCAGAAGGGGAGACGCGAAAACCTTCGATCTGCTTGTTGAAGTCGCGGAAGGATTGGAACGGGCTCCCAAAGATCAACTGCTGATTGATGCCATTGACGGGGGAAATACGGAAATCATTCGCAAGTTGATCGAAGCGGACGTGAATATCAATCGCCCGGGTGACGAACCTCCTTTGATTCACGCGGTGAAATCCGGTTGGGTGAAGCCGGAAGTGGTAAAGGTGCTTCTTGAGGCCGGTGCCGACCCGAACATCAAAAGCCAAAGGTACGGCACGCCATTGATAGCGATTTTGGCATGGGATGATAAATTGGAAATATCAAAGATGCTGCTTGAAGCCGGTGCCGATCCCAACGTGAAAGATTCAAAAGGCAAAAGTCTGACGGACATCATCAAAGAGAACGATAAGCATTACCATGGCGGTTCGGGCGACTGGCACAGTAAATTTCTTGAAATGATTGAAATGAAGGACTACGGCGTTCCAACCGAAAAAACGATCACACCATGACGCCTGCCATTCCATGTCAGAAGGAGCCTTCTATGACGACTAAAATACTGTTCCCGCTGGTGTTGCTCATCGTGTGTTTCGTTTCGCCGCTTTTTGCGACGGATTATTATGTCGATTCGGAGAACGGTTCCGACGACGCGGCCGGGACGAGCGAAGCCTTGGCGTGGCGGTCGCTCGAAAGGGTCAATCGCGCCGAACTCAAGCCGGGCGACGTCGTTCGGTTTGTACGCGGCGGACTTTGGCGCGGTTCGCTCAAGCCGAAATCGGGCAAGCAAAACGCTCCAGGGATCACGTACACATCTTACGGAGATCCCGAACTGCCGAAGCCGCGGTTTTACGGCTCGGTGCCGCTCAACAAACCGACCGATTGGGTCAAGGTCGAAACACGGCTTTGGCGCAGCGCCGAACCGGTCACCGAACCTGCGCCGGGAACGCTTTCCGATGTCGGCAACCTGATCTTTGACGGCAAACTCGCCGCGGTCAAACGGTGGTCGAAAGAGGAACTCAAAACGGACGGCATGTTCTGGTTCGATCCCGAAACGCGTTGCGTCTGGTTGGTCGGCACCCAAAATCCGGCGGAACAATACCGTGAAATCGAAGCCGCCCTGCGTCGCAATCATGTCATTGATTTGAGCGGCGTACATCATGTCACCATTTCCGATTTCGACGTGCGTTACGGGGCGTCACACGGTTTCGGCGGGTCGGGCAACTCATTTGTCACGATCCGCGATTGTGACGTCTCCTGGATCGGCGGCGGGCACCAGTTCACCCGGCCAGACGGCGTGCCGGTACGTTTTGGCAACGGCATCGAATTCTGGAGCGACGCACACGATCATATCGTCATAGGCTGCCGTCTGTGGGAGATTTACGACGCCGCGCTGACCAACCAGGGGGACGGCAAAAACGAGCAGCGGAACATCATCTACCGGAACAACGTCATTTGGAATTGTGAATATTCCTTCGAATACTGGAACCGCGACGAAGAGTCGATCACCGACGGCATCGCTTTTCTCTATAATACCTGTCTCAACGCCGGGCACGGTTGGGGGCACGCCCAGCGGCCCGACCCGAACGGGCGGCACCTCATGTTTTACGAAACGACGGCCAGGACGACGAATTTCACGATCAGGAACAACGTGTTTGCCAACGCGACAGAATCAATCTTGCGGGTCGACAGCCGGCGCGGACAGGAACAGACCGTCGAACAGAGCGACACGGCTCAAAAAAGCGGCGAACACGGCGTCGCCTGGGCGAAAGAGCTTGTCTTGGACACCAATGTTTGGATTCAGCAACCGGGCGACGGTCGCACCCTCGTTCTTTGGCAGTCGCAAAAAATCGACGATCCCGACGCATATCGCGAAAAGACCGGGCTTGATCGTAACAGCGTGTTCCAATGAGCGTGAGGAGTTAAACTCGTAGCCATCGGGCTTGCCCGATGATAAAACCAACGCAATTCCCGGACAAGGTTATGCGGTCACGCCGTGACCGCCGCCGGAAATGACTTGGGTGAGAACAAATGCCAAACGATAAAATCACGTATTTGACGGACAAGAGCGTGCCGAAGTTTCCCCCGCGCGAGCGGGATTCGCACAAGGGGGATTACGGACGTGTGCTGTTGATCGGTGGGTCGCCGGGCATGAGCGGCGCGATCGCGATGGCCGGCCGAGCCGCGATTCTCACCGGCTCGGGGTTGGTTCGGCTGGCCGTGCCGGAACGTTCATTGCCAATGGCGGCGGGTTTTGTCCCGGAGTTGATGACCGTCGCATTGCCGGAAAACCGGTCGGGAAAAATTTCGCTTGAAGCATTCCCCAAACTCATGTTGCTGATTGATGGCGCGGACGTGGTCGTGATCGGACCCGGCCTGGGACGCTCGGCGGGACTGGACGCCTTGGTCATGCGGCTTCATCGCGAAGTGCAAAAACCGATGCTCATCGACGCCGACGGGCTGAACGCGCTCGCGTCACACGGTTTCGACCGCCTGGCCGAATCGTTCGCTGAATGCGTTGCCTGGCGGATTCTCACGCCGCATCCCGGCGAGTTTGCGCGACTGTGCGACGGGACGCGGTTTTTTCGTGAAGCCGGCAACAAAGTTCCGCGCGACACGCCGGGGCGAATCGCCGCGGCCCGGGAATTCGTCTCGCGGCTGAACGCACGGCCCGTGCGCGAGACGGATCGCGGAGCGGCGCAAAATTCCGCAAATTCCACCGGCGTCATATTGGTTTTGAAAGGTTCGGAAACCGTCGTGACGGACGGCGGGCAAACGTTCGTCAACACGAGCGGCAATCCCGGCATGGCGACCGCTGGCAGCGGCGACGTGCTTTCCGGGATGATCGCTTCGCTGGCCGGCCAGCGGTTTTCGCCGCTTGACGCCGCACGATTGGGCGTCTATTTGCACGGGCGGGCGGGCGATCTGGCCCTTGTCGAATCGCGAATCCCGCCGGAATCCGTCACCGCCTCGATCTTGCTCGACCACATCGGCCCCGCAATTCGCGAATTGCATTCCCGCGGAAAATGACAATAACGTGTTTGCGGCCTGTGACGCCTGTAGCGAATTGGACGTGACACCGATGCGGGTTGTGCCGTCTGTAACCCCGTAACGTTCGCTTTGTGACGGATCGTCCCGCTTTTCCCTGCAAAAAATTCCCTTTGTGACCGAAAATCACATCAAAGGCGTCACGATGCGTCTTTTAGTAAAATGTGGTTTTCTCATCAAATCCGGTCGAAAGCAGGCGGTATAATCGTCACAAAGGGAATTGTCATGTTTCGCGTATCAAATTGTTTCGTATTGTTTCTTTCTCTTCTTTTCCTGTCCATTATCGCCCAACCTATTTGTGCGCAGGGCGTGCTGCTCCGCGGGATCGGGGCGGTCAACGATTCGATGGGCGGAACGGCCATTGCGACGCCGCTGGACGCGGCCGGCGCGATTTACGCCAACCCGGCGTCGATCGCGGGTTTGGAAGAATGCCAGATCGGCTTCGACCTTGGCGTCATCATGCCGCATTCGACCGTTACGTCGGAAATCGTCGGAATGCCGGTCACCCGGGGAACGTCGATCGGCGACGCCGGGCAAATTCCCGCGCCGACCATGTCGATGGTTTACCGCAATTGTCCGCATTCGCGCGTGACTTACGGCCTTGCCATCGCCGGAGTCGGGGGGGCCGTCGCCTTGTACCCGGCCATGGGCAGTCCGATGGTCAACCCCATCCTGCAAGGCGAGGCGCGTTCGTCCAACGTCCAGATTTTCGAAATCCTGCCGACGGTGTCCTACAAAGTGACGGATCGCTTGGCCCTCGGTTTTTCGCCGGTCATCGGGTTGGCGTCCCTGTCGATCAATCCCATGCCGCTTGGAATGCCGGCCACGGATCCGATGCAGAATTACGGAACCCGCTACACCTGGGGCGGCGGTTTCAACCTCGGAGCCTATTACGACTTCAAGAACAACTGGAAGACCGGCTTTACGTTCAAAAGCCCGCTCTGGACGAATTCCATGCGTTTCACCGGGACGGAGTTCGGCTCCTATACCCCGGTGGAATCCGAGTTCGCCATCAACCTGCCGATGATTCTCGGTTGGGGGATTTCCTACGACGGCTTTAAAAAAACCGTCATCGGCTTCGACATTCGCTACATGGACTACGCGAACGCCAAGGGGTTTCGCGACATCATGGACAATAGCGGCACGATCATCGGTCTCGGATGGGACAGCGTCACGGCGGTTTCCGTCGGCGTGCAGCACACGCTCACCGACCGCCTGAAAATTCGCGCCGGCTATTGCTACAACACGAACCCGATTCCGTCGGAAAGTCAGTACGCCAACGTCAGTTCGCCACTGTTCATGCAGCATGTCCTGGGGTTGGGCTGCACCGTCGCGTTGCCGAAATCGATCGACGCGCACCTGGCCTGGACGCACGCTTTCGAAAACGAAAAGAGCGGTCCGTTCGCGGGCGGCGCCGGCAAGGTCACCAACACGGTTTACGCCGACACGATCATGGGCGGCGTCAGCAAACGGTTCTGATGAAAACCGGCTTTTGAATGGTCCCGCCTGGAAATCTCAGGTGCCTTCCAGGTGGGCGATTCTCATCACGGCGTGACCGGCCAGTTCGAAATAGAACTTGATCGACAATTCCGTCTCGGCTTTTGTCAGGTTTTGCTCCCATTCGACGATGTCCGCCAAAATGTGGTCCAACTGGGTGTGCAGATCGTGGGAAAGAACATCGGTCAGCGATCGTTCGGATTTCCCGGCACCGGTTTCGCGCCGGACCAACGATTCAAGAAGCCGGTCGCACAGCCTTGAAACCACCGGGGACATGGCCCTGCGAAACTGCACGAAGTCGTGGCACGGCTCGGTTCGCTTGACGTGCGGTTTGGAAAGAAACAGGGCGGGTTTTCCCGGCGGCTGGCAATAATACCTGTTGTCATTTTTTTCCCGGTGAAAAAGATGGCAGTGCATACAACTGATGCACGGATGAAAGGTTCCCGGATATTGCGTCTTCAGGCGTTCGTTCATATTCATCCTGACATTTTTCATGTAAATCTTGCCGATCGTACTATGTAAAATGTAGATTCAAACGCGAGATGCGGGAAAAAGCCGTAAAGTTTATCGATTTGGCGGGATTGGAGATTTTTCCTTCCCGAAAATCGGAAAAAAATGCCACGTTCCGACGATTCGCCGAAGTGTGGCATTTTGCGGGTTGTTGAGATTTCTTGACGTTTCAGTTCCTCGTCGTGCCGGGAATACGGACGGGAGGCGGTGTTTGTGGTTCCGCGTCCGTTTCAGGAGCCGGTGCGGGCGCCGGGTTGTCCAACTCGCTTTCGAGTTTTTTCTGCAGGGCTTCCGCTTCGGTGCGTTTCATGAAATTGCCTTTTGAGCCGGTCGCGATTTTCACCAGCAGCAGGGCCTTGTCCGTTTGCTTGACCGCCGCCGTGATTTCGGCGAGATAATAGGCGTCCAGCGGCGTCAGTTCGCCGGAATTCAAAATCAGGTTGACGAGATATTCCGCCTCGACAAGCTGGTCGGACTTGAAATAAACCCAGGCGAGCGTAGCCACCGAATCCAAGGATTCGCCGGAACGCTGCACGTTGTTTTTCGCGTAAGCAAGGGCGCGTTCTTTTTTCAGCGGTTCGTTCTGTTCGGCCAGCGACAGGGCGAGCCCCTGCACGGCGATATAATTGTTGGGGCTGATCAAAATCGCGTCCTGGAAGCATTTTTCCGCGGCGGGGTAATCGCGTTTGAACAGGTTGATTCTCCCGGCGAGCAGGAAATTGTCGAGGTTGTTCGGCTCGGCCTCAATGGCCCGGGCGAGAAATTTGTCCGCTTCGCCGATGTCGCCGCGATTGAGTTGGATGGAAACGGCGAGTCGGATCGATTCCGGGTCGACGTCGGTCGCCTTCATGACTTCGGCGAAATACTTGTCGGCGACGTCGGTTTTTCCCTGTTGGCTTGCGATTCGCGAGACGATCAGTTTGGGCGTGGGGAGTTTCGCGCCCTTGGCGATGGCTCTTTGGTAAAGGTCGATCGCCTTTTCATATTGCCCCTGCTGCGCGGCGATGAGCCCGAGCCGGTCGAGATATTCGGAATTGTCCGGCGCACCGGCTGTGAGTTTCTCGTAATGCGAACGGGCCGTTTCCCAATCCCCCCGCATGAGGGCGACCGTGCCCTGGACCGATTCGGCCAACGTTTCGACGGCTTTGTGCCGCTCTTCGTTGGCCGCGATGTTTCCCAGCAACGAAACGCCCTTGTCGGCAAGCAGTTTGGCCTCGGTCAGGCGATTATCGTTGATCGCGAATTCGGCCAGCAGGATGAAGGCTTCGGGGTCGTTCGGATAATTCCAGGTCGCTTGATCAAGCCAGAACCGAACGCGATCGTTCTGCCGGGTCGTCGCCGCGAACTGAACCATGAAAATTCCCGGCGGCGGGAGTTTCGGATCTTTTTGACAGATTTCTTCGAGCATCTTCTTGGCCTGCTCGAAATCGCCCCGGCGATACAGTTCCAACGCGTGCGGCACGTCAACCGCCGTGTCGGCGCCGACCTCGGTTTGTGCCGGGGCCGCAGGTTTGGTTTCAGGTTTCGCGGGCGTTGTCCCGGTTGACTGGGACGCTCGCGTGCCGGCGCGTTGAGCCTGCTGCGCGACGGCGGGCGTTGTTTCAGCCATCACGGGCGTTGGTTGCCGCGAGGGTTGCCCGGCGGTTTCCGGCCGCGGCGGCGGGGTCAGGTCGGAAAGTTTTCGCAGCTGTTCCGCTTCAACGTTTGCGGGTTGACGGGCTTCCCCCGGCACGTTCGACGCGGGAGCGTTGCTTTTCAACGGCTGGAGAACGGTCGCCTGCCGGTTTGTGCCGCCTTGAACCGAAATATTGCCGACGCGATTGGCGTTCTGTTGTGCGGGCAACCGTTCGGTGTTGAAACAGGTGCAAATCAAGATCAATACGACAACGGCCGAAACGGCGCGAAAGTGTTTTGCTTGCATGGATTCGAATGTTCCCGAATATACGTGGTGAATCGAAAAAACCGCCCGGCCGATCGCTTGGGAATCAAGCACCCGGCAGGCGGCGGAAAGGAGTGATTTGTGTTGCCTCAAAAAGGTAGGGCTCGCTCGCCGAGCGAGCCGTTTCTGCGGCGGTCACGGCGTGACCGTCCTACCTTCAATCGTCCGGTTGTTGTTGATTGGACGATTTCGGCGTAAAATTTATCGCGAGAGAACGAAACTCAGGTGCGGCCGCCCGGAACCGTGGTTGTTCGGGACATCGCGGTGGAGTTGCCAACCGTAGTCGAACTTGACCTGGAAATACGGGGTGAGGCTGTAACGGAGTCCGACGCCGACGCTGTTCATGTATTCATATTTGTAATCGTAGGGATCGCCGGGATAGGTGTGATTGTTCCAACCCATGCCGTGGTCGTAAAAGGCGACCGCCTGGAACATGTCCTGCTCCCTGGTGCGGAAGTATCGCGACAAACCGAGCGTTTTCGGGGCCGTCTGCAATTCCGCCGTGAAGACCAGGGCGTTGTCGAAATTCAACTGGTAGGAATCGTAACCGCGGACGCTGTTGGTGCCCCCCATGCCGTACTGTTCGGTGGTGAACAGGTTGCCCGTGGCGGCCTGTCCTTCGCCCTTGAGGTAGAGCTTGAACTTGCGGTCGCAAATGTCACGGTAGCGTTCGAGGCGGACTCTCGCGTAGGTGTATTGGCTGTCGGCCCCCCAACGATACTGCTGCATGACGTCATCGCTGTTGCCTTTCGAAAACCCGCCGGGGCTGATGTAAAGGTTGGCCCCCAACGACCAGACGCCGTATTTGTCGAACAGTCGGGCGTTGTACCCCAGCGCGATCTGGGCCACCTGGGCCGGGTCGGTTTCAAACCACGGCGGCACGTCCGGGATGCCGAAGTCGAGCACGCTCGTGACTTCCTTGAATTGAAAGCCGGCGTTGGCCCGGTGTTCGTACCATTTGTCGTCGCTCAGATAATGGGTTTTCAACTTTTTGTCATACAGGAATCCCGTTTCGTAGTAGTAGCCGTCCTGCCAGAACGGGTCGATGTACGGGTTGTTCGACGCGTAGCTGCCGTACATGACGAACTTGTCGCGGTTCGCCCGGGGAATGACGTACACGGCCGAGTGGGCCAGCGTGTCCTTGAAGTTGGGGCTTGCCGTCAATTGATACGACAACGTGTGGTCGCGATTGAAGGCGTTGCCCCAAATGGCTCCGAAGGACAGGCGTTCGAGGCTGGTCTGCCGCGTTCCCGTGTCGTCGTAGCCGGCATAGAACTGCCAGGGCAGGCGGTCCTGCACCTTGTACACGACGTCGGTTTCGCCGTAATTCCGACCCGGTCGCATTTCGACGTTGACCCGGCGGAAGGGGTTTTCGTTGTACCAGCGCAGTTCTTCGAGCAACTGTCGTTCGCTGAGATGCTGACCGTGGTGCAGCGTGTTGTAACGTCCCAGCACGCGGGAATCGAAATAGCGGTTTCCCTCGTAGGAAACCCGTCCGAGCCGGGCTTCGGTCACGACGACGTACACGACGCCGTTGGTGATGTCCTGTTCCGGGATGCTCACGTCGACGACCGGGCGGCCGTTGTTCTTGTAATACATGATCACGTCGCGAGCCAGAGCGTTCAACGATGCGATGCTGACCGGCTGGTTGACGTATTTGTCGACGACCCGGTTGAAGCTGCCGGTTCGGATGAAACCGAGATTCGTTCCGTCGATTTGAATTCCAATGGTGGCCGGAGCCGGGGATTGCACCATCGACTGGTTGTCGACGAAGATGATCCCCTGGAGCGAGGGAATCAGGATGTCCGGACTTCCCGTGGCTTCGATTTTTTCTTCGGGGAGCTTGAGCGTGCCGACATTGCCCAAAGGCGAAATCGGCTGATACCGCATGTCCAGGTCCTGGGCCTGTGTGGCGGAAATTTGCAATGTCAGCGCCGTTGCCACGGCGAGTAATAAGCCGATCGTCCTTCGGAGAAGTCTGTCTGGGTGAGTTGTGAGGGCTGTTTTTTTCATGTCATCGCCTGTCGTCGCAAAAAAGTGGATCTCCCGAACGTTCCCAAGTACGAACATTCACGGAGATGCGAACCTCGGCGTCATGCCAGGAAAAAACACATCCCTGTCTTTGGTAACACGGCATCGTGATCATCATGATCGTTGACATGACGACATCGAATATCACTCGTCACCAGTTTGCCTTATCGGGCCGTGACGGAAAAAAATATCGCCTTTTTCATTCCGGATCGAAAATTATTGTTTTTTTCCGATTCGGTCGTGACGCCTGTGACGAAAAGCAAGATGCTAATAACCAGCTTTGGCAAATTTGAATCAACCATAACCCGAAGCATAACCAAGGGACAAGACTAGCGCGGTCTCGCCGAAACCGCCGCAAGCTTCAACGCGTCGAACAAGTTCGGCCACAACATATCTCGCTTGGTTGTCGCGACTCTGATTCCAGTCCCTCGCTGATGCTTCGGGTCCGGAGTTCCTTGACATGGGCCGTCAAAAGCGTTACATCAGATACCCCTGCTCTTCCATCGTCGTCAGGAATTCGACGTAACGTTCCTTGAACGAGGACATGCGTTCGGGGTTGGGGAAGAATGTTTTTTCAATATGCACCATCGCGTCGGAGGCTTCTTCCAATGAACGGTATTTCGTCCCCATCGCGGCCACGACGGCCGTTCCGAAATCCGCCCCGCGCGTATACGGCAAACGATGAATGATACGCCCGGTCACGTCCGCGCGGCACTGCATCCAAATGTCCGACTTGCACCAGGGCCCGATGGTGTAGATGGTCCCCATGTCCGAATTATCGGTCATTTCGTCAATTTTTTGGTAAATCATGCGTTCGACAAGAGCCGTGCCCTGGATACAGGCGGCAAACTGGACGAGCCGGTTGTCCGTCGCGGGTGAAATGAACCCTTCGGCCGAATTGGAGTTGAAGGGAAAAACCTCGCCGCGACGCACATTCGGATAGGCCAGATATTTGGTCGGCTGGAGCCGGTCGATTTGTCCGATGTTTTCCCGGGCGAACTGTTCGTTGAACCAGACGTTGATCCATTCGGTGCCCGTGTTGGTTCGCGTCGAAAAAAACCACTGCATGTTCGGCAGCCGGTTCATTTTGACGATATTGTGCGGGTAACGGATCAGGCGTCGCGTGATCCCGTCGATCTGCATCGTTTCGTCGAAGGTCGTGAAAAAGTCCCCCGGTTTTTTCGCGCCCGAACTGAGAAACGCCGCGGTTTGCGAATTGCAACCCAAAATGACCGGAAGCCCGCTTGGAAGGCCCGTGATTTTTGCGACATCAGCCGTGACATATCCCGTGCATTGGCCCGTTTGGCCGATATTCGGCAGACGCTCGCGCACGCTCAGGTGCATGTCGTAATCCAGCCAGTCGGGCCAGCAATTGTCGACCGGGTCGCAGCCGGTCGTCGATGCGATCGAAAGATCGGTCACGTCGATACGGCCTTTGAGCTTGCCGGTGATGTAATCGGCCTGGTGGGCAAAAACGGCGTTTTCGTATAAATCCGGTTCGTTTTCCTTGAACCACACGATTTTCGCGATCGCATCGGTCGGTCGGAACTGGCAGCCGATTTTCCGGACGTGTTCCTGCCCGATGAAATTGAGGCGTGTCGCCTGTTCTTCCGCGCGTGCATCGTTCGCCATGATCGCCGGATAAACTGATGCGCCAGACCGATTCAATACGGCAATGGTTCCCGGCGGGCTTGAAACTGAAATTCCCAAAAGTTGGTCCGGTGCATAGTTTTTGTCGCGCAATTGACTTGTAAGATGCCCCAGGGCATAGCAGCAAGCCTGCCACCAGGACTCGCACGGTTGCTCGAACAAATCTTTCGGAGGATGATGTTTCGACAAATCGAATTTGCACGTCGATTCCGCGAGGGTCTGCCCCTCGTCCGAAACGGCAATTGCATAAGCGTTTACATCGTCAAGATTAACGCCGATAAAATACGTGGAGGCCTTTTCTTCTTCGCTCATCGACTTGAACCTGAAACAGCAGGGAAATTCATATTTTCGCGACACGAACCAAATTGCTTGAACTACCAGATTCTTTTGAAATCTTATGGCAAGATCGTTGGAATATAGCATATATAATGACGTTAGGTAACTTTAATGCCCCAGAATTGAAATATCCTAATAATACTTTAAGTTATTTTACATAAGATTGTTACAGCAATATTGGTATCGAAAGAGTCGAGAAAATATCATTGCATATGAATTTCGTGCTTTTGAGAAGAAACTTCCGGCACACTTAATGGCGGCGTTTGAAATATAATCCTTTCCACACATGAATGGCATACGTACAGCAATTCAGTTCGGTATTTCTCGCTTGTATCGATTGTATTTTGGAAAAACCGCGAATTTTTGGCAGTCTGGGTAATATTTTGTACTTTCTTTCCTTAGCCGACGATATGATTTTGTGTGTCTCGGCTGAATCCTTGCGGTTTACTGAAACACGGTTTCATCTCACAAATTCAACCCGGAAATCAATATAAGGAAAAAAACAATGATTCGCCGATCCATTTCATTGGCTCTTTGTATCGCAGCGATGACCGTGATTTACGTCACGTCGGAAGTGAAAGCCGCGGAACCGCAACAGGCATACGGTCGACAGTGGGGGCGGAATTACAATCCGCAGGATTGGAACCGTTTCTATCACTATCCCTATGTTTATTACCCGCACAATTATTATCCGCCGGAGTATTTCCGCAGCGGTCCGAGTCTTTACAACCGCTATCCGGCGGAAATGCAAATCCCTGCCTATAATCCCGGCTGGGCAAACTATTACACATATCCCCGACGTTATCACTCGGGCAAGCATTTCACCCTTGACGTATTCTGATTCGTAAATATCTCAAGGGCGATTGACATCAGGTCATTCCAAACCGGTTTGCGGCAGTATTTGTCGCAAACCGGTTTTTTTGTTGCAAATAAACTAATAACTTGAAAACCGCTATAAATATTACGACCTCTTTCAGTGAAAAGCCGAAAGGTTCCGTCAATTTCGCAGGCTAATCTGACGAAATAAAATGAGTATGCCGTTTTTTTGTTTCGTCCCGCATAAAAAGTACATATTTGCCAATACAAACATGATCAATCAAAGTTCTCGTGTCCGGCGAATTCCCGCTTTCATAATGTTATTGTTTTTTGCCCTGGCAGGCATGGTCTGTGGCGGCCCGCAAAGCGTTTTTGCCGATGAAATCAACGGGGCGGAACTGGACGAAGTCGTCAATTTCGAGATTTTTCCCTATTCCGAATATGAAAAACTGGAAAAACTGAAGGAACAGGCGGGTTGTGAAAATTGGTCGGACAGCGTCGCGCAGCAACTAAAAATAGTGATTTACCAGTTGGTGAACACACCCGGAGAGGCTCGCGCCGCAATGACGGGCCTTGAAAGACTGTTGGCAACGCCGCCCGCGTCGGAAACCGTGTCGATTTTTGACGGTGGCGAGGGTTTTACGGCGAAAAATGTGGCCGGCGATTTAACCAACCGTCTTGCCGTTTGGGAAGCGGTGCTTTCGCTCCTGGAACGCGAACCGGCGGAGCGTCCGTTCGGCGTGGTTCCGCAAATGCGGGTCGAAGACGCCGACCGGCTCTACGCAAAATCGGACATGATCCGCAATTCGCTGCTCACGAGCCAGAACGGCCAGCACTGGGTCCGTTTTTTTCAATTGACACCGCTGCACGGGCAGTTGGGGCGGATCCTGACCGCGCGGAACCGGGGAACGCATGGATTGGCCGAACCGATGCAAAAATACGCCAACGAATACGTTGTCGATAACATTGGGGAAATCACCGAAACCGTTTCGACGGAAATTGATCCCGTGTTATTGAGCGAGGCGGAATGCCGCCGGATTTCCCAGTTGGCCAATCACATTTTTCTGGTGCGGGAATGCACGGCCCTGACGCCGGAACAGTCGCAATTGCTCGAATCGCCGCTGGTGCGCGAGTGGCTTGCCGAGCTGGAACCGTGGCGCTCCGACCCGGTGCATCCGCTGGATTTGCTCGCCGCGTACGAATGCTATCGGCAATATCGCGGGACGAGCGACGGCAGCCGGCTTTCCGTCATGTCAAGGCGGATGCTCGCCTCGCGAAGCCGCGAATTACAGGCTTTCGCACAGGCCGTTCAGAACGAGTTTTCGCACGCCCATCTCAAGGTGTACGTGTCGAAATATCTCATCAACACGCTGCTGCCGAAGCTGGAACCGGAATTTGACGCCGTGCGTGAAAACGTGGCCGGACAACAGGTGGTCGGTCGCCGCCGCGCGGACACGCGAATGCACATCACGCTGATTCCCGACCCGAACCGGCTGCTCATGTCGCTCAACATCAACGGCCAGGTCGTCACGCAAACGACGGCCTCGACTTTCCCGGCAACTTTGCACAACCAAAGCTTCGGCACCTATTCGGCGACGAAACCGCTCGAACTGACCTCGCGCGGCGTCGTAACCGGTCCGGCCAACGTGACGGCCAACAGCCGGGTCAAATTGAACAACGTCGAAACCGACCTCGACATCGTGCCGATCGTCAGCGACCTGATCCGCGAAATCGCGAAGGAGCAGTACAGCAACCAGGAGCAGCAGATACAGGCCGATGCGCGGGCGAAAGTCGTCGCCCAGGCGAAGCAGCGGATCGACAGCGAGGCCGACGCGGGGTTCCGCGGACTCAACGAACGCCTGGACCGCCTGTTCTTCAACGTTTTGCGGCAGCGCGAGGCCGGTTTCGAGCAACATGAAGCGAAAACGACCGAGGAATGGCTGCTCACCTCGTGGTACCTGTCGACACCCTGCTCGCTGGGCAGCGACTCGAAGGAACCGGCGACGCCTCCGGGGACGGTCGCCGATCTGAAAGTGCATGAGTCGGGCGTCAAAGCGGCGCTCGAACGGTTCGAACTGGCCGGCAAACAAATGACGCTCGGAGAATTGAAACGTTACCTGGTCACGGTGATCGGTCAGCCCGGCACGGAAATTCCGGAAGAGGAAAACGACCATGTCATCGTCGCCTTCGCCGAGTCGAACCCGGTCGGCGTTCGGTTTTTGCAGGATCGGGTCGAGCTTTCGCTGAACCTGAAACGTTTGCAGGTCGAAAACCGCGCTTGGGACGATTTTTGCGTGATCGCCGCTTACGAACCGGATGTGTCAACGGATGGTTCGCCCTGCCTCAAACTCCGGGGGAGTGTGCAACTCGACGGTCAACTGACGCTCATGCAGCAGGTGGCCCTGCGCACGATTTTCAGCAAAATCTTCCTGCAAATGGAATCCATTCCCCTCCGTCCGAAGCTGTTCGACACCGACGCCCGCTTCGCCGAACTGGCAACCGGTTGCGTCCGTATCGAAAACGGCTGGTTCGCCATCGCTCTGCTGCCGCAGGAAATTCCCGCCGCACCGCAACAAAAGCAGCCGGTTTTCGTGCAGGAGACGCAGCCACGGGTCATCACGCCGCCGCAAAATCCGACCCAGAATTCGACATCGCGACAACTCCATCAACCGACATCGCAACGGCAGTCCTCTTCCCGGTCGGTCATGTTGCAGGCCGTGCAGCCGGGCAGCGCCGTTCGGAGGTAATAATTTCGGGAGGGTATGTATTTCGACGCAACATCTGTCATTTTGCGGCAACATCTTCCCGTACTGCCACCGGTTTGGTATCGTTATCCGGGTATATTTGCCATGCCGATTTGTATTATTTTCGGTTTGCTTTTCCCGGTCGGGTGGTGTATAATCGGGGAACTTTCCCGTCATTAAATACAACCCCAACCCGGAGATACGGTCGTATTGCCCGTACTTGTTTATGCCCGCTGAGTATCGAGCCAACGGTATTAGTTTCGCTTATCCTGACAATTGGCATCTCGAAGAAAACGAGATGGGCGAACATGAGCTGTCCGTTCATTTGAGCAGTCCCGGGGGGGCGTTCTGGATGGTCACGGTCAGCCCCGCGAAAACCCCGCCGGAAACCCTCGCAAAAAAAGCCCTTGACGCCCTCTTATCCGAATACGACCGCGTCGATCACTCGCCCGTCGAACGGATCATCGGCAAATACAAGCTGACCGGTTACGAAATGGACTTCATTTATCTCGACCTGGTCAATACGGCGCTGATTCTCAGTTTTACGACCGGGGATCGGACTTTCGCGATTTACTGGCAGTCGGACGACCGGCAACTCGATACTTGTGAAGACGTTTTCGAGGCCATCACCTTTACCCTGCTCGACAGGCTTTCCGCAAAGTAAGACGCATCGCCCGAAACGGAATTATCGCCTTTTCTACGGCACGAAGGAAAACCTGCCATGTCGGACCAACCGCCGCTTGCAAGCCAAAACGTGCTCCTGACACGACCGACGCACCAGTGCGACGAACTTCGGCGAATTTTCGAGGGCCAAGGCGCAACAAATTATTTACAGCCGACGATCGAAATTTTGCCGCCCGAGAACTGGCAGGAAGTCGACAAGGCCATCGATTCTGTATTTCGGTACGATATTCTTGTTTTTGCCAGTTCCAACGGCGTCAGTTCGTTTTTTGATCGGGCCAGGGTCGTTTCGCCGGCACTTTTTCCCGGAACGGCCCTGTCTTGCCCGAAAATGGTCGCGACCGGCCCGGGAACATCGGAAACTTTGACGAAATACGGAGTTAAAGAAATTGCAAGTCCTTCGAAAAGCTATGATGCCGAAGGGATCGTCACAATGCTGGCATCGCAAAACCTTGCCGGAAAGCGTGTTTTGCTCGTTCGCGGAAATCGCGGTCGCAGGGTTCTGCCTGACGAACTCACCCGTCTTGGCGCCTTGGTCGAGGAGGTAACGGTCTACAGAAGCATTGATCTTGCCGCCCCCTTCCCGGAAATTGCATCTTTGATGCAATGTGGTAAAATACACTGGGTTACCGTCACCAGTTCGGCGATCGGGCGGTCGCTTGTCACCCTGTTCGGCCAATCCCTGCGGCAAACGAAAATCGCGAGTCTGAGCCCGATTACGTCCCAAACCATGACGGAATGCGGATTTCCGCCCGCGGTCGAAGCCGTTGAAGCCACCGTGCCAGCGCTGGTCGAGGCCGTCGTCAAAGCCGCGCAAGGGAAAATTTGACCGCTTTCCTTTATAGAGTTGTATTGCAGCGTCATGAGAATCACCCATTAATTTTCTCCGCCCTTTGGTAAATCATCATGCGAACGATCATTTCAATTATTGTTTTGGCCGTCATCATCGGCGGCGTTTTCGGTTACATCGCGGGCCATCGCCTTGCGGATGAATACCCATATTCACTTGAACAGGAAAAGGCGGCCCTCGCCAAAAAAGCGGCCGATCAGGCCCCGGACGACGAATCGGCGGAAAACAAACCTGCCGTTGACCTCACCAAACCTCACCCGACTGTCGCCATGGATCAGGAAACGTTTGATTTCGGCGTGTTTGAAAAAGAACAGACGGGCGAGCATTCCTTCACCATCCGGAACGAAGGCAACGCCACCCTGACCTTGGCCATGCTCAACAAATCGTGTTCCTGCACGAGCGTCGACCTGTCATCGACCAGTGTTGCCCCCGGTCGCGATGCGAAAATCACGATGCACTGGAAGCCGAACAACGCCGGCGGCAGTTATCGCCAAGGTGTCGAAATCGGGACCAACGATCCGGCGCGGCCGCGATTCCAGCTTTTTGTCGAAGGCGTGTATTCCGCCCCGGTCATCGCGATGCCGAACCCGGTGCAGATCAACGCGCTCTCCTCGCAGGAAGCCTCGAACCCGACCCGGATATTTTTCTTTGGAAAGGAAGCCGTCATCCGGGAAATCACGAGCGATGATCCCGAACATTTCTCGGCGACCTTCGTCAAATCGGAACTGACCGAAGCGGACCGCAAGGTCAACCTGCTGAAATCGGCGAAAACGGTTTACGACGTGACCGTCACGCTCAAGCCGGGGCTGAAAATCGGGCATTTCAAAAATAAGATGATCGTCCGGTCCGATTCCGAATTGGAACCGGAATTCTCACTCCCGGTCAACGGTCAGGTGCTCGGCAATCTGGCCATCACCAGCCGGGATTATGACGAAAAAACCGGCGTCCTGAACTTGGGCATCGCAGATCGCGGTACGCCGGCGCAAAAGCACCTGATGATCCGTTTCAAGGCACCCGCCGGGATTACGCCCGAATTCAAGGTCGTTTCCCAAAGTCCCGAATGGCTCAACGTCACGCTGGGCAACATCCTTTCCGCCGCGGAGGGAAACAGCTTCCAACCCGTCACGATCGAAATTCCCGCCGACGCCAACCTCGGCGCTTCGGACGCGACCGATACGGAAAACCCGGCCGCCCTCGTACTGGAGTCCAACATTCCCGAAATTTCGACCATCCGCATCCCGCTCGAATACGTCGTTCGCGAGCCGGTCGCAAAATAATCAGCCGTTGACGATCGATCAACGCGATTCCGATACAACCATGATTTGCATCTTCCAACCTTTCCAATTTTAACGAAAGAAATCAACAATGAAAAAAACGATACTGTTATTTGCGATTTGTGCGATGACGATTTGCGGCCTGACGGCCTATGTTTCGTCGCAGGACGCGGCCGCGCCACAACCGAACGCCAATGTTCCCGCTCCCCCGCCGGCGAAAACGACGGAAGAGCTGTTCAATATTCCACCCGAGGCGACCGCCGAGGAACTGGAACAGCGGATTTTGGAAATCATCAACCACCGACCGGAGGGCGTCACGAACCAGGAACAAGCTGTGGCCTACATGGAAAAACAGACCGCCGCGTTGGGCACGGTCGCCGACCTGATGCTGAAGCGCACGGACGCCACAGAGGAGCAAAAAGACACGGCCCGGATGATCAAGCTGCAAACCCTCGCCATGGGTTCCCGCGACAATCCGGATAAGGCCGTTGCGGATATCGAAGCCTACCAGAAGGAATTGGTCGAAGCGAAAAGCGACGTTTTGTACCAGGCCCAGATGATGGTCTTTCAGTTGAAAATGCAGAAAACCGCCATGGCCGCCATGATGGGACAACCGGGCGACCACGTGGAAAATTTCAAGAAAATCCTCGGTGAAGCCAAAACCTTCCTCGCGGCGAACGAGTTCAAACCGGAATACGCCATGCTTCCGATGATGATGCTGAGCGTCGCCGAAATGATCGACCGGGACGGAAAAGCCGGGCTGCAAAAGCAGGTGATCGCCGAACTCAAGCCGGTTCTGGAAAAATCCGACGCCGACGAAGCGAAGGAAATCCTGGCCCGCATGGAAGGCATGTTGCGTTTCGCCGAACTGCCGGGTAGTGAGATGCAGTTCGAATGCACACTGCTTGACGGCAAAAAGCTCGACATCAAGGAATTCCGCGGCAAAGTCGTCCTGGTCGATTTCTGGGCCACTTGGTGCGGCCCCTGTCGCGCCGCCATCCCGACGATGAAAACGCTGTACGACAAATATCACGACAAGGGATTTGAACTGATTGCCTACAGTTGCGACGAAGACCTTGACGATTTGAAAACGTTTGAAAAGGAATCCCCGCACCCGTGGCTTGTCGGGTCAGTGCTTCTCTCAATGGAAAACAAACTGACCGATTACTCGGAATATTACGGCATCCCGGGCTATCCGACTTTCGTCCTGGCAGACAAGGACGGCAAGGTCCGGGTGGTCTCACACGACATCAATGAAGTCGGCGCCAAACTGGCCGAGCTCTTCCCCGAGGCGGAAGCCGCCAAATAGCCCCGTCACTTTCGCATGACACGCCGCCTTGTTCGCCAAGGCGGTTTTTTTTGAATGGGACCTGACGAAACCCGTCATGAAATGTGATTTGCTGGACATCCCGGTGATTGGGAAACCGCTTTGTCGGCAGTTCGGTGTCGAACCGGCATCGACGCACGCAACGGCGGGCGATTCTTTTCTTGCCGGGCCGGAAAATCATCTCGTGGAAACCGCCGTCCGCTGGGCTCTCGAAGGAGGCCCCGAGGGCGACGGCGTTCCATGTTGCCCGATCCTGTTTTACGGCCCACCGGGTTGCGGCAAGACGCACATCGCGCTTGGCATCTACCAGTCGTGGCGGCAGAAGAACCGCCGCAAACGCGGGAACTATCTCACCGGCGACGATTTTGCCCGGTCGTTGGCCTCGGCGCTCGAAACGAAAACCATCGACGACTTTCGCAACAAAATCCGCAAATCGGAGATGCTCGTCATTGACGGCCTCGACCTGCTCACGTCGAAAAAAGCGGCGCAGGAAGAGTTGCTGGTTGCCATCGACATGGTGACCGCCGCGGGGCAGACCGTCGTGCTGACCTCGCTGCGATTTCCGTCGCAACAGCTGTTTCCCGACGAGCGGTTGGTTGCCCGGCTGACGGCGGGACTGATCGTACCGATCGTGGCGCCCGGCCTTGCGTCGCGGGTTGCCCTGCTCAAACGTTTCGCCGGACAACTCGGCCTGCGTCTCACGGCCCCGGCCAATCAGGCAATGGCGAAGGAACTGCCGGTTTCGGTCCCGCAACTGTTCGGAACGCTCGCGTCGCTGCTCGTCGAATCGGGACGGGAAACGGTCGACCTCGCAGCGGCCCGGGACGCAATTCGCAATTGCACGACGACCGCCGTGCCGACCGTCGACCGGATCGCCAAAACGACGGCCCGGCAGATGGGCCTGAAACTCGCCGACCTGAAAGGCAAATCGCGCAAATCGACGACCGTCCGGGCGCGTTCCGTCGCGATCTACCTGGCCCGGCAACTCACGCACCTCAGCCTGAAGGAAATCGGCCGCTATTTCGGCGGTCGCGACCACACGACCGTCGCGCACGCCGCGGCGGAAATCGAATCAAAAATCGGCAATGCCCCCGACTTGCGCGGCCTTGTCCTGCAAATCCGCGAAACCTTGCTTGACGCGGCCTGATCTGCAATAATAAAAGCCGTAATGACGGAATGCGGAAATCATTGTGCGCCTCACTGTCCCGTGTCATCCCTGCCCCGATTCCATTCATGAAAGAAGGTCCTGCAAATGAGAATATTGCGTTTTACACTTTGCCTGTTGATTGCCACACTAACCACCCTGCCATGTTTGGCACAAAAACAACCGTTGCCGACCAATGTCATTCCGGACGGTCTCGGCTACAACATCCACTTCACCGACGCCAAACCGGGCGAGCTGGAAATGATGAACGAATCCGGGGCGACCATCATTCGCATGGATTTCGGTTGGGGATCGACCGAACGGCAAAAGGGCGTCTATGATTTTTCCGCGTTCGAACGGTTGACCGATTCGCTGGAAAAGCAGAACATCCGCCCGCTGTATATTCTCGATTATTCGAACCGCCATTACGACGAAGGCTTGTCGCCGTACTCGCCGGAAGGTCGGGCCGCGTTCGCGAAATGGGCGGCGGCAGCGGCGACGCATTTCAAGGACCGCGGCATCATTTGGGAAATGTACAACGAGCCGAACATCAGTTTCTGGAAACCGGAACCGAAGCCGGACGATTACATTTTGCTCGCACTTGAAGTCGGCAAGGCGTTGCGCGAGGCGGCGCCGAACGAAACGTACATCGGGCCGGCAACATCGCAGATTGATTTCGAGTTCCTCGAAAAATGTTTCAAGGCCGGACTGCTCGAATACTGGGACGCGGTTTCCGTGCATCCGTATCGCCAGCAGCCGCCGGAAACGGTGATTCCCGAGTACGCGAAATTGCGGTGGATGATCGACAAGTACGCCCCGGAAGGAAAGCATATCCCGATTCTCTCCGCCGAATGGGGTTACTCCTCCGCGTGGGGAAGTTACAACGACGACATCCAGGGCAAGATGCTCCCGCGTCAATGGATGGTCAA
>JAVBQX010000238.1:0-5150 GCA_031548645.1 Thermoguttaceae bacterium
GGCACGGTTTACTGGGCGACCGCGTCGACCGTCAAAAGCGGCTGGATTCAGGTCGAGCTGCCGCGCTCGATTCTGATCAACGCCTACGATCTCAAGACGAGCAATACGCAGGACAACACGCCGCAGGATTGGACGGTGGAGGTTTCGGACGACGGCACGAACTGGACGGTCATCGACCGGCAGACGGGCAACATCGCACTCATCGACCGCAAATTCACGGTCGCAACACCGCGTCGCGGGAAATTCGTGCGGCTCAACGTGTCCTCCATCATTCGCGGCACCTGCGTGGGTGTCTTTCGCTTGCAGTATTTTTCGAACGAATACGACATGCTCCAGATGCCCAATTACAACCCAAGCACCGAAAACCGGCTGTACATGCTGGCAAAATTACCCAATTCTTAACTTTAGAAAGCACTTATGGCAATTCTTTTCGAATCCGATCTCAAACTCCCGCGCAATCCGCAGGAAAATCTCCACGCCGCGCCGAAACAGTATGTCGACGTCGGCCTGTCGACGAAGGCGGACACGGTACATACGCATACGGTCACGCAGCTCGTCGGGCTGGGTACGGCGGCGATCTGCGATACCGGTACGGCTGTCGGCAACGTGCCGGTCATCGGTCCGGACGGCAAGTTGAACGCTTCCGTTTTGCCGTCCATCACGACCAACAATACCTTCGTGGTCGCCAGCGAAACGGCGATGCTGGCGCTCACGGCCCAAACGGGCGACGTGGCCGTCCGCACCGACGTCAGCAAGAGTTTCATCCTGCTGCGTGAACCGGCGACGACGCTGGCCAACTGGCAGGAACTCCTGACGCCGACCAGTGCAGTCGCCTCGGTCAACGGCAAAACGGGTACGGTGATCCTCGTCGCGACGGATGTCGGTGCGATTGCCGTCACGGAAAAAGGCGCCGCGAACGGCGTTGCGACGCTCGACGCCTCCGTGAAGGTGCCCATCGCCCAACTGCCGACGCAGGCGGTGGTCGCCGACTCCGCGAGCGAAATTCCGACCGGCGCGGCGGTATTCGTTCATACGAGCGCAACGACGGCCCATGAATCGACCTCGACGCCCACGGCGGACCGCATCGCCATGTTCGACGCGAGCGGGCGTTTGCATTCGGGCATGCCGGTCGCCAACAGCGACGTGGCGACGAAACAATACGTTGATACGCGCTCCGGTTCCGGCGGCTATCGCGGCACCTTCAGCGGTGACGGCAGTCAAACGACGTTTGCCGTGACACATGCGCTCGGCAGCGAGGAGGTTGTCGCCGACGTCTTTCGGATCAGTGCCAACGGCCCGGAACGCATTTTCGTGCAATGGGAAACCGCTTCGGCCAACGTGATCAATCTGCTCTTTGCACTGCCTCCGACGAACGGTACGGAGTTCATCGTCAAGGTGCGAACCTGACCCCGTTCTTAGCATCGCGGGTTGATGCAAGGAATGCAACTCGCCGCGATTGAGCTAGATTGTTGTCACAGATCGATACTTTCATTTTAGGATTGGCAACAATCATCGTCAACATGAAACAGAAAAAAAATGAGTTCTGATTTAAATCTCGAAGATGCGATTCGCGAGAACGCCGCAGGCCCAAAACGGGCGCAGGGTGATTCCGGCAGTATTGACCAACATCCGTTGCAGGATCAAATCGCCGCCGACAAATACCTTGCATCAAAGCAAGCGATGAAGTCAAAGGGACTGGGCATCAAAAACGTCAAAATTTCACCCGACGGAACAACGTAGGAAATGAAAAGTGAAAAGTTGTGCAAGCGACATTTTCAGGTTTACAAGAAATTGACATGGCCCGTGAACAGAAGCTCACGGGCCATGCATCAGGAACCACTATGAAACGCCCAACTTCAGTGTTGGCTTTTGGAAGAACGCAGGCTTTTTCGTTGAAATCGTGATGAAACCGCCGCGTTCATGGCTTTTTCACTACTTCGGTGAGAATCGCTCGGATACACCGGCTTCTTTTCATTTTTCACCTTTCGGGACATTGCCTTTTTCCTCATGGGTAGCCACCTCTTTTCTCTATTAATATTATACCTCACGTTCACGATTCTGACGGTTTGTGCTTCAAAATGGGTAAATTTTGATAGAGAAAAACAGAAGGTTATGTAAAACGACGTTATTTCAGGAAAAAACAACATGATTTGGTCATTTTGGAATAAGAAAAAGAAACGGCCCCGTGCCTCGCCGGAAAAACTGCTGAATGCCCGCTACGACGCGGCGCAGACGACTTCGGAGAACGTGCGTCATTGGTCGATGGCGGACGGTTTGAGCGCCGACGCGGCCATGTCGCCGGAAGTGCGGCGGACCTTGCGGAATCGTTCGCGTTACGAGGTCGCCAACAATTCCTACGCGAAAGGCATGATTCTCACAATGGCCTGTGACTGCGTGGGCACCGGGCCGAGGCTGCAATTGCAGGCCCGGGGCACGGAGGACAACCGTCAGGTCGAACTCGACTTCGAACTCTGGGCCGAAAAGGTCGATCTCGCCGTAAAATTACGGGCCATGCGCATGGCGAAGGCGACCGACGGCGAGGCCTTCGCCCTCTTGGTCGATAACCCGAAGCTGGATCACGACGTCAAAATGGATATTCGTTTGATTGAGGCGGAACGTATCGCGTCACCGCATTACAAACATTATCCCAGCGCCATCAATTCGGTCGATGGTCTCGAATTCGATCCGCACGGGAATATCACGCATTATTACGTGCTGAAAAACCATCCGGGCGACATTTCATTTCGAATCGACGACGTGGAGCGCATCCCGGCAACGAGCATGATCCATTGGTTTCGGCAGGAACGGCCAGAACAGCATCGCGGCGTGCCGGAGATCACACCCGCCTTGCCTCTGTTCGCCCAGTTACGCCGTTATACCTTGGCGGTGCTTGCCGCAGCAGAAACGGCGGCGGATTTTGCGGCGGTGATTTACACCGACGCGCCCGCGAACGGTGAGGCCATGCCGCTCGACCCGATGGACGTCATCCCGCTCGAAAAACGCATGGCGACGGTGCTGGCTGATGGCTGGAAGCTGGGCCAGGTCAAGGCGGAACAGCCGTCGACGACTTATCCCGAATTCAAACGCGAGATTCTCGGTGAAATCGGACGTTGTCTGCAAATCCCAATCAACATCGTCACCGGCGATTCGTCGCGGCACAATTACGCCAGCGGGCGTCTCGACCACCAGACCTATTTCAAAGCACTAAAAATCGAGCAGGATCATCTCTCGCTCGTGGTGATGGACCGCATTTTCGATGCTTGGTATCACGAGTACCGGCTTGCCCGCTCGGTCGGGCATGCAAAAACGGGACTCCAATATCGGCAGGACAACAGTGTGCTTCGCTGTTGGTTTTGGGATGGACAGGAGCACGTTGATCCCTCGAAGGAAGCGACGGCCCAGGGAACACGACTGGCCAATCGCACCACGACACTGGCATCGGAATACGCACGTCAGGGTAAGGATTGGGAGGTCGAATTGCGTCAAATTGCAAAGGAACGTGACTTGCTGGAGGAATTGAAATTGATGCCCGTTACCCAAGATCAACCGCCCGACGAAGAAAGCGAGGAAGAAGAAAAGGATGACGACATCCCTGACAATCGGTGAAAACTGCTCTCTTTCTCTGGGTGCAAACACGCTTCTCAAAACCCATTTGTTCGTCTGTTTTGGCGACACATTTCTGTCCGGCGCGATCCACACCGTAACCGTCGTTTCGTCCGGCGTCATGGACGGTGACGGTTACATTTACCACTCGTTTTCGCGCACGGGCGCAGACGCCATGTCCACCATCATGCCGTCGGTCATGCAGGTCAATATCGACCGCGAGCTCGACGGCCTATACCACCGTTCGTTTGAGAACGGCATGGTCCATATTTTCGATGTCTTGGGCCCGCTCGCAGCGTTCGCGATGGGCGTCCCATGCATTTTACTCAACCCCGATATCCCCACGAAGGACACTTAATGTACCCGAATTTTCTCACATTTCACACGATTCCCGTCTTTCTCGAAGCCTCCGGCGAGAAAACGACGCCGACTTTTCAAATGGTCGCTTATACCGGCGGCAAAATGAAGGTCGATGGTTTCCCGCATCCCGTCGTGGTCGCGTTCGCCGGGCTGGACATCCCGTCCCAGAGCATCCCGATCCGTTTGGATCACAAGCCTTTTCAGGGTGTGGGCCATACGACGAAGATCAGTATCGAAAAGAACGAACTGATTGCCGAGGGTTTGATCAGTCGCGACACGAGTTACGCCCGCGACGTCGCGAACTCCGGCACGAAGGGCTTCCCCTGGAAGGCCAGTATCGGCGGGCCGATTCTCGAAGCCGAATTCGTGCCGCACGGCAGCATGGTCGAGGTCAACGGCCAAAAGGTCGAAGGTCCGGTCCATGTCGTGCGCAGGATGACGCTCAAGGAGATCAGTTTCGTTGATAACGCCGCCGACAGCAACACCAGCGCGAGCGTGAATGCAAACGGCCCGGAATCGGAAGGCTCGAAAAAGCCAACCGTTAACACAGCCCTCAATACGGCAAGCGGTTCTTTCTCTGACGGCAATACGAACTCCACTCCGCAAACCACCCAGAATATGCAGGCCGCCGAACCGACGCCTTGTCAAACGCCCACTCCCATGGTATTCGAGGAGATGCAGAAGCAGTTTCGCGCCGCCGCGCTCGCCGAGACGAACCGCATTGAAGGCATTCGCGCCATCGCGAAAGGCGAACAGAGCGAACTGGTCGCAAAGGCCATCGCCGAAGGCTGGGACGTGACGCGGTTCGAACTGGAGTTTCTCCGGCGGTCGCGAGCCGTAGCACCGGGACTTCGTGCAGCGGCGCAACATCCGACGCACAAGGTGCTCGAAGCGGTCGCCCTGCAGACGGGCGGTCTGTCGCTGGAAGCAATTGCAAAACAATATGAGGAGCCGGTGCTTGAAGCGGCGGACAAGTATCGCGGCATCGGTATCCAGGAGTTCTGTGAGCTGGCCTGCGGGACGCAATTGCCGCGTTACAAAAGGAACGCCATCGGCTGGCTCGAAGCGGCCTTCAGTACGAACACGCTGCCGGGCATTCTCTCCAATATCGCCAACAAGATGCTGCTCGAAGGCTACAACTACATCGACGATACCTGGCGGAAAATCTGCAAGTTTTCGAGTGTCAA
>JAVBQX010000190.1:0-3414 GCA_031548645.1 Thermoguttaceae bacterium
AAAATCGCAATATTTGCCGCATTCCGCTCATTTGCCACAAATTACCCATTCGCATGCGAGACTTAATACCACGGCGCAATGCCCGATTTGTTTCCCACGGCAGCCCGGAGCGTCAGCGACGGGTATAAACGCCCCAAAAAAATTTGGGTTTCTGCTTCATTTATGGGAAATGATTTGCCAAATGGAAATGAACCGGAAAAGGAAACTTTCACCCGTCGCTTTCGCTCCGGGCTGCCATTTTTCGATCGAACTCGTTGCGCTGTAAAATTAAAACCCGTGCGATTGATCGGCGCAAAAAAAACGGCGGTCTCGCCGAGACCGCCCTGATTTTGTCCCTCGCTTACACTTCGGGCTCTGGTTTACCAAACCGGTCGGGCACTTCGCGGACCGGGGATGACCGCTTCGATTCCGACGTCAATGAACTGGTCACCGGTCGTCTGGTGGCATTTGACCGCGATCGTGTTTTTGCCGGGTTTCAGGGCCGCGCGAGCCGCCGGGGAAATCGTCACGTTGCCGTAACGTCCGACATGCCCGGTTCGCTGGGCCGCGAGTACGCCGTTGATATAAACGTCGGCGTCTTCGTCATGAAAAATGCTGAGATAAAGCTGCGAGCCGAGAACCAAGTCGGCGGCGTCCAGTTCGAACGTGCGTCGAATCCAGATGTCGCTCGTGTTCCAAACGGTGCGAACAACCGCACGAGACATTCCTTCCGTCCCGAACCCGCCGGGGCCGCTGAGCCACGCGGAATCGTCGAAGTCCGTTTTCATCCAGTTTTCCGCCGGCTGTTCGGTCGTGTATTTCCACTGCTGGGCCTCGTTTTTCGAAGTCGGCACGACTTCCTTGACCGTCGGCGGAACGAAACGCAAAGCCTGATTCACTCGGTACATGCGATTGACGTCGAATTTCGTCACGGCGCGATCGTAAGTCATCAGGCCGTTCGTTTCAATTTCGACGTCGGTCGTCTGCGTGTAAACGGCGGCGGAAAGTCCTTCGCCGATCAGGACGTGCAATTTTCGACCGAGAATTTCGTACGCGTCGAAGAGTTCGTTCTTATCCTTGTAGGAAACATAACCCCAGTTGCCCTTGTCGAGCCAGGTGTGGCCTTCGATCGGGAGCCCGAGCCCGCCGTATTCGCCGAGCACGACGGCGCGTTCCTCTTCGAGCGGCGGCATGTCCGGGCCGGGATAACTATGAATGTCGTGCATGTCGCCGACTTTGCGGTCGGTCCAGCCGCTGACGCTGTTGATCAGGCGGGAGGGATCGAGTTTTTTGCAATATTCGGCCATTTTCGCCGTATCGAACTGGCCCCAGCCTTCGTTGAAGGGCACCCAGATGATGATCGACGGCGCGTTGTGCAGCGTTGTGATCATCTCGGTGATTTCGGCGTAAAACTGGTCGGACGATTCTTTCGTCCGTTCGATGTCCGCGTCTTTCGGACCGATGTATTTGTCGCCGCTGGGCATGTCCTGCCAGACGAGAACGCCGAGCTTGTCGCACCAGTAATAGAAGCGGGCCGGTTCGACCTTTACGTGCTTGCGGAGCATGTTGAAGCCCATTTTCTTGGTCATTTCAACGTCGTAACGCAGCGCTGCGTCCGTCGGGGCGGTGTAAAGCCCGTCCGGCCACCAGCCCTGGTCAAGCGGCCCGTGCTGGAAGAGGAACTTGCCGTTGAGCATGATGCGGGTGACGCCTTTTTCGTCCTTCCCGAGCGCGATGTCACGCATGCCGAAATAACTTTTGACCGAATCGACGACCCGGTTGTTGCGCAAAATCATGACTTGCAAGTCGTACAGGAAGGGATTGTCCGGCGACCAGGAAATCGGATTGTTGATTTTCAGCGTCATGGCTTCGCCGACCGGCTGCGATTGAATGGCGACGTTGCGGCCGCGGGCTGAGGCCGCGACGTAAACCTTGTCGCCTTCTTCGGCTCCGACGACTTTGACGTCGACCGCGAGCGTGCCGTCTTTCAGGCTGGGCGTCATTTTCAGGTTTTCGATCGAGGTTTTCGGCACCGCTTCGAGCCAGACGGTTTGCCAGATTCCGGTCACGGCGGTGTACCAGATGCCGTGCGGCTTGTTGATCTGCTTGCCGCGTGCGATGAAGCTTTCGTCGGTCGGATCCCAGACGCGGACGAGCAGTTCCTGCGGGCCGGTTTCGCTCAAGGCGTCGGTGATGTCAAAGGAAAAGGGGCTGTAACCGCCTTTGTGCGAGCCCACTTCCTTGCCGTTGACGAACACTTTCGTTTCCCAGTCAACAGCACCGAAATGCAATAACACACGCTGGTTGCGCCAATTTGCCGGGGCGTTGAACTGCCGCTTGTAGTACAGCACGTTGGCTTTTGTCACCGCTTTGCCGACGCCGGACAGCGCCGATTCGGCGGCGAAGGGAACGAGAATCTTGCCCTGCGATTCCTTATAATCCTGGTCCGCCGGAACGATGGCGTAGTCCCAAAGCCCGTTGAGATTCTGCCAATTCGCACGAACCATCTGCGGCCGCGGGTATTCCGGGTGCGGATTGGCCGGATTGACCTGGGAAGCGAAAACCGACTTGATTTTGTCGCCCGCCGGCTTCCATTGGGCGAACGAATTTTCAGACAAAAATCCAAATGCGACCACCAATAATATCGCGGTCATTAACATTTTTCTCATCGTGATTCATCTCCAAACTAATCATGATTTTTCAAAGTTGACAACAAAGACAGGTTTTCCGATGCGAGTCGCTGTTCGATCCATTTCGGAAAAACCCCATGTTAAAGAAAAAATGACCGTTCGTCAACAAAACGCTCGTTTGAGATTCATCATTCCATCATTTTTCAAGAAACTCGGAACGAAATTCATGAAAAAGAGGTTAAAACCACCGGACACAGATTTCTTTCCCATTTTGGGGAACCGGAGCAGCGGCGGATTCATCATAAGTAATGATTTTCACGCGCGATTAAAACAGTTGTTTTCAAATGCGCGGCAGTGCAACCTTTTTTTGCTCAAAAAACGCGAAATTTGGTGGGATTTTTGTAAAAATGGGACAAATAGCTTGACGGCGGAATCGGGTCGAATCAAGATGAAGATGTATATGTCCTAATACTGCCAGAAGTTTCAGACATATTGCGTTTTGTTCATGCAGAAATGAAAATCATGCGCAGGATAATCGGTTATTCGTTGCGTTTTCGTTAATTGTTTAATGTTTCGGTCGGTCGTTCTTTTCTTGTTCAGGTATCACACGTTTCAGCCAAAGGTGAATTAACAATGTCATTCTCTGAAATCACCAAAAAAATTGCACAGTCGTTGGGCAAGCTGTTTTCTTCTCATGAAATCAAGCGCAAAAAAAATATCCTTGAGCCGCGACGTTTGCACATCGATTCCCTAGAAGAACGGCAACTGCTTGCGGTGACGGTGAATGCCGGGGCGCCAACCGTGA
>JAVBQX010000026.1:0-4215 GCA_031548645.1 Thermoguttaceae bacterium
GGCCGACCACCTGCGCGACCGCATTCGCGACGCCATCGCCGGGGGCCGGAGCGACCGGGAGGCCTTCGAGTCGGCGACCGCCGCGATGAGCGAAGCGATGCCCGACCTCGAACAGACGCTGGCCGAATTCCTGCGTCCGGAGTTCCGCGACGGCAAAAAACCGAAGCCGCACACGAAAGAGATTTACATCAACTTCTACCGCTACCACCGCGCGATCATGCTGATGGTCGCGCAGATTCTGTTCACGCTGATGGTTATCGTGATGTGCGAGTTTTTGCTCCATCAAGTTCATGAAAATCATCGGGACCTGTGGGTCATCAGTCTGATTGGCGCGGCATTCTGGTTTAATTTCGGCATGGCAATTTTCATCATTTATTCAATTGCCGCGTACATGTGGAACCCTTGCCGCGTGAAATCTGTTTCGATCAGCCCCTGGTGGCTGCTTGGAAAATTCGCTTTCGGTGCGATGGTGATCTGTATCGCAACATTGACATGCTTTTGGGGCGATATTGTGAATTTCGACATTGTATTGAAAATACTTCTTTGTTTTCTGCTCTTGTACGCGGTGTTTTTCATCGTCCTGACGACACTGGGTTGGTTTCGGCAGAACCGTTATATGTTCGTGCCTGACACGAAACAGGACACATCATTAGCCAAATGGGGATTTTTGCTTACGGCGATATTTTTTATTCTGCTGGAGATTCCCCTGTTGATGGCATTCAACGACATTGTCCGTCGTCCAGGATTCAACGGCGGTGAAATCGTCATCTCACAAGATATGCACAATCAAATGACAACGAATGAAATCAATCTGCGCAGGCAACTTCAGGATGCAAACAATCGCCTCCGTGCCGCAACGGGTGAAAATGTTGTTATGCCGCACAAGGCCACAATTATCGCCGATTCGGTTACATTTCATCCTGTCGGTGATTATCAGGTTTCCTCCGGAACCGTCGCGGCACGAAACAAGGGCAATCGCTGGTTGAAGGCAGGGGCGGCACTCAACATCGCTGATGCGGGAAACATCTGGTGGCGGGTGCCGGGCGTCAAAGGCGGCTTCAAAATCCTTGATTCGCGTCCCGATCCGGAAACACAGGCTTCCTCAATGGCAATGGGTGGCATGGCGATGGACGGTATGGGAATGGGGGTGCCGCCAAGTTTCGGCATGATGAGCGGCGACATGACGGGAAGCGGTATGGAGATGGCGGGCGGCATGGGTGGCATGGGATTTGAAATTCCGGAAGCGAAAGAACATGCCCTGTCCCTCGACAGCGATTTTCCCGCGACGGAATTGACGGACCAGACGATTTGTGCACGGCAATTCCCGTTCGAGGAATACAAGCTCGGCATGATCCGGGCCGTGGCGCCGGAACAGGTCGCGGCGGGCGAAAGCTTGCCCGTGCGGATCGGGCTGGGGAATCTCGATGCGAAAAACGCCAAGCTGCTGCTGACGGTTGAGTACGACGACGGTTTGGAACAGGAATACATTCCGTCGGGCTCGACGCTGTTTCTCGGATTTGTCGCCCAGCACGAATACCGCGAATACAAGGTCGATTTCACCACCCGCACCGGCGGCGAACACGCCGTTCGCCTGAAACTCCGCAACGAATCGGGCCAGGTCATCGCCGAAACGGAAGTGACGGTCGTCACGCCCGCTTTGACGGAACCGGAGCCCGAAGCGTAAGCGAGGGACAAAGGTAGGGCGGTCACGCCGTGACCGCCGTCATGACTCTCGTTCGGATCACCTCGCGCTGACGCTTGGGGCTGGTGCGGCGGTCTCGGCGAGACCGCCCTACCTTGCGTTACCCTCGTCACCCGCCCTTGCGTTTGAAAACAAATCCCGCGATCTTGCGGCGTTCTTCGGGCGAGAAACCGATCCTGTAAATGACCGGGAAATACGTGACGGCGCTGATGCCGCCGACCAAAAACAGGGCCGGGTAATTCGGCGCGGCCAGTTTCATCGTCACGATCAGCGGCACGACCAACGCGATTCCGACGAGCAGGAACAGTCCCAGCATATAGCCGTAAAACGCGATCAGGCGGGTTTCCATCAATCGGCAGGTGATCAACGGAATGTAAAAACCCCGCAGGACGACGCTCGCGATCAGGGTTCCCATCGCAAAACCGACCAGCCCGTAATGCAGGGCGAAAATCACGCTCAATTCGACGTTGAGCAGCCCTTCGACGATGTTGCTGAACGCGTAATAATGGTGATTGGCCGTCGCGTAGAGGTAGCGGATGTTCGGCTCCTGCACGGTGCGGACGGCGGCGGCGAGGGTCAGCAGGATGACGCAGGGAACGATATCGTGCCAGTAGACCAGGCTGATTTTCCCGCTTTCAATGGCCTCCGGCGTGAGCATCCAGCGCGTGATGAACGGGTCACTCCAGGCGATCAATCCGAAGGCGATGAAACCGGAAACGTAGGTGCAGAACTTGAAGCCGAACCGCATCGTTTTGAGCAACTCGTCCTTCAGCCCCTGCGTGTGCAGGTAGGTCAGCCAGGTGACCATCCAGTTGGTCAGCGCCATGAGCAGTCCGCGAAAATGTTCGGCGAACATGACCGCGTAACCGTAGGGCGATGCATATTCAAACGCGAGCAGGATGGGGATGATCAGCTTGCCGAGCTGGAAAATGAATGTGTTGCCGATGTGCGCGATGAAGCCGAACACGCTGTAATTGAGCAGCGTTCCGACGTACGAGCGCCGCATGTTTTTTCGCGAAATGTGCAGTTGCGGAAACGAACGCCGCGCAAGAACGTAATAGGTCCAGATTTGCGCGAGCGCCAAAACGATATTTCCCAGCGAGAGGGCGATCAGGCGGCCGCCCATGACGAGGATCAGGTAGGTCGTCACGGCGCCAGCGACGCGAAAAAAGATGCCGGCCAATCCGACGAGATCGTGGCGCATCGTGCCGAGCGAAATGCCAGTGAAGGCCCGGAGCGGAAAATCGAGCGCGAAGGCTGCCCCGGACAGGATGATGACCGCCCCGAGCAGCCCGATGTCTTCCGTTTCGGGAAAAAAATATGCGGCCCCGAATCCGAAGATCAATGCAAGGACGATGACGATGCCCCCCATCATCAGGAACAGCCCGAAGCCCGTGCTGATGAAGATGTTGCACTCGTCGTAATCCTTCGTCGAAAACGACTTGGTGACGAATCGCGAGACGGTGTAGTTGAGCCCGAAATCGAGCAGGGCGTACCAGCCGGTCAGCGTGGCCACGGTGAGCCAGATGCCGTTGAGGCGGTCGCCCAGCGTGTGGGCCTGGATGGGCGCGATCCAGAAACTGAGGGCCAGAATGACGACGAAATTGATGGCGGAAAGCGCCGTTCCCTGCATGAGCCGCTTCATATAGCCGGCATTTTCCGGGCTTTCGCTGGGCTCTGACATGAAAACGGCCTCGTGGGAAGGACAAAAACGGAACTCGCGGACAAGGAAAAATGGCACCTTGTATTAACTTAGGCCACAATCAGGCTTTGTCAAGCTGACAAATGTACAGAAAAGTTGTTGGTGAAATGACAACTGGAATGCCTTACGGCGTAAACCGGAGCCCGAAGCGTAAGCAAGGGACAAAAAATCAGAGGGCCGCGACAGTCATGGAGCGGTCAAACCGGAACAGGCAAGGCAAGATCGATTTCCGCCACCATGCGGCGGTCACGGCGTGACCGCCCTACCTTGTCCCTCGCTTACGCTTCGGGCTCCTGATTATGGCGAAAACCTACAACCCCAGTTCGGAATGGGCGTCCATGGCTATGTTTTCGTGGGGATCGTGGGAGTAAAAGAAGTAGGCGACGGTTCGCGACAATTGTATCAGGTATCGTTTCTTGAATTCCGATTCGCGGATTTCCGACGCCAACGGCCGTGAATTGGGCGGGTACACGTATTCCGGCAGCGATTCCGTCGCGATGGCGCTCCCGCTGGACGTTTCATAAACGGTGAACGAAGTCGCGGCGCGGCCCTGGTAGCTTCCCGGCGAAGCGAGCGACGAAGTTTCAAACGAATCGAGATAGACGACCAGCACAATGTCGGCTTCCATGTCTTTCCCGAATTGCTGGAAATCCTCGATTTTGTTGTCGTGCCGGTCGAGGTACCTGTTGACCTTGGCCGGGGTGATGATTTCGATCTTCTTGACGTTTTGCGCCAAATGCAATCCGATCGCCTTGGACAGGTCGCGCGGCACGTCGTCATAGCGAGAGTCGGTCATTCGTTCGGCCAGGCA
>JAVBQX010000084.1:0-7189 GCA_031548645.1 Thermoguttaceae bacterium
GGCCTGCACGATGGCCCCCGCGCACATGGGGCAGGGTTCGAGCGTCACGTAAAGCGTGCAGTCTTCGAGCCGCCAACTGCCGAGCGATTCGGCGGCCTGCGTGATGGCGATCATTTCGGCGTGCGCGGTCGGGTCCTGCAACTGTTCCCGCTGGTTGTGCGCGGCGGCGACCACCTCGTTGCGATGCACGATGACCGCGCCGACCGGCACTTCCTTTTCCTCGAACGCCGCGAGCGCTTCGGTCAAGGCCATTCGCATGTATCGCGCATGACGCACGACGTCGTCCATGTCGGGCGGTTGCATGTTCTCGAAATCAATCATTGGTTATTCTGGTTTCACCCGACGTTGATCCAGGAATCGACCTTGTCGAAGGACCACGGTTCCCGTTGTTCGCGTTCGGAGCAAAAATGGACGTTCGCTTCGTCGGCGCGGTTGCCTTCGAAACGTTCCTTGTCGGGGTTCCACTGCAATTTCGCGCCGTCGAGTATCATGGAGATGTTTCCCATGTGCGCGATGGTGTGATTGCGGTGGCCGCATTCGGCGGTGTAATAACACGGCTTGCGCGACTTGACACACAGGGCGAAATCGACGTGTTCGCCGCCGATGCCTTCCCCGGTCTTGACGGTGCTTTCGGGGCGCCCGAGATTCCTGTCGCCTTCGAATTTCACGTTGAGCAGGCGGTCGTCGCTCGCCGTCAGGTTGCCCCGCCAACCGCGGCACAGCACCCAGCCTTTGCTCCCTTCAAGCTTGATGCCGGGAACTTCGGTCCACACGTTCATCGTCACGCCGTTCGCATAGCGGTAGTTGATGTTGAATGTCGCCGGCGTGTTCCAAACGTCGTTGAAATCGGGGAAATCGCCTTTGCCTTCCACTTCGACCGGCCCGGTATCGTCGGTGTCGTTGGCCCACTGCGCGCTGTTGATCAGGTGCGAACCCCAATCGGTGAGCACGCCGCCGCTGTAGGCGAAGTTCCAACGCCAGTTGTAATGCACCCGCGCGGGAATGTATGGCACAACCGGGGCCGGGCCGAGCCAGGTTTCGTAATCAAGCTCGGGCGGCACTTCGCCGATGATTCGCGCCGACGGTTCGTCGCTTTGCACGCCCGGATCGCGCACGCTCGTGTTCCCCGGCGGGAGCAAAACCTTGATGTTGCGAAGTTTGCCCAGCAGGCCGTTTCGAGCAAGATTGACGACATGCTGATAACATTCGATCGACCGGTTTTCCGAGGCCGTTTGAAACACCCGTTGCGTCGCCTTTTGTGTGTCGCTGAGGATGCGGCCTTCGCGAATGGTGAGCGTCGGCTTTTCGCAGATCACGTCTTTCCCCGCCTTCATGGCGAACACCGCGAGCAAAACGTGCCAGTGATCCGGCGTCACGATGTCGACGGCGTCGATGTCCTTCCGGTTGACCAGGTCGCGGAAATCGCGGTATGCGTCACAACCTTTCCAATCCTGCCTCGATTTTTGCGAATAAAAATCGTTGGTTTTCTTTTGTGCCGCGTTGAGGTAATTTTGATCGACGTCGCAAACGGCGACCACCTGTTGCATCGGATTGCGGAACATCATGTCAAGGTTCCAACCGCGACCGTGGCTCCCGCATCCGATCAGTCCCATCGTCACGCGTTCGCTCGGTGCGACATGGCCGTCCAACCCCAACGCCGAAGTCGGGATCACAGTCGGTGACAGCACCGCCGCGGTTCCCGCCGTCAGAAGGGCACCGCTTTTCAAAAAAGAACGTCGTGTCATGCGTTTCATTTTCGGCTCCTTGTTTTCTTTCATGGTTTTGTCTTGATGACAATTCATTGTAATGAAAATGAAACAGAAAAAAAAGATAGAGGCAAGAAATCTGAGCCGCGACAGTGATGGAACGGTGGCAGCGGTGAAACGTTCAAATTTTTGGCCTCCGCAACAACAGCCGGAATGGGGGCGGAACGCCGTAATGACGGAACCATGAAAACGGTGTCATCCCGTGAATACCGTCATTTCACTTCGCTTCATTCCGGCCGTGTTTCTTGCATGTTCGACCGCTCCATCACTGTCGCGGCTCTGATTTGCGGCGGTCACGGCGTGACCGCCCTACCTTTACTTTTTCGCGTCGCGGAAACGTTTGCCGGTTTTGCGTTCGTCGTTCAGTTCGGCGACGAGTTTTTCGACCGCGCCGGCGAGCGGGATCATTTTCGCGTCTTTTTCCCAACGCCATTTGATTTCGAGTTCGCCGCTTTCAAGACCTTTCGGGCCAAGCACGATGCGGAGCGGGAATCCAACCAAGTCGGCGTCCTTGAATTTAACGCCCGGCCGCTGGTCGCGGTCGTCGACGACGCAATCGATGCCGGCGTTTTCAAATTGTTCGCAAAGGTCGTTCGCCAGTTTCATCGACGCTTCGTCGGTCGCCTTGATCGGCGAAATCACGACCTCGTACGGGGCGATGGCGACGGGCCAGATGATCCCCGCGTCATCGAAGCTGGTCTCGCAAATGCCGACGAGAATGCGGTTGACGCCGATTCCGTAACAGCCCATGATGATGGTTTTCTGCGTTTCGTCGGTGTCGAGAAATTTCGCGCCGAGGGCTTCGGAATATTTCGTGCCGAGCTTGAACACGTGTCCGCCTTCGATGGCGTTGCTGATTTTCAGCGTTTCGCTGCAACGCGGGCACGGGTCCCCTTCGGCGGCGTTGCGAATGTCAACGAACTTGTCGACGGCGAAATCGCGGTCGAGGTTGACGTTCAGCAAATGCGTTTCGGCCTTGTTCGCGCCGGTGATCGCGTTGGCCATTCCCAGCACGGCATGGTCGGCGATGATCGGCAGTTTTTCCTTGAGCGAAACCGGGCCGGCGAATCCGACCGGCGCGCCGGTGACCCGTTCGATGGTCGCGGGGTCGGCCAATTCAACTTTCGCGGCGTTCAGCGTTTTGCGGACTTTGTTTTCGTTCGCGTCATGATCGCCCCGCACGAGCACGGCGACCGCTTTCCCGTCGACGAGATAAATCAGCGTTTTGATCAGCTTGTGCGGCTTGCATTTCAAAAACGCACAGACCTGTTCGACCGTGTGCGCGCCGGGCGTCGCGATTTCCTGCATCGCTTTCGGCTCGACGGCCGGTTTCACGATATTTTGCGGGCCGATTTCCGCTTTTTCGGTGTTCGCCGCGTAACCGCACACGCAATGCACGACCTTGTCCTCGCCGTGTTGCGAGGGGATCATGAACTCGTGGCTCGCATCGCCGCCGATGGGGCCGGACTCCGCCTCGACCGGCAAAAACGGCACGCCGCAACGGGTGAAAATTTTGCAGTACGCCGCATACATCGCGTCGTAACTTGCGTTGAGCGATTCGAGCGTCGGGTTGAAACTGTAGGCGTCCTTCATCAAAAATTCGCTCGTGCGAAGCACGCCGAACCGAGGCCGCTCCTCGTTGCGGAATTTCGTTTGGATTTGATACAGCGTGATCGGCAGTTGGCGATAACTCGAAACGTAACGCGAAACGATGTCGGTGATCGTTTCCTCGTGCGTCGGGCAAAACACGACCGGCACCTTCTTTCCACCGCGCGGCAGATCGGTTTTGATCAGCACGTTGCCGAACGCTTCGACGCGGTTGGTTTGCTCGTACAGCGACAGCGGCGCGAGCGCGGCCATGTGCAGTTCGACCGCCCCGGCACGATCCATTTCCTCGCGAACGATGTTTTCCGCTTTCCGCAGCGCCCGGTAACCGAGCGGCAAATAGGTGTACGCCCCGGCCATGACCTGCGAGATCAACCCGGCCCGCAGCATCAGAATGTGACTCGGAATTTCGGCTCCTTCCGGCGTTTCTTTCATCGTCGGAATCAATGTTTTCGACCAAAGCATGTTCGTTGTTTGCCTTTCGTTTCCGTATTTTTGAAAAATTCCATCAGAGCACGACACAAGGTAGGGCGGTCTCGCCGAGACCGCCGCAATGCGCCGTATGTTGGATTACCGAAATAAGTTCTCCAACACCGGGGGGCCCCGCCGCGACCGCCCTACCTTGGCACTCGCTTACGCTTCGTGCTCTGATTTCTTGTTTATTATTTCTTCAACTCTTTCAATTCCGCCTTCAGTTGTTCGATCTTTTTTTGCTGGGCAAGGACAATGTTAGCGACGTAAAGTAAAATCTCAGCCGTTGGGGCCCCCTCTAAAAATAAAAAAGACCGCCAACCACTTCCAAGACTCTTAAGTTTCGGCATCAGATTTTGCAGTTCTTGCGCCAGTTCCTCGCTTGATTTTTGGGAAAGATCGTTCATGGGATTCTCCTTGTCGGCATGTTGTCAGTGGAAATTTTGCGTGCCGCACTTATCCCGCGCAGTATAGCGGATTTCGATCAAAAAACAAGAATCGGGCTTTGCCATGACGGTCTTGCCTGATATTCCCATAGCCCAGGTGTCCGAGAGATATATATTATGTTTCCCGACAAAAATCTCCGTTCAATAATTCTATTGATAATCACTGCTTATGCCTTCTTGCAGCGATTTTTTCACCACCAGATTTGCGAAAGGACTTGAATGATCTGTACTTTTGACGACTTCCCGAAGTCAATCGCCGAAAGGTTGCAAGCATCGAAAACGTGTTGGATTTCATTTGCGCATGGTGAGAATAAGCACGGATAATACATTAGCAATGATAGTCGAATAGTTTTCAAAAACAAATGTGAAGACAGGTAAAATACATTATCGTAAAAGTTGACTTTTCCGCTTTTGAAAATTTTGACACCCCCGATGAGGCAAAAGATGAAAAACACAATCCTGAGAAAAGGATGTCGCCATACTGTTTTCACAGTGACGCTGCTCGTTCTATCGTACTGTTCGCATTCGGCCTTTGCCGATTTCGGCGTTGACAAGTTCGTCAGTGACTTCAATGGCATGAACGGCGGCAGAGGCTTGGTTTTCACCGCAGAACTGAACCGATTGGAAATATACGTCAGACCCACACAAGGCACGACCGTTCCGGCAGACGGGTGGCTGGACGCGTACGATTCGAAGACCTCGGGCGCCGGTGGCTCCTATTTCAAAACGTTTTGCGTCGAACCGGGTGTGGCCATGGGGCCATCCAACTATGGAAAATTGAATTACGACAGCATCACCAAAACGACATCGAACAGTTCGGGGCAGGCGATGACCCTGGGAATGGCCATTATTTACGCCAGCTTTGCCGAAGGAAAACTCAAGGGTTACAAATATGGCAACAACCGGGAACACAGCGTCGTGGATTTCACCGATGTTCTGCACGCGTTTCTCGACGGCTCAATCGGTAACGGGGAAAAAGGCGATATATGGGGAAATAACGGCAATGCCATGGTTCGTTTTTTGAGACGCACCATGAATGACTACAATTTGAGTCTCGCACAATTGAAGGCGGCCTACAACCCGAACCAGTATTACAACGCAATCGGCGACTACAGCGTGTTTGTCATGCAAAATGTGGAGCCCGGCAAGGACGCGAAAGACATACAGGATATGATCTATGTCATGAAGCACCGCACATCCGACGTGCCGGAGCCTGCCACGCTTGCACTTTGGGGAATGCTCGGCCTCGGAATCGTCGGCTATGGCCGATTTCGACGCCGCTAAATCAATTTCGGTTTTTCGTTATAGGCCATGATCTTGCCGACGAGTCGGGCGGCGAGAAATTCTGTGGTGATATTTCCGTTCCGATAGGGGGCGACTTCGACGACGTCGGCCCCGATCACGTTTTTCTCCCGCGAAACCTCGTACAGAATCGCAGTCGCCTGCCGCCAGGTCATGCCGCCGGGTTCCGGCGTGCCGGTCGCCGGGGCAAAGGCCGGGTCGAACGCGTCGATGTCAAAGGTGATGTACACCGTTTCTGTCAGCGAATCGAGAATCTTCCGAATCGCATTTCGCAACCCCGATTCCGTTTCGAGCATGGGAACGGTGATCAAATTTTCAATCTGCCGGGGACATTCCCGCAGTTCTTCCTCGCTGTAACTGCGAATTCCGACTTGAGTTAAATGGGGCGTGATTTCAAGAACCCGCCGCATCGCCGAGGCGTGAGAAAATTTTCCGCCGGTGAATTCGTCACGCAAATCGGCGTGGGCGTCGAATTGTAGCACACTCAAATTCGGATAAACTTCAGCGGCGGCACGAACGATCGGCGGCGTAATGCTGTGTTCGCCGCCCAAAATAATGGGAAATCTTCCCGGTTGAAATAATGGGCGAACGGCGTCGTATACGCAAATCATTTGTTCGGCGGGTGTTTCCGCCGTTGGCACAGTGGGATAGGTGGCGATACCAGTGCGATAATATTCATTCTGCAACACCTCGTCGATGTGTTCGAGCTGGTCGGAAACGTCAAGAATGGCGTCCGGACCGTTGACCGTTCCCTGCATGAAGCAAACCGTTCCTTCGTAAGGTATTGGCAACACATGGAATCGGGCTGTATTCTGATCGGTGTACTCGTCAGGTAGATGGAAAAATGTTTTTTTTGGCATAAACACAAGACTTTTTGTATATACTTCCAAATCGATGTAGACGACGCAAAAGAACTCAATGCTTTGTTGTTATTTACGGCGATTTCTGCGAGACCGCCCTATCTGCTGTCGGCACTCTTCTGGATTCGCAAAACGCAATCGCCGAATTTCGTACCGGAAAACTGGGCGATAAACGCACATTTTGCCTTGAATAGAAAAGCAACCGTCTGTGGCAACATGGCTTTATCGTAGCAAATGAGCGATTCGTAGTTGCCGAGTCCCTTGGAAATGATCAGGTCCGACTCGCGAAAAACGGCCATAAACTCAGGCGAACATTGCTCCAACATCGTTCCCATGCCGTCATTGCCGTTTGAAATGACAGGCACGATTTCCGTCAGGCCGACCTGCCTGGCATCGTCAAGCGTGGCGTCGTTGATAACCGGCATTCCGCGGACACAGGCGACAATGTCTTTCGGCAGCAAATGCTCGATTAGCAGCCGGTCGCATACGATTTCGCCGGAATTGTCGGTGAGATAAAGAATTTTCTTTGCATTTTCAATGGTTTGCCGCAACTCATTGATGTCGCCGTTGATCGGTTGTTTGAGCGCCTGGTCGACGGCATCGTCGATGTCTCGCGCTTCAAGGTTGGCTCGAATCGCAAAGTCAATCGTATTGCCGGCAATCGCCAAGCGCACCGCCGTGTCGAGCGGGTCGTCGGAGGCGGCGATCAGATCGCGAAAATGATCGATCCGCGAAAGCA
>JAVBQX010000139.1:0-41107 GCA_031548645.1 Thermoguttaceae bacterium
TCTAAATATTTATTACATTTACAAATGGAATTTTTGTTTGAATAACAATTACACTCAAAATCAGAGCCACAACCGTTGTGGCAAGGTACAACCCGTCGCTGACGCTCCGGGCTGCCATTTGATCAAGTGTCAATTATGCGAAAAATCAAAAACGCGGTTTCGCCTCCACGCGGCGGATTCGCATTCCGCTGTTTTGCATGAGTGATTTGAGTTCTTCGAACCGGGCTTCGGCCCCGGGCTGTACGACGACGTTCATTTCCGGCTGCCAGCAGGTTCCGCGCGCGGCCGTGCCCCAGGTGTCGATGTAATCGCAAAAGTGCGACACCAGCGTATTGGTCACGTTGTAAACGCCGCCGTTCGCCGGGATGGCGATTTCCCGATCGACGCCCGCGCCGCCGGTGCGTTTGATCAAAATTTTGTCCGTCCTGCATTCGACGCTGATCGGCCGGGCCATTTCCGTCGCCCCCTGCCCGACGTTCGGCATCGCCCAGTTCGACATCGGCATGTACGGCTTGGCAGACCCGGGCGGCTTGTCCCCGAGCGTCATGCCCATCGACGGCATCGTATTTTCCGACCCCGCCATGTTCTCGCCGCCGGCGGGACAAGATGATGTGGCATTTTGCGACGCGGCATCACCCGAAGCGGAATACTGCCCCCGCGTTTGCGGCGATGCGGTCGCGTTTCCCCAATCGTTTTGCATCGCGGTGAGCGAACCCGCGTTGTTGAGGTCGACGTTCGCGGCGTTTGCCGGGTCGGCGATGGCACCTTGATTTGCGGCAAACGGCTGATTGACAAGGTTTGTCGCGTTGCCCGCCGTTGTCGTCATTCCGTTTTGTTGTCCGGCGAACGTTCCGCCGCTTGTCTGGGTTTCGGGATACAACTGTCCCGGCTGCATGACGGTCGGTTCCGGCGCCCTTGCCGCCGCATATTGCGGACCAGTTGCCGCCGGATACGCGCCGGGCGTTCCCTGCGCCAAAAAGCCGCCCGGTTGACCCGTTCCCTGTTGTCCCGATGTGTTTGCGCGAGTGCCGCCACCCTGTGCGTTGCGTTCTCCCGCATTGCGTTGACCGCTGCCTGAAGCGACGCGGGCTTCGCTCGGAACGCCATCGACGTAACGCACCATGTTTCCGTTGGGGCCGACGCGATACTCGACCTCCGGTTTTTTCGCCGAACCCGCCGCGTACGATCCGCCGACCGTCGACATGACCTCCTGCCAGTCGATATTCTCAAAGTTGCCGCGTTGCCCCTCACCGCCGTTCGATCCGTTGACGCCATTGACGCCATTGACGCCGCGACCGTTGCCGTTTTGCGGCATTTCGCCCCCCATCAGCCTGTCGTCCGCAAGTCCGGTGATTTCGCCGGACAGGCGATCGTTGAAACGACCTTGACCGAACGCGTCGCCAGGCATACCGGGCATCCCCTGCATTCCAACTGTTCCCGACATATTTGGCGAACCCGATGCTCCCGGCATACCGGGGTTCCGGTTTCCCGTGACGTCGCCGCTCAAGCGGTTGGTCGCCGCGTAACGCTGCATGATCATCGCCTTGAACGGAATCATGCGTTCGCGCGACGCGGCAAGTTGCGCTTCAAGCCGCTGTTTCAGGGCCTCGTTCGCGGCCGGGACTTCCAGTTTCCAATCCTCTTCGACCAGCTCGTAACCGAATTGCTCCCCCCACGATTTGATCGACTCGCGCACCGCGTAATAAGCGTCGATGCCGCCCGGCCGCACGATGATCAACGGATAAGGTTTTGTTCCGCGCGGAACCAGCTCCTGTTCGGTGTAAAACAAACTCGTCGCCCGCAGGAGCGCGTCGAGCGGGTTGTCCGGGTGCGAAGCAGTCAGAAAATCATCCTCTTTCAATACGATTCCCTCCGGCTGCACAATGACGCAATCGTCGCGGCATTCGATGTACACGGGGCGGCGTTTCGTCCCGTTCGCCCCGCGATAGGGGATGATCGCATACGAGCTTTTTCGATTCGTTGCGTTGTCCTGCAATTCCTTCAGTTCCTGTTCGGCCATTTGCAGGGCCGCGCGTTTGGCGGCCAGCGTTTCGTTGAGTTTGCCGGCTTCGGAATTTTTCACACCCTGGCTTGCGTTCAGATTTTTCAGCGCCGCTTCGGCACGGTTGATCTCGGCCACCATGTTTTCGATGCTTTGTTCGAGCGTTGCCAGGCGGAGACTTTCGGTGGCGATGTCCTCGGCGGTTTTGGCCTTTGAGATTTGCAGATCATTGGCGAACACTTCGAAGGTTTGCGCTTCCACGTCGAGTTCGGCGATGATTTCGTCGGTGTTCAGCCCGGAACGTTCGGCGGCCTGCGTTCGCGCACTCCGGTTGATGACGACCAGCAGCAGGATCAGCGTGCCCATCGTGCAAATCAAAACCGAAAGAAACGGAAACAGCGACACGGGGTTTTCCGCCCGTCCGCCGCCCCGCGAACGCCCCCGCTGGCTCATGCCGCTTGACCTTTCCCCTTGCCGCGCGTGACGGTGACCGTTTCCATCTGCTGCGCGACCTGTTTCGAACTCAAAAGATGAATCGCGGCGGCCAGGCTGTTGAGCGTTTCCTCAAAATACCGCGCCTCGGCCAGCGACGAGAGGTTTTTGTTGAGTTGCGATTCGAGTTTCGCGATGTCGCCCGCCGCGCCGATGACTTCCCGCAGCACTTCGCTCTGGTGCACCATGCCGGCCTGAAATTCGCTCAGCGCGGCCACGCTTTCGTTGATCGTTTTGGCCACTTCCTGCACCTGGCGTTTCGAACTTTGCATCAATTCCTGTTCCGCCCGGACCAGGGCCTGCGCGTGCGAATCGACGTTTTCACGCATCGCCAGGGCCAGCGTCGTTTTCATCTGCGTCGCGCTTTCCGAGGCCATCAAGGCGTATCGCGAATGCGAAGCGCTGATTGCCTGGTCCCAAATGTCGGCCTGTTTTTGAATCAAATCCTGGAGCGTTTCGAGCACGACCTCGATCATCATCCGCACCGCGACAAGCTGCTCGTCCTGTCCGTTGTTCGTTCGCAAAATGAAGCGTCCGCGCAATTCCCAATCGACCAGTTGCGACACCTCGTCGAGCATCTTCTGTTCATCTCGCCATGTGACAAATTGCGTAAAATAGACAATCATGCTCAAGGCCAAAGCCAGGGCCGTCGTGTCGAACGCCACGGTCAGACCTTCCATCACCTGGGGCAGCGATTCCTCCAACGCGTCGGGTGCCAGGTTGCCCATCGCCAGCGCGATGCCGATCACCGTGCCGAGAAATCCCAAAATGGGGATGGCCCAAATGATGATTTTCGTCAGGCCGTAATCGCCTTCGGAACGCATGAAATCGTCGTCCGCCGTGCAACGCAGGTCGTCGTCGAGCCGCTCGGGCGTACCGGCGTGCCGGATGTTGTTCAAAATCGTTCGCAAGCGGCTTGCCTGCAACGACTTGCCGTGTTGCTTGACGTGTTCGTCGACTTGCGCGATCAGTCGCAGGGCCTCGGGCGATTCGAGCTTGCGTTCGCCGATCGGTTCCAGCCCCGAGCCGGATTTCAAGCGGCTCCAATTTTGGCGCAGGTCGAAAAATTTGACGCCCAGCCCGGCCATGCCCACGAAAAACATGATCGTGATGGCGTATTCGACCGGGTGCATCGACGTATAACGCAAAATCGTCTCGTTCGTGACGACCTTGTTGTGAATCAACGCGTAAAATCCGAAACTGGCCAGCCCGCCCCAGAGCAGCGGCGATCTGGCGATTTTTGCAAACAGCGATCCTAACATGAGACCATGCCTCGACTTGATGGATTCCCTTCCGTCAACTGGCGATGCGTACAGGGAATTTGCCGCAAAGCCACCTCGGCGAATCATACGAAAAGACGAAATCCGATGCCAGAGCAGTTTTCGGGGGCCCGAAATTTGCCGCAGAACATGTTCGGCGAAAAGGTCGGGCGGTCACGCCGTGACCGTCGCAGCCTCAATGCAACAAGTCCAACATTTCCGTAAATGATTTTGCGACGAAATAGCAGTGCGAGTAATCCGGTTCCAGCGAGCCGGCCTCATCCCAGCCTTGTTCGTGATCCCAAAAATAAATCGAGCCGTAATCCGTTTCGCCCAGCGAGAGCAGGATGAGGTTGCCGCCCCAGTCCGAACCGATCGGCAGGCAATAATTCGGGAAAACGCCTTCGTCGCGAATCGCCTTGTATTGCGACAACAGATCGTTTTCATTGTTGGAATCAAGGGGCGTGCAATAGACGAGAGAACCCTTGTCCCCTTTGCGGGCCTTGGTGAACCCCGGAATTCCCTTGAGGGGAAAGGCGTTCTTTTCCTCGTCAAAGGAACCGCCGTTGCACTACTTGAGAAAATCGCGGTAATCGTCCGGCAACGCACGCGGGAGATGCTTTTCAAACGCGTCAAGCAACTTTTTCGTGATCGGCGGGCCGATGTCGGTAACGGGATAATGCTTGAACTCCAATGAGGATTTCATTTTTCGAAGCGTGTGGATTTTTTCGGGTGGCAGCGGAGAAATTTTATTTTCCTCGACCGCATGATCTTTTGATGGACCTTCGTTGTTACCTATTCGATACTTCATCTCTTCGTCAAAAAGCAAGCCTTTCAGCTTATTTGCCTCAACAATTTTGCGGAATTCCTCTGAAATATACGTTTTAGTTAAACAACTGCTTATAATTTTTTTCAACCTGAAAATTGGTGCCTGTGGCAAAACATCGTCAGGAAATGCGTACACACGCACTGCGTCAGTATCGATATAACACTCTGATCGTGAGACGTCAATGTCATAAGTTTGTATTACATTGAGTGCGTAAAACACCTGATCGGAATTTTCAATATTTAAAGGCAGGATTTCCACATAAGCGGCAATCAAGTCTTTTAACACAACAAGTGCTTGCTCACTAATTGCAAATAAGCTTGGATTAAGATAAGGGAAATCGGAAATTCTTTTTTTCTTATCTTCAAAACGGAATGGAAAAGGTTTCCATAGATGCTTGACTTCTTGTATAGACGTCGAAATTTCATTGAATATGAAATCACCCGCTTCTCGTGGATATTCATCAAGCCGCCTGAATTTTTCCGAGCTATCCCACATGTAAAATTTTTTCATGGCTTTTCCTGCGAAATGTTCAACCGCTCCATGACTGTCGCGGCTCTGATTCGGATTGCGATGATTTCAGCCCGTCCGGGGATTGCGCTGCGCTTCATCCCCGGCTCTTTTTTATCTCCCCAACCCCTAAATCCCACTCCAATGGAATCACCCCGCGCTGACACCTGGGGTTGGTACAAGCATTTCACCGTCAGGAATGACCGCCCGACACATATTGCGCCATGCGGGCGGTGTAAAATTCGAGATAACGGCCCTGTTCGATCGCTTCGCGGGCGCGGGTCATCAGCCGCTGGTAATACGTGATGTTGTGGATTGTCAGCAGCACGGGGCCGAGCATCTCGCGGGCCATGAACAGGTGACGGAGATAGCCGCGACTCCGCCGGCAGGCCGGGCAGGGGCAGATTTCCTCCAGCGGTCGCGGATCGCGTTCGTATTTCGCGTTGCGGAGTCGCAGCGGCCCGTTGTCGGTGAAGGCCATCGCGTTGCGCCCGTTCCGCGAGGGCATCACGCAATCGAAAAGGTCGACCCCGCGTTTGATGCCTTCGAGCAGATCCTCCGGGCGACCGACGCCCATGAGATAACGCGGCTTGTCGGCGGGCATGGCCGGAGTGGTCGCCTCGATGATCTCGTACATCCGTTCGGGCGGCTCGCCGACGCTCAGTCCGCCGATCGCATAACCGGGAAAATCGAGTTCGGCCAACGCGGCGGCGCATTCGCAGCGAAGGTCCGGCTCCAATCCGCCCTGCACAATGGCGAATTGCATCTGTGTTTCCAGCGTCGCGGCGTCGCGGCAGCGTTTGGCCCAGCGGACGGTGCGTTGCATCGCCTCGGCGATAGTGTCCCGGTCGTTCGGCAGCGCGACGAGGTGGTCGAGCACCATGGCGATGTCGCTGCCAAGCGTTTCCTGGATTTCAATCGCCCGTTCCGGGGTCAGTTCGATCCGCCGCCCGTCGATGTGCGACTGGAAGACCGCGCCGTGTTCGTTGATCTTGCGGATTTTCGCCAGGCTGAAGACCTGGAAGCCGCCGCTGTCGGTGAGGATCGGGCCGTTCCAGCCGCAGAATTTGTGCAGTCCGCCGAGCGCACGGACCACCTGCTCGCCCGGGCGGAGGGAAAGGTGATAGGTGTTGCCGAGAATCATCTGACTGCCGGTTTCGCGAAGCAGGCCGATTTCGACGCCCTTGACCGTGCCGAGCGTGCCGACCGGCATGAACGTCGGCAGTTCGACCGGCCCGTGCGCGGTCTGCAACCGGCCGCGGCGTGCCCGGGTTTTTTCGTCCGTGCGGATTAATGTGAACATGTGATTTTCTGTGAGGGTGTATTTCCGGCATAAGCCGTTTGTCATAAACACGGTATAGTTTACAGTCATTCTTGCTTTTTGGCAAATCCCGGGGGATATTGTGGTGAAAGCATCAAGGTAGGGCGGTCTCGCCGAGACCGCCGGAGCGCCGGGCATTGATTACGCCATGTCGTTTCGCGCGGGACCGCTCCATAACTGTCGCGGCTCTGATTCTTGTCCCACACTTACGCTTCGAGCTCTGATTGCGGCGGTCTCGGCGAGACCGCCCTACCTTTCCTTCCCGGCTACCATTATGGAATGCAACTAACCGGCGAAAGCCATGTCATGCCACACCAGCACCTGATTGTGATTGATCCCCGGGCGTTTGTTCTCGATCATTTTGCACTTCGGGCCAAAAGGCTTCGAAAAGAGTGTTCGTGCAGGCTTCATGTTTTTGAAAATCTCCCCGACCTGTGCGTGAAACGGCCAAGCCTGCGGCGGAAATCCGCGATGACGTTGTTCGGGGCCGAATGTCTTGACCGTGCGCATCACGAACTTCGCCATCTCCGCGAAATTCTCAAGCCGTCCCGAATCGCCTATCTCGACGCGAACATCAATTTTGCCGCCATGGATTTCAGCCTCCGGGAGAAATTGGACGGCTATGTCACGCTGCAACATTCGTTCGACCAGGTCCGGGACATGATTCACGCCTGTCTTCGCGGCGGGGAAATGATCTTTTGCGACGCCATTTCGGGTCGGACGCGTTCGGAGGCCATGGAATTTCTCAAACGCGCCCCGGAGCCGAACTATTACAGGCTTTCACGGAGGGAAAAAATGCTGCTGCAACTCATGGTCAAGGGCTTGGACATGCCCAAGTGCAGCGCGGAAATGGGAATCACGGTCAAATCGGTCGACAACATCAAGACGCGCCTGATGAAAAAGCTGAACGTCCACACGGCGCTCCAGCTCGTGGTCCGCGGCCGTAAATTCGGGTTGTAGGGACGATTTTCTTGCGTGCGCGTTCGGAGTTTGGTAGAATGGCCATGCCGTGCCCGTTGAGATGCGATTCCGAACCCGTGAGCTTGCCGCGATGAAAACGTCAAAACCGAATCCCGTCGAACGCTTTTTCGACCTGTCCCGCCGTTTTGACTGGACGGAGAAAAAGGAAAGCGTCTGGAACGTTTGCGGCAGGATTACGGCCATCTTTTTCTGGATGCCGCTTTTTTTTGTGCTGCCGATCATCGTGCTCAAGAGTCTCATCGACGGGGACGTCACCGCGGAAAATTTTGTCAAGGGCTTTATTCTTGCTCTCTTGACCGTATCGTTCATCACGCTGGGACCATTGTCGAATTTTCTCGCCTGGCGACGGCCGTTTGGCCCGAAGCGCGAGTCGCCATCGTTTTTGAATTGCTGTTTCGGCGAATGCGAGGAAGATCAATACGGCCTGTTCAACCGGCCCATGCGTCGCCGGGTTTTGTACGGCTATTGGGGCGGAACCTTGACCGTCTTTTGCTGCCTGAACTGCATCGCGCTGATCTTTCCGACAACCCCGCTCGAAGCCCTGACGCGGATTTTCGGATTTGGCATTCTAGGCACGGCCATCGTTACCGGCGCCCTGACGGTTCTCCGCACACAATGCCTGAGTGAGGGTCACGACAAGGGACGGCGGCTCCTGCTCCCGGTGGCGTTTTGCGTTCTCAATAGCGCCTTGTTATGGCTTTTCATGCTTTTTGACAAACCGGCATAGCAGTTCGTAATAGCGGTCGGCCTGATTTTCGAAGGTGAAAAGCGTTTGCACCCGATCGTGGGCCGCGGCGCCCATCACGGGGAGCCGTTCCGGCGCGGCGAGCAGCCGGCAGATCGCATCGGCAAGTTGCGCCGCGTCGCCCGGCGGAACCATCAGCCCGGTCACGCCTTCTTCGACCACCTCGGGCGTTCCGCCGACGTTCGTGGCGACGACCGGCGTTCTCGCGGCCATGCTTTCAAGCAGCACGTTCGGCAATCCTTCGGTGTGCGACGATTGCACGAAAATGTCAAAATGGGGAAGAAACCTGTCCAGTTCGTCGGTGAAACCGGGCAGTTGGACGCAGTCTTGGAGGCCGAGCGTTTTGATCCGTTGTTCGAGCGGTTCGCGCAAAAAACCTTCACCGAACAGGACCAGCCCGACCGGAATCTTGCGGTCGCGGACGATTTTGACGGCGTCGATGAGCAAATCGAAACCTTTTTCCGGGCTGAGACGTCCGGCGGCGCCCAACAGAAAGGATGGTTTTCCGTGTGGTGCGGCATTTGTTTCGCCGGGAAACATGGCGAGCAGTTTCTCGCGATACGACGGGTCGGGCGTCGCGTCGAAGCGTTCGGTGCGGATGGCGTTGCGGATGACCGTAACGCGTTCGGGCGGTGTGCCGAAACGGATGACTTTGGCCGCCTGGCCTTCGGACACGGCGATGACATGGTCGGCGCGGCGGTGAAACGCGTGATCGGCCAGGGTGAAGAGGCGGACCTTGAGGTTTTCGGTCGTCCAGCCGCGCGAAACGGTGAGGATCGGAACGTGAAGCGACTTCGGCAATAGGCAACTGACGCCGCGGGCTTTGTGGCCGTTTGTGATCAGGATGTCGATTTTGCGGTCGAGGAGAACCTGTTTCAATTCGTTTTTCGCGCGGAGGAGATGCGGGAAGTCGTTGGCCAGTTCTATGGTTTCAAATCCGCCTAGCGATACTTTTTCGAGGAAGGGTCGGCAATCGCCCCGATCGGAAAAAGAAGCGAGCACGCATTCGACTTCGGGATGTCGCAGGCGGAGCGTGTTCGCCAGTTCGATCATTTGTCGTTCCGGTCCGCCGTAAAACGGGGACGCGGTCAGGATCAGGATTTTCATGGTCGCCTTGACAGTCTAATGAGAAATTGTGCCCACAAAGATAGGATACGTCGGCGTAATGTCAAGATGGCGAAGACGCGATGTCGTGATAAAGACAAATCAAGAAACCGCAAAAGCCCGTTCCTGGAACAGGCTTCATACGGTCGGGCGAAAACGCCCTTCATGGTAAGTTTTGTTGGCCTGACCGTTCCAAAAGCTTTTGGTCGATCAAGCAACGGCCATCAAAAACTACATGGAGCAACCACAGCCTTTTTTGCAAGCTTTTTTGGCGGCTTTTTTGGCGGCCTTTTTCGGGGCGGCCTTCTTCACAGCCTTTTTCACGGCCTTTTTGGTCGTTTTTTTGGCGGCCTTTTTCACGGTCTTGGCCGTTTTTTTGACTGCTGCTTTTTTGGCGGCCTTTTTCGGGGCTGCTTTTTTGGTGGCTTTCTTTACAACTTTCTTTGCCATGTAAACCATCTCCTATTACTGCTATTCGCTGGTAGGAACAGGACAGGGCAGGGACAAATGAATCAAAAAGAGACAACCGGCCAAAGCCGCCGCACTTTTTAACACGATTCCATGATCCCTCGATCCATCCTTCCTTTGACAGAGGGGACTGTCTCACGCTGAGACATCCTCACGGGTTTCCCCTGACGGGGATATCGCCTTTTCAATTTCGAGTGCCATCAAGGAAGCTGATTGATGATAATAGCTTGTCTTTCCCAAGGTCTCGCCATTGATCGGGCGACGGTCAAGCGTTGCGTTTGCCATTGTTTTTCATCGGCGTTGCTTCGCATTGACTCATGCAAGTTGTTGTGATGTTGTTGTCTCATCAACTGCATACAACAACTTACACTATTTTATTGATTGCTCAAGTGATTTATTATAAATTTTTCGTTTTTTTTGAAAAAATCTTTTGTCGCATGAACGTCGTCGCCATCATGAAGGAGCAAAATCATTGGCTTCACTCATCACTCATCGTCCGACAACTTCATGCAACCACCTGGTCAAATCGAAATTTTGAAGAGGCGTGTTCGTGACGGCGGTCTTCCCCGTTGTGGGAAGCGTGACTCGCAAGGCCCGTGTTTTACGGAGTGAAACGCATTCGTGATCAAAAACCGTCATGCCGTTTCAATGCTTGCCGTGCCAACCGTCAAAGCCGACATCCTTCGCGCTTGTTATCGTCCGAAAGCATCGAAAACTTTATCAGGGCGTTAAGATTTTTTTCTTGCCGTCGAACAAGAGTTCGCATCGATCATTAAAAAATATTTTGAAGAACATGACAATGCCTGTCATTTTTTCAGCGAGACACTTCGTCTGACACAAGTTTTTTTGATCAGCGCGGGGTTCGCATCAATGAGAATCCGGCTTCGTTCTCACGTTTCCTGACGACGAAATCGGCTTTGGGTGTATCGAAATGAATCAGATTTGAAAGAAGCGGAGGCGTTTTTCGGCAACATGTGTTGCGGAAAGGGATCAAAATCGGCGTGTTTGCAGCATTTGTATGCTTTGATAGGCCAGGACGCCGAACAGCAGGGGCATGAAAAGGGACCCCATCCGGAAAAAGAGCAGCGCGAGCAGGATCGCCACGACCGCGGAGACGCCGGCGGAAAACTGCATACCGTATCTCTGGCTGACCTGCAGGCAGATTTCGCGAAAAATCTGGCCGCCGTCAAGCGGATAGACCGGCATGAGATTGAGAATGCCCCAAAAGACGCCAATCTTGAACAGGACGTTCAGGAAAAGGGTGAGATAACTCTCCTCTTGAAACCGTTCCGCGAAGATGATCATGACCGCAACGCAGACGGCGGAAAGCAGAAAACCGGCGAACGGACCCGCGAAGGAGATGAAAATGCGGCCCAAACGTCGCGGCGTGCGATAGTAATAGGGGCGGTCGTGCATCGTGACGCCGCCCAGACCGTGCAAAACGATGAACGGCGCGGCCCCGAACACATAACGAATCACCATCGCGTGGCCCATCTCATGCACCAGGATCGAAATGAGAATGGCCAAAATCGCCGCGGCGAAAGCAATGGGATCAAGGCGGTCGCTGGAAGGATTATAGCTGTGGGCGAATTGAAAAGCCAGGATCGACCCGATGAGCCAAAAAAACGGCGAAATGGAAACGGGGATGTGAAAAATCGAGAAACGAACGTCGAACGAGGTGCTGGGAGGGGCGCCAAACATGGATGGTCTTTCGGGTGACTGCGGGGCCAAAGTTGTGATGATGGTTATTTTACTTTCCTATTATATGTGGAAAAACAGGAAAAACCAGACCGACGGCGGCAAATGGGAAAGATTGATCTTGACTCTTTTCGACACAAAGAAGATAATATTGCCATTACAAATGCTTCACCCGCGATAATCGATTGTGTGTCCGTCCGACTTTTGGATGTAAACGACCCGCGGGCATGATAATCGACTTCAAACGGACATCGGCCTTTCGCAGGAGAAAAAAACGACATGCGGGAATTTTACAGCAAAGAGGAACTGCAATCACGTGATCGCCAGGAAAAGCTGCTGCTGGAGACGCCCAGCTACGTGCTGGCCTACGAGGACGAAAAGTTCCTCAACAGCCCCGACGCCCGGGCTTATCGCATTCAGCTCGAAGTCGTCAAGCCGGAAACCATCCTCAAGGCCCACCACATCGACTCGACGATCATCGTTTTCGGCAGCGCCCGGTTCCTACCCGGCGACGTCGCGGAAAACTATCACCGCAAAGCCGAAAAGCAATTGGCCGCCAATCCGGACGACAAAACCCTCCAGGCGAAACTCCGCGACGCCAAATGCAAGCTGAAATTCTCGAAATATTACGACATGGCCCGCGAGTTCGCCCAAATCGTCTCGCGGTTCAACCAGAATTCGACGCCCAACAGCGGGTACAGCCGGCACGATTTCGTCATTTGCACCGGCGGCGGACCGGGAATCATGGAAGCGGCCAACCGCGGGGCCCACGACGTCGGCGCCACGTCGGTCGGGTTGAACATCTCGCTGCCCTTCGAACAGAAGCCGAATCCCTTCATTTCGACCGACTTCTGCTTCCAGTTTCATTATTTCGGCATTCGCAAACTGCATTTCATGCTCCGGGCCAAGGCCCTGGTCGTCTTCCCCGGCGGGTTCGGCACCTTCGACGAACTGTTCGAGGGCCTGACCCTTCGCCAGACGCACCGCATGCAGCAACTGCCGATCATCCTTTTCGGCGAGGAATTCTGGCACAACACCGTCGATTTCGATTACCTTGTCGAATGCGGCGTCATTTCGCCGGAAGACCTCGACCTGTTCGTTTTCGTCGAAACCCCGCAACAGGCCTGGGACGCCATCGTCGAATATCACAAAGCCCGCAACGACCCGGCCATCAAGCCGTGATTGCCAAAAGCGGGGCGGTCATTTCCGCTCTGCCAGTCTCTTGTCTTTCGATTTTTACGCGGCTACAATAACATGCGATTCGTCAACCTCCGCTTTTATCAAAGGAGAAATGAAATGCGCATGTTATTGCCACTCTTTTTGTTATTGACGGGATTCATTTTTCCGTACTCTTACGCCGGGGAAAACGCGTACTTTATCGAAGTGTCACACTATCCGGTCACGATCCCGCGAACCATGACCGTCTCCGTCACGGATCACGAAGGCAAGCCGTTGCCCGAGGCGGAAATCGTTTTGCAAGGAACGGACGGCGGTTTTTTTCCCACGGTCCCGCATACCAGATTGGAACTCAAGGGACGGACAAACCAAGACGGCAAGGTCGTATTGCACTTCCCGGACGAATGGTTTCAAGGAAAAGTCACTTCCGCGTGGCTGGACGTGAAATCGCAGAGATATTCATTTCCGCAAAGTCGTGCATGGTATGACGGGCGTCACCCGCGGCCTGGCACGCCGATCGTCATTCCGGAAGAAGTTGCCATAGAATTCGACGGCGAGATGGTCGAAATCCGGATTCTCGACGAAAACGGAAAACCGGTCGAAGGAGTCAAAACATTGCTGGATTGGTCGGTTCCCCTACCCTCGGTTTCCGATGCGCAAGGCATGTTGGCCTTGGGGCCGTTGACGGGACATCAATTGGACAACTCCGCCCGGTCAATCCGTTTGTTACATCCGGATTTTCAAAACGAAACGATCGCGGTCAAGAGATCGGATCTGGTTCTCCCTCCTGAACCGGTGAGATTGCATCGGGGAAGCGAAATTTTCGGCAAAGTCGTCGATGAACAGGGAAACCCCATCGCCGGAGCCGGCATTTACGCGTCCGGCGAGAAACGTTTGACCGAACGGGAAACCGTGACCGATGCGGAAGGCCGTTACCAACTGAAAGGGCTGTTTCCTTCGGATCAAATTCTCATGGCCAGCAAGGACGGAATGCGGCTTCACGTTCAAACCTTGAACCGTGACGAACTTGGCAAGGAACACGACATCGCGCTCAAACGGAATGCCCCGACGATTCGAATCAAGGTCGTCACCGAAGACGGGCAGCCGCTGCACGGCGTCAAGGTCGAGCCGAAATACAAGCTTGAACTCGGAAAATTCAGTTACGAAAACACGGCGGAAAATATCCTCATTCGCGGCGGTGAGACGATTTCGAACAAAACGCTTTTCACCGACGAAAACGGCTTTTGGGAATGGCAAAACATGCCGGCGGCGGTCGGCGAAAATGAAAAAGTCGAGTTCCGTTTAGAACCTCGCCGCGCGGTGCCGCCGCCCCCCAAAGGAATGGCGTACCGTCTCTCTGAATCCATTTCGCATTTTCAACCGCGGGAAGAACCTTATATCGTGACGGCATCGCTGCAAGAAGATGTATGGTCATTCATGACGGTGAATTTCACGACATGGAAAGACTCGAAAAAGTTGAAAGTGCGCGTCCTCGACGAAAACCGCAAGCCGTTGGTCGGTGCCCTGGTCGAACCGTGTTCCGGTTACGGCGATTCCTTCGGGCATTTCATCCGCGTCGATGCGCCGTTTTCGACCGATGAAAACGGGACCGTTTGTTTTGATTTCAGTCGAACCGACGTGAGCGACATCCAGGATTTTTGGGTCAAGGTTTCCGCGGAAGGCTATCGCCCCATTGAGTATTTTCATACCATCGGTTTTGTATCGACCGCCCACTCGCGAACGAGCTATAAAACGCTCAAGGATAAAGAGGAAATCGTTCTTTCGCCGAACGGCAAACTGGTCGGCTTCGTGCGCGATGAAAACGGCAAGCCCGTCGAAGGGGCGACTGTGACGCTTGATCGCCCCAAAACGAAGCCGGTTCAAACGGATTCCTCGGGCAAATGGACGGCTGATATTTCCGATCGACCGCTGGATACGGACCTCAGCACGCAGATTCATGTCAAAAAAGACGGCTATCTTGATTCGACGCTCTGGTTGCGATCCTCGCCGGATGTGACGTTGCAATCGACCACGCCGGTTTCCATTCGCATCGTCGATGAGAAGGGCGAACCGCTCGAAGGGGTGGAGATCGTTAATATGCAAAGTGCCACCTTTTCACCGAATTCCATCAAAAGACAAACCGACTCAAACGGCGAAATCGGTATCAACTTCGGCCCCGCGAAAAACAACAAGGTCGAGTTCCTGTTGAAAAAAGACGGCTGGACGGCGCAATGGCATGAGGTGGATTTGGCCGGCGAAACGAAAAATTTGCACTTCTCGCTCAAACCAAGTACGGACTTTCGCGTGCGCTTTATGCATGAAGGGGAAAAAGCCATTCCGCATGTCAGGGAAATCTCTGCCATGATCCACATACCATCCATGGAAAACTCGTTTCGGTACCATGTGAAACGATGGAACGACATTTCGCCAGACGAAAACGGCGTTTTCCTGCTCAAAGATGCGCCGGATTGCGAGGCCGTTTACCATTTTTATGTCCCGAACACGGATACCCCGGGTTCGGGGGCGATCGGTTACGGTGAAACCATCACCCCCAACGATAATGGCGAAGTGATTCAAGTGACGAAAGAACGTCACCCTGAAAATAGGCCGGAAACGCGATCCGACAGCGATTACGGTCGGGCCACGCCATACGGTTTGATACATCACCGCGGTTTGTAACCAACGACACAATTGGAACCCACGAGAAATATTTGCGCCGCTCCAAACAGGACGGCGCTTTGTGATCTATCGCTCACGACGAAGACGCCACGGCGACGAATTCCTTTTCCTCCCAGAGTTCGTTCGGATCCGTTACAGTTTCCTGATCTTTGTTCAGGCGTTCCAGTTTGATGTCAATTTCAACCTGTTGGGGCGAGTCCGATTTGACGGGAATCACCCCTTTGAAAAGCCGGTAACCGTCCGCTCGGATGACGAAGACATGGTCGGCGGTGTCGTCGTTGTTTTCGCCGAAATAGCGGTCAATCGTACTTTCGCACACGCCGTTTTGGGAATAATTGACAATCGTGGTAAACCACGGCGAAAAAATCGAGACGGGTTCATTGAAGGAAACGCCCCCGCGATCGGCCTCGCGTGTTTGCTGCTGGAACGAGCCGTTGATGAGCTCGTATGCTTTGATCGGTTCGCCCGTTTCCGCGTCGGTTGCGTGATAATTGAAGGCGAACTTTTTTTGTTCCATTTTGGGGCGCGGTCTCTCCCCACCCGGCACGGCGGTCACGCGATATTCCTCCTCACGGGGGCGCATTTTCACTTTCATGCTGTGCGATTCTCCGTCATACCACGAAATATTGTATTCCGCTTCCAGATCTGGGGCGTTGTTCCAATAGTGGAAACCATTTTTGTCGAAAGTATGGCTGCTGAGACTCACGTTGCTTTGTTGTCCCGACGGCCATGCGATGGTCGCATAACTCAGGTTTGCATTGGGAAGCGGTTGCCCGGCGGCGTCAAGCAAACGGATTTTGAGCGGCTTTCCCCGTTTCATGACGAGTTCGATTTCCCCGATCGGATCGGCGGAAAGATCGACCCGCACCTGTTGCGGCGTATGGCGGTTGAATGTTTCAACAGTGTAATAAACCAACCCCGAAGTCTGCGGCGGGGATTGTTCGGACGGGTCAATCACGTATCGGCCGGGTTCGGTTTCCTTGGGGAACGCCGACTGGCCGCCTCGCAAATTGAATTGGGCCTCGGTCACGGGAAAGCCGTCCTCGTCCCAAATGCGGAACGTCACGAGTTTTTTCGGCGCCATCGGTTGCAACGTGACGGAGTATTCCGACTTTGCCGGATCAATCTCCACCCGTTTTCTTTCAAATCCGGGTGCGGAAAAATAGGCACCGCTGAACGCACCCTCTTTGCGGTGATAATACCGCTTCGCTTCCCAACGACCGTCCTTGTCGGTGAGCGGTGATCCAAATTGATAGGCGATGCTTGAACTCAGCGATTGGTCGAACATTATATAGCACCGCGTAGCCATTCCGGTCGAAGCGCCTTCCAGCGGGTTGCCGTCTTCATCCGTGACGATGCCGAAAATGTTGTGATAACGCTCCATATGCAATTCCCATTGTTCCGGCAATTGATTCGTCGGATCTTTGGGGAACATTCCCCGCGAGACAGAATAATCCGTCGACCACATCGCTTGCACCGGCAAAAAATCATCGCCGGCATTGATTTGCAGCGAAAAACCGTTGATGGCCCGGCGTTCCAGCCCGGCAAAACCAATGACGCATTTCCCCGCTTCATCGGACAGTGCGACAGCACGTTTTTTCGTGGAAAATGAAACAAACTGAAAACTGTCGCAGCTCAGGGTCACGTCGATTTTTGCGCCGGCGACCGGCTCGCCGTCCGGGTCGATCAATCGCAGTTCCATCGTTTCAGGAACGATGATTTTGTCCCGCTGCTTCGGGAACACGCGGTCATACGCGTACATCGTGACGACGTGATCCGATTTGTCCGCCGCCAAAACGTAGGAAGTTTGTTCCGTCTTGTAATGCTTCGGCTGCGGCAACAGTTTGTCTTCCGGCTGCTTCCAGCGGATTTCATATTCCATCGGAATCGACGGGGCGTTCTTCCACACCCAGACCGCGTCGTTCGAAATTTCGCCGGGCAACTTGCGGGGCGGATGTTGCACCGCCTCGTCCGTCGCATCGGTTTGCAATATGCCGAAAACCTCGAAATCCTTGAACGGTCGACCGTTTTCATCGACGACATGTATCCGGACGGTTTGGGCCGGTTCAAGCGTGAAGTCACGGGGGGACGCGATCGTTTTCGGAGTGGGCGACGGATATTGAAAATGATCGGCCTTCCCTGGCGCGGTGACTTCAATTCCCATGACATGGGACGGGTTGGACAAGAGGAATGGCAGTGACAAGTTTATTTTTTCGCGTTGGAAACGATAACGGCCGTCGGCGTCGGTCTTCGCGGTTTCCGTGCCAATCGTGACCGTTGCCCCGTCCACGGGCATTCCCTTTTCATCGCGGACGGTTCCTTCCAGCACCGGCATGCGTTTCATGACAATGTTGGAAAAATTGAAATCAAAATTAAGCCTCAATGTGCGAAAATTTTCGTGGCTGAGCGTGATGTACTGAATGAAACCACCCTGTGGGACCGCGGGCGTTTCCCAACAACCGCCCGAATCGGTTTCAAGGTAATACGCCATGCCAAATGTCCGAAGCCACACTTGAACGCACACCCCGGCAATCGGTTTTCCGTCTTCATCGACGACTCGCCCGGAGAGTTTTTTCCCCTTCTTCAATGTCACCGTCAATTCGGAAGGAACGACCACCTGATCCTCCGCATAGTGACATGTAAACGAGGCATTCCTGCAGGAAAGCGGCTCCGATTGAACATCGATATGGATGGCTGCTACGGCTTTGTCCTGCAATGATCGCAGGTCAATCATGGCCCGACCCTGGGCATCAGTCACGGCGTCCGGGAGCGTCTCCTTTTTCTGATCCGCGGAACCGGTTTCCAAACGCTGATGTAAATTTTGTGCGAATTCGCTTTGCAAACGCGCCTTCGCCCCTTCGACCGGCTGCCCGTTTTCATTGACGGCAATGACCGTCAACGTTTCGGGAATCGCGAGAGACGCCGGAGTATCCGGCGGCACGGACGGCCCGGTGAAATTCATCACACCGACGGGCAAATCCGCGGAATTATCGCCTTGAGCCGGATATGGCAATACAAACAGCATTGCAACGAGAAACGTGAACATGATTTTTCTCCTCAATATCACCCGAGAGACGATCATTTTTTGAACATGATTTCAGCCTTCCTTGAGTGTAACATTTTATCTTTCGACAATCAATCAATGCGAAGTACGAAATATTCACTAAATATTACAGTACCAAACGGCCGTAAAAAACATTTGCCGGTTTATGAAAAATCTGGCAATGTCAATTGAAATTCGTTATACTGGCATTTGAAGTCCGTTTGATCCGACGGATCATTGCGCAAAACACAAATTTCTTTGACACGGAGAAAAAACATGGGAAACGCGAAAAAATCGGCGGCGGCCATCGGAGCCGTTCTTGCAGGTGCGGCGGCGACTCAGAGAGTCCACGCGGCGGGGAGCGACGTTTTGAAATTCGGCCTGGTCGGCTGCGGTGGTCGCGGTCGCGGGGCGGTGATCAACGCCTTTGACAACACGGCGACGAAAAACATCAAGCTGACCGCGCTGGCCGATGCGTTTGATCATGCCGTCAACTCGACGGAGCAGCTTTTCAAAAGCGAACGGCCCGACCAGTGCGACATTCCGCAGGAGCAGATGTATTCCGGCGTCGACGCGGGCTTGAAGCTGATCGAAAATGCCGACGTCGATCTCGTGCTGCTGTGCGAACCGCCGGGGATACGGACCCGCAACGTCCTGGCAGCGGCCAAAGCCGGTAAGCACATTTTCTCGGAAAAGCCGGTGGCCACCGACCCGGTCGGCGTGCGCATCATCATGGAAGCCGCAGAAGTCGCCGAGCAAAAGGGCAAGGTCCTCGTCGTCGGGCATCACCTGCGGTATGAGGACAAGCACATTGAGCCGATCAAAATGCTGCACGACGGCGCGATCGGCGAACTGCTTTACACGCGGGTGTACTTCAACACGGCTGGCGTGTGGACCCGCCCGCGCAAGGAAGGCGAGACCGAAATGCAGCACCAGCTCAACAACTGGTATTATTTCAACTGGCTCAGCGGCGACCACATCGTCGAGCAGCACGTGCACGATATCGACGTGATGAACTGGATGGCCGGCGACCGTCACCCGGTGTCGGCCAACGGCATGGGCGGTCGCCAGACGCGCATCAGCCCGGACCACGGTGAAATTTTCGACCACCACACGGTCGAATTCATATATGATGACGGCGTGCGCGGTTTCAGTTATTGCCGTCACGCCCCGAACTGCTGGGACGCGTTCAGCGAACACGCCGTCGGCACGAACGGGACGCTCGACATCGACGGGCACGGGCGTTCGATCCTCAAAATCAACGGCAAATCGCCGCGGGTTTGGGAACGCAATCACGACGGGCACCAGATCGAAATGGACGTCATGTTCGATGCGATCACGAGCGGCAAAAAGCTCAACGTCGGCAAACAGGGCGCCATCGCGACGCAAACGGCGATCCTCGGCCGCATGGCCAGCTATTCGGGTAAGGAAATTTCCTGGGACGCCGCGATGAACTCGACGCTGGACCTGTTTCCGAAGGAAATGACCTGGGACGCCGATCCCGGTCCGAAACCCGGACCCGACGGTATTTATCCCTGCGCGATTCCCGGGCGGATCAATCTCGCCGACTGGGGCATCGGCACCTGAGAGTCTGGGGAATAAAGCGGTAAGAACACGTACTGGCATTCTGCGTGATGCCGGTTATAATTGCGATGTTTTCATATCAATCAATCATATATTAATATTGTTGGCAACCCGGTTTTTCGCCCCAAAGGGGCAATGTGTATTAGCCTAGGGCAAAGCGCAGCGGCGCCCTGGGACAAGGAATGCATAAACACAAAACGCCCTGCAAGGGCAATGGAAAACACCACTGCGCCTCCGGGGCGATAGAATTGTGTGTGGGGGACGTAACCCAGGGCGTTGCCCTCGTTGTACCACACAAGTGCTCCTTATTCCTTTTTTTATCCACAGATGACTCAGATTTACACAGATAATCCAAGAATAATGCCTTAAAAAGTACCTATTGTTGCAAGATACATTAGGATTAAAATATTTATCTTTTTCATTTGGCGTATCTTGTGACAATAAGCTTGCTCGACATATCATCTGTGTTAATCTGCGAAATCTGTGGAGAAATAAATAATATCATTTGTGTAGTACAACGAGGGCGTTGCCCTGGGCTGATACACATTGCCCTTTTAGGGCGGAGCTCACGTGGCACACACTTCCAAATGGCGATACATCCAACAGGATAACTAACGAAAAGGAATCAACTCATGGGAAACGTCATCGAACTTTCGGAACAGGATTTTGACGCGGTGGTTTTGCAGTCGGAGGTGCCGGTGTTGGTCGATTTCTGGTCGCCGTCCTGCGGGCCGTGTCGGCTGATCGCGCCTCTGCTCGACGTTCTGGCGACCGAAAATGGCGACGCGGCCAAATTCGTGAAGATCAACACCTTCGAAAACATGGGCGTCGCCGCGCGTTACGGGGTCGACATGCTGCCGACGATCATGATTTTCAACGGCGGCAACGTCGTCGAACGCATGATCGGCGCGGTCGACAAGGCCCGGATGCAGAATGCCCTGGACGAAGTCATGTAGTCCGTCTTTATTGTGCTGGCAATAAAAATTAAACATATCCGATGAATCGCTTGCTTCGCCAATGGCGGAAAACATTGCTATTTGCGTAATTTCGCCACATTGGCGTAGCAAGCAGCGCTGGAAGCGCGGTGCAGTTTTTATCGCCAGTACGATATCGAAACCGCGGGAAATTCTCAAAAATTCCATTTTTCTATTGACGGAGCGATGTTGTTGTGTTAATATCTGATACAGATGTAGCAAATTCTGTATCGGAGGACACACATGAAACCGTCAAAAAAATCGCCCAAAGCGAAGGAAATCCCCAAGGTCACGGAATCGGAATGGGAAGTGCTCACCGTGCTTTGGGAGCGGGGTCCCGTCAGCGCCTCGCAAATTACGACCTCGCTGAAACCGAAAACCGGCTGGAGTCTCGGTGCGGTTCGCACCTTCCTGACGCGGCTCATCGGCAAGGAAGTCGTCCGGCTTCTTGACGACGAACCGATTTACCGTTACGAAGCGGTGTACGATCAGGAAACGATGGTGCATCACGAAAGCCGGACCTTTCTCGACCGGTATTTCGGCGGCACGTTTCACGCGTTGGTCGCCCATTATCTCGAACGCGAAAATCTTTCGCCTAAGGAAATCGACCGCCTGAAACAACTGCTCAAAGATCACGAAAGATAACGGAGGACACCACCCATGGAACCGTTATTGATCACGTTTTTGTTGCAATCGTGCCGCGTCGGTGTTGTCGCGCTTGCGATCTTCCTGATCCGCGGGCTGTTCGGACGCCGACTCTCGCCGACCGTTCGACATGCCCTTTGGTTGTTCGCGGTAGCTGCGATGATTTTGCCGCTGAGAATTCCGATCCCGGTGCATGAAACCGCGAAAAATCTTCCCGTTTCAGAAGCGCCGGCGCTTTCGGCGCAAAGTTTTCAAGAACCGCGAATCACGCCGATGCCGATTCACGAACCGGCGAATTACGATGTATTGCCGCAACCGGTCGCATGGGAAATCACGCCCGAAATACAGTCGAAAAACTCGCATTTGCCGACGTTTTCGCAGGTGTGCTTCGCGTTGAGCGGAATTTGGCTTGGCGGCGTTGTGTTTTTGTTCGGCATGTCCGTTCGGCAAATCATGTTGTTCCGGCGACGCATCGGCGACATGAAACCGATCACCGACGAACAAACGTTGAGTGTGCTGAACGAGTGCCGTCAAAAAATGCGGATCGCGAAAACGGTCGGGCTGTGGGAATCGGACCGGATCGCTTCGCCGCTTTTGATGGGCTTGTTCATGCCGCGAATTTTGCTGCCGAAACGGTTGAGCCGTTCGCTGACGGCGGAGCAATTGACCCATCTTCTGATGCACGAACTGGCCCATGTTCGGCGGCATGACATTTTGACCGGCTGGCTGCTCTCGCTGCTCGGCATGGTGCATTGGTTCAACCCGCTCATCGTTTTCGCGGTGCGAACGGCCAACCGCGATTCGGAAGAGGCCGCCGACGCACTCGCCATCACACGCATGACGCCGCAGGGCCGCATCGAATACGGCATGACTCTTTTGCATCTCGCCGCGAACCGGCCGCTATCGCCCCTACCCACGGTGCCGGGCCTCGCGGGAATTTTGGAATCCTCATCGAAACTGTCAAGGAGAATTGAAATGATCAAACGCCACAAAAAAACCGGACGGCTCGCCGCGCTGCTGGCCGTCACCTTCTGCACGCTCGCCTGCCTGGGAGCGTTTTGCCAACTGAAAATCATCACGGCGGAAGAAACGCCGAAAAATGATAACGCACAAATAGTTGCGGAAGAATCGAAAGAAAAAGAAGAAGAAATGCCGGAATCCGCCGCGTTGAAAAAATTCGACAGGGACAAATACGTCCCGATTCGCGGGCGGGTGATCGTTCCCGAAGGCAAAACGCTGGGACGGGCCTCGCTGTTGATGCGGGCACTTTCGTCCGACAATGAGCAAGGACTTTACGGTTCCAATGAAAGCATTCAGAGCGACGGCACTTTTCTCATGCAGGCCCACGCGAACGCCAATTATGAAATCGTCGTGAATGATCGCGAAAATCCGACGTTGACCTCGAAAACGTATCGTCTGGAAGTCGGCGATGAAGCCCCGAAAGAGGAAATCGTCATTCCGTTGGTCGAAGCGACGGCGATGATTGAGGGGCGGGTGATTGACGCACAAACCGGAAAACCGCTTCCCGAGATGGGATTGATCTTTTTTCAGTATTTTGAGGTCAAATCGAAAAACGATGGCAAGCCGCTCACATGGCCGATCACTTACTACATCATGACCGATCGTGACGGAAAGTTTCGCCAGGGCGTTTTGCCCGGCAATTATGGGGTGGCCATACAATCCGATGCGATGAAACTGTTTTTCAATCCGAGAACGGGATACCCGAAGAATTACTGGACCACCAGTTGGGACGAAAACAAACCGACGACGTTCACCGCGTTTCAGGTGAAGGAAGGCGAGACGGTCAAGCCGATTCTACGGATTCCGCATGATTCCAAAGACATCCGGAAAGAGATCGCCATATACGGAAAAATCGTTCTTCCGGACGGCCAAAAAATGCCGGAAAGCATTAAACACCTTTCTGTTCGAATCCTGACGCATGACAACAACACGAATTATGGCATGCAAGGGGGCATCGTACGACAGGACGGATCGTTTTATTTCCCGTTCAAGTCGAACATGAATTACGAAATGACTGTGTATGATGAGAATAATGAATGGGCCGCGAAACCGATTTATGTGGAAGTCGGCGCGGATTCTCCCAGTGACGAATATGAAATCACGCTCGAAAAGGGAACGCTCATCGAAGGAACCGCCCTCGACCATGCGACCGGCAAACCGCTGGTGAACACGACGCTGTGGTTTTTCGAGTATTTCGAGGTCAACTCGAAAACGACGGGCGAAAAGCGGAGATACCCGATCAACTCGCCGCTCGTGACCGATTTCGAAGGGAAATTCCGACGGGCGGTACTGCCGGGATTGTACGGCATTTCGACGGAAATGGCCGCGACCACGCTGTTCATGCCGTCGACCATTGAAAAACTGACCGTGACCGATCCCGCCGATTGGGAGAAAAACGAAGAACGCCAGGCGACCGCCTTTGAAGTCAAGTCGAACGGCGAAACCGTTCGCCCGATTTTGCGGATCGCGAAGTGAGAATTTCGCAAAGAAAAGGTAGGGCGGTCACGCCGTGACCGCCGCAAATGTGACCGAACATAATCGCCGTGTCGGTCCGTGGCTAATAGGAATATCTTCCCGTGGATTGCGTTGCGTCTTTTTCGTCGGGCAAGCCCGACGGCTAAGAATGAACTCCACACTCCAAATTCCACACTCCACACTTTCCCGTCCCTCTCCGGCTTTCAATATCCGGCGCCGGGGCGATACACGTCGTCGTTGGTCGGGGCGAAGGAGTTGAAGCCGCTTTGATATCCGCCGTTGGCCGCTGGCTGGGCGCCGGATGTGTTCAGTCCGGGATATTGGGTCGGCTGTTGCTGCGGCATTTGCGATGTCGGTTGCTGCATTGCGCCGAAGTTCGGGTCGGCCGTCGGGAACGCGTTCGTTCCGGTCGCGGCCGGGTTCGGCATTCCCGAATTGGGGGCATTGCCGTAGCCGGTCATTCCGTAACCCATGTCCGGAGTTGCCTGCCCGTTCGGCATCGACGTTTGCGGCGGTTGACCGTAAGCGTTGCCCGGCACGGCGGTGTTTTGCGGCGGCATCATCGTTCCTTGCGGCGCTGCACCTTGCGTCATGCCGCTTTGCGTCGGGTAGCCCGTCGTCGCGTTCATGCCGGTTCCCTGTCCGCCGTATCCCATGCCCTGGGTCGAAGCGACCGAGGTGGGCGTGCCGGACATGGCAGCCGGGTTGCCGCCGGGCATCGGGTCATTGGCGGCCGCAAACGAAAATTGCGGATTGCCCGTGTTTTGCGCCGTCATGCCGTTCGGTTGACCTGCGAAAGGAACCTGACCCGGCTGGTTGGCGGGAATCGGTTGGCCGGATGCGCCGTAAATCGTGGTGCCGGAGTTCATCGGGGTTTGACCGCCGTTGAGCCCTGCGTACATGCCGTTTCCGCCCGTCATGTCGGCGGGATAAGTTTGCGGCTGCGCGCCGGGCATGTTCGGATTGAACGGCGTGCCCGCGTTTTGCGGCTGATTGGCCGCCGTGGGATTGGCGCCGATACTGCCGAAACCCGGATCAATCGGCGAGGTCGTTCCATATTGGGGAATCTGGTTCGTCGATCCAGGATTTGCGTTGTTGGCAAACATCCCGTCCGCCGGTTGCGGTTTGGCCGAAGGAACATTGCTCGAACCGCCCGGTGTGCTTGAACTCGCAAGTCCGGCATTATGCAGGTCGTTCAACGGATCGGAGTCGCGTCCTCTTCGGTCCGCGGGTCTGGATGCGATCTTGGTCTCGGGGGCGTTCATCAAATAGCCGTCCCGGGGCGCCGTCACATCTGCCTTCGGCAGATTACCGGGCTCGCTGATTTTTTGTGCAAGCGCCGAATCGTCGTAATCGTCTTTCGGCTTTGACGAAAACGGATTGAAAAATTCCCATGACGACGTCTTGTAATAGGGGCCGCCCGTGAACCGGCACCCGCTCAACATGGGAACGGCAACACTCAGGCATAAGAGAGCGCACCAAAGCGAAATTTTCTTGTTTTGCATGACGTTTCTTCCTTGAAACTGACCGGTCAGGGGGGGACGGGCCATCAAACGTGTTATCATCCCGCCCATTGAGATTTTCGCATATTTTTTTACACGAAAATTTCAAAGGGCCTCGTTATCGTGTTCGTGCATCCGGCACGAGTATTATCCCCGGAGGGTAAAATGAATTGGCTAATCTTGAAACCAATTCAAAACGGCCTAAAAGCCACTCTAGCTGGAATTATCGTCAAATCTTACCAGCTTCGTGCATATTATTTGGAGATTTTCGGCTTTTTTACCAAATTTTTGCGATTCTGATTAAACTGTTTGCCAAAAGACGAAAATTTTACCGCGAATTTCGCAAAACAACGACATTATATAACATTGATTAATTCTGTGATGCCTGTCAGGAGTCGGAAGCTTCATTCAAACGCGTTCGCAAATATTGCGCCCGGGACAGGTCACGCTCGACAGGCGAAAGCGCCGTGCCGTTAATTTGTTGAAGATGGGCGGGTTGGGTGTAAAGCAACAGCTCGTTGATGAGCGTGATTTTCGGCGAATTCAAAAGATTCATATTGACGGCAAGTCTCAGTGTCGAAAGAAGATGCATCGCTTCTTCAGACGACATGGTGCGGGCGGTTTGCAAAACTCCCAAGGCACGGCTGGCTTTGTCGAGCAGGGCTTCCTCACCGGCTTCCAGCAAGGCTTCGCGCGCCTTGCGTTCGTATTGCACGATGCGTTCGACGATTTCCTGCACCTGCTCGATCAATTCGGTTTCGCTCCGCCCGAGGGTGATCTGGTTGCTGATCTGGTAAAACTCGCCGAGAGCTTGTGAGCCTTCGCCGTAAATTCCTCTAACTGCAAGGTTTAGTTTCTGTAACCCACGAAAGACCTTGTCGATTTCTTGCGAAATACTCAAGGCCGGGAGGTGCATCATGACGCTGACCCGCATTCCCGTCCCAACGTTCGTCGGGCAGGCAGTCAGGTAGCCTAATTCTTTTGAAAATGCGTACGGAATATGGGCTTCGAGGTGGTCGTCCAGCGAATTGATGCGTTCCCAAACTTTTTGCAGGTCCAGTCCGCTGGTCATCGCCTGCATTCGCAGGTGGTCTTCCTCGTTGACCATAATACTGTACGATTCATCGTTCGCGATGTAAACCGCCCTGGGACCTTCGGTTTCAGCGATTTCCCGGCTGATAAGCTGCCGCTCAACCAGCATCTGCCGCTGCAATTGCGACAAAGGTTCCAAATCCACCTCGTACAGATCGACGTTTTCATGCACGTTTTTGACTGCCCGGTAGACGGTTTCCTCAATGCGTTGGCGGTCAAGTTCCGAGGCTTTCGAAATGAACGGAAAGCCGGAAACGTTCCGCGCCAAACGAATCCGGCTTGAAATGACAATATCATGTTGCGGCCCTTCCCCCTTCAGCCAGGGACCGAGCTGGTTCAGCATTTTTTCAAACATACTACACTCAAAAGGATTTCGGTAAATTGAAGACATTCCCCGTCATGGCGATCCGATCAACGGGGCAATTATATCAGTTTTTTGCCGTCAGGAAAACAGGCAAATCCGAGCGGCCATCGCAATATTGCGTTGAGCAAAAGAAAACGTCGGCAGCGACCTTATGGTAGCGGCAATTGCCCCAGCGCAAGATTTTGCAGGCTGGCGTTGAGGTCGTTGAAGACGGGCTTGCCGACGAGGAAGCTGAAGATTTCGTCGGCCTTGACCTTCGGGTCGATGTCGGCGAACTGGTCCGGGTAGAGCGTTTTGCCGACGAACCACGCGTTGACCAGCACGGCGTCGTGATTGACGAAATAAAACGTGTCCGGGTGCAGTGTGTAAACCCGGCCCTGTTGCACGGCGGTCAGCGTGCGATAAGACGGGTCGCGTTGCAGCTCGACCAGCCCGCTCGACTGCCCCAGGGCCAGCGTCCCGAGATCGAGAAACAGGATGTCCGGGTTCCATTCGAGAATTTTTTCCTTCGCGAGCATCGCGTGCCGGTTGCCGAGCGTCGGGTCGTCGGCGCGGTTCGTGACCGGGCTTTTCGCACCGACCAGTTCGAAGGGCGGATAGCCCGCCTCCGACGAATTGAAACCGTGCGAACCGTTGTAGGAAACCCCGCCGACGTACGCGAGCGGCTTTTCGTCATGCGAAAGACCGGCCCGATCGGAGCGGGCCTTCAGTTCGGCGATTTCGCGGTCGAAAAACTCGATCACCTCTTCCGCGCGTTCGCTTTTGCCGAGCGCCGCGCCGATCAGCCGCAGCCCTTCGTCGAAACCTTCGCGCCCGACGGTGATGCCTCGCATCGGAACGAGCAGAACCGGGATACCCGTCCGCCGGGTCAGTTCCCCGGGATCGAAACCGGCGCCGGTGTCGGCCTTGATGATCAGTTGCGGCGGGTTTTCGAGGCTCAAAAGCCTCTCGGGGTTGTCCCGACCGCTCGTTTCGCCGGCAACGGGCAAGTCGCAAAATTCCGGATGCGCGGCCAGATACGCCTTCATGCCGTTCCGCTCGGACGAGCGCCGCTCGTTCGTGTCGACCGCGACGACCTTGTCGGCGGCGTCAAGATAAACGACCATCCGGAGCGTCCCGCCGCTGCAAAAAATTCGATCGATTTTTTCAGGGACCAATCCCTGCTCGCGATACCGTTCCCATTGGGCGACTGTGCGTATCGGCTGCAAAGACGTTTCGCTCGCGCCCCGGAGCGCCCGAACGCCGAAAACCGATGCCAATGTCAAAAAAACGACCAGTCCGATGGCAAAAAAGTTCTTCATGATAATAATTTTTTCAAAAAAGTATTACAGACAAAGTGATTCTACATGCGAGGCATCCAGAACGCAAGCTGTTGAAATGGTCAGATGCTCAAAAAGACAAACTTATCATCATAATAAAATAGAAAAAATATTGAAAATGCGTTCCCGCCTTGACGGGGAAAATCGGGACGATATAAATGCAGTGGTAATAATTTTTTGAAATAATTATTACCGAAAGCCGACAGGATTTTCAATACTTTTTGAATGGCAGGCAATTATTTTGACTTCCAAAACACATCTCGAATCAACTTATCTGTTTGATAAAAAAGCGTTTACGCTCGTAGAACTTTTGGTCGTCATCGCGATCATCGGCATTTTGATCGCCTTGCTGCTCCCGGCGGTGCAGGCGGCGCGCGAGGCGGCGCGAAGAATGCAGTGTGCCAATAACCTGAAACAATGCGGCATCGCGCTGCATAATTATCACAGTTCCCACAAAGTTTTTCCGGGAATTACAGACACATTATTCCTTTTTTCCGTCCAGGCAAAGCTGCTCCCGTATGTCGAGCAGGAAAGCCTGCACTCGTTGATTGATTACAAGGAAGCCGCGTTGCAGGGCAGTGCCGGGGCGATGACGCTGAATCCCGTGCATGTCGACGCGGTCAAATTTCGCATTTCCATGTTTCGGTGTCCCAGTGACGGCGAGTCGGATATTTTTCTTGGAACGTCCGAAAACAATGGAGACAATCCTTTGGCGGGGAACAACTATCGGGTGTGCGTCGGTTCCGGGCCGAACAGGACGTATGCCATGCAATGGAAAAGCGATGTCAAAAGCGACGCTTTGTTCCATTACGGTTCGAAAACGAGTTTCGCCAACATGACAGACGGCAGCAGCAACACCCTTGCGATGGCGGAATCGCTTCTCGGCAACCAATCGTCCGCCGCACCGGGCGATATCCGCAGGCAGATCGCGGCGGCGACCACCGCCTCGCTCAGTTTCGCGGGGGGAGTGATACCGGACCTCGGTGACGTGCCGCCTTGGGAGACTTACAAAAACGATATTGATGACACAAAATGGGCAGGAAATCGCGGTTCGACCTGGTTTCTCGGACGGCCCCGCTTCACCACGTTCATTACCTACCTCCCGCCAAACCCGAAATACCCTGACTTCAGGCCCTCGGCAGGCGGAGCTTCCGACCTCGTTTTGACTTTTGCGCGAAGCAACCACACCGGCGGCGTCAACACGCTTTTCGGCGACGGGAGCGTTCATTTCATTGCCGATACGATTGACGCCGTTCCATTCCAGGCCATGGCCACCATCAATGGCGGCGAAAGCGTTTCCTTTTAGGTAGGTTTTCCGTATCAGGCCGTCTCTCAATAGCGCATGATTTAACTGACGGGGACTTGACGCACCGGTAAAAGGCGGTAAATTATGGGCAAAATTACGGTCGATTGTTAAATTCGACTGTTTTTCCCTCGGGAACCGGTCGCCGCTACGGGCGAAAACACCGGGTTCCACAAATCCGCGGGAATGGCGGAACTGGCAGACGCGCTAGGTTGAGGGCCTAGTCGGGGCAACCCGGTGGAGGTTCGAGTCCTCTTTCCCGCACTGATTTTTCTTTCGCCGTGTTCTGCGGCCGGTCGTTTTTCGGCCAAATCGCGGTTGATAGTCTTTTTGCGATCATTTTTTACCGATTGAACCTTTTTCACGGTCATCTTCCGACCCATTGACCCAACAACCCGTATGACACACTCAAAAACCCTTGTTCTCGGCACCGGCAATCGCAAAAAAGGGCTTGAAATGGCTGAACTTTTTGCACCGCTTGGACTTGAGGTCAAAACGCTGGCAGATTTCGCGGAAAAAATTGAGGTGGTCGAAGACGGGGCCAGTTTCGGAGAAAACGCGTCCAAAAAAGCCTGCGAACAGGCGGTTTTTCTCAATTTGCCCGTGCTTGCTGAAGACAGCGGCATCGTCGTTGACGCCCTGAACGGGGCGCCCGGCATATTTTCCGCAAGGTTTTCCGGCGAAAAAGCGACCGACGAATCGAACAACGCCCTGCTTTTGGAAAAGCTGGCCGATGTGCCTTGGGAACGTCGCACGGCCCATTATGTCTGCCAGATGGTCCTCGCCGATGCCGCGGGACGCATTCTGGCCGCGACCGGCGGAATCTGTCACGGCCGCATCCGCTTCGAGGCCGACGGCACGAACGGTTTCGGCTACGACCCGTTGTTCGAAGTCGTCGAATATCACAAAAGTTTCGGGCGGCTGGATCCGATTCTCAAACAGGCGATCAGCCACCGTTCCCGCGCGGCACGGCAAATGCGGCAAATCCTGGCGACGCTTCCGCTGTTCCGGTAACGACACATTGGATGAGGCATTGGCCGTTATCCTGTTTCGTGACGTTGATGTTGATATTGAGGAATCGTTGCAAAATATCGATGTGCGTCGTACTGCCCGCCGTGCCGATGCAGAAATGAAAATCGCCCGACTTGATTTTGTGCGGTCGGAACGTGAGTCGCGTCGAACCGATGCTGTCGCCGGTCACGTCCGCCGCGCCGATTTCCGTCGCCGCATTGACCGCCGTGAGATGTTGCCGCATGAGCCCCGGCTTTTTGCGACCGGCCCGAATGTTTTCGATGCAAAACGGCTTCCCCGTCACGAGCGAAAGCGCCAACGAACTCCGAAGCACCTGCCCGCCCCCTTCCCCCTGCGACCCGTCAATGAATATTTGTGATGACATGATTTTTCTTTGTTTGTTTTTTAGTCACGGATGAAACACGTATCCCAATCAGAGCCGCGACAGTGATGGAGCGGTTGAAGTGGTGAAATATCGATGATTTTGTTACGCTGAATGTTGTCAAGTATCAATTCACGTGAATTGAAATGACAGTTCGGCAGTCTTTTGTTTTTATGATCTCGGAATTAAGCCTTAGATCATCATGTGTTCCTATTGCATACGTATTCGGACTACTATGAACTTTAAACGGCATTTCAGGAAAAATTCGGAATTTTCAAATAAACTCATTATCGATAAATAGTTGGGTACTGGTGCCCAAGGGGTCAAATTTGAAATCCTGGAATTCCTTGGTCTCTATTATCAAAACGGTTCTTGGGAAAGACAATATAAAAATTTCTTGTATTTTTGCATTGATCTCTTTTGTGTGTCCCATGTTTGTCCTTAAAACATTTTGTTTTGCGATATTTATTCGTTATTGATGAAAAAATATCATCACCAAGTCTTGTCCCTTGCTTACGCTGCGGGCTCTGATTGAAACATTCTGCACTCTGCATTCTTCATTCTGCATTCAATCGTCCGCGGTGTCGCCGTCTTTGATGACGAATTTGGCTTCGAGCTTTGCGACGGTTCGGGCGAGGCCGGCCCCTTCGACGCTCTTCAAAACCTCGCGGAAATCCTTGTACGCGGCGGGGGCTTCGTCTTTCGGGTAGTTGCGGCAGTTCGTCAAAATGTCGCTCGTATCAAACTCGTCGTTGATACTGTGCTGGTCGAGTTCCTTGTTCGCTTTCGTGCGACTCATCTGACGGCCTGCCCCGTGATTGACGCTGTAACAACTTTTCACGGCCCCTTCCTCGGCGACCATCACGACCGAGCCGTCACGCGGATTTCCCGGCAGCAAAATCGGATGTCCGATGTTTTCAAACGGCGTACCGGCCAGTGACGGGTGATGCGCCGGAAACGCACGCGTCGCCCCTTTGCGATGCACCCACATCATCTTGCCATCAAGCGGTTCGCGTCGCGCGATGTTGTGACTGATGTAATAAATGAAATGCGACTTGACGCCGGGAAATACCTCTTGAAACGCTTCGAGCACCAGCGCGTTGATGAGCAAATGATTGACCGTCGCGAAGTTGCCACCCATCGCCATGTCGTCGAGATAATCGTCCGCTTCCGGGTTGCCGAGCGGGGCATACACGAGCTGCTTGTCACCTGCAGGAAACGGCGTTCCCCATTGTCGGAACCGTTGTTGCAAAATTTTGAACTGTTCCGTCGCAAGAATATTGCCGAAACCTCGCGATCCGCAATGCGAAAAGAACGCGACGTTGCCGTCGATCAACCCGAACTGCTTCGCCGTCTCACGGGCTTTGTCGTTATCAGCAATACGCACGATTTCGCATTCGCCGAAATGATTTCCTCCGCCGTAGGAACCGAACTGCTGCATTTTCTCACCGAAATTGCACATGTACTTCTGCGGCAAAATGCGTTCAAGTCGTTCGGCCAACGCGTCGCTGGTGCCGTCATGACCGACGTGCGAAAAATCCTCGCAACGTTCGCGCCACACCTTCGGGATGCCGAATTGTTCGCACACGCTTTCCGACGCCCCTTCGATGACCGCCTGTTTCGGCAATCCTTTGGGAAACCGACGCCCCTTCGGAACGCTGCGCTGTCCGGCGCCCGGCCCCGTCGGTGTGCGGTCGCAAATGGCGTTGATCAGTTCGCGGCGGACGCGGCGGTCCTTGATCGCGTCGGCTTCAAGTTCGAATTGCAACAGGCTCATCGAACATTTGATGTCGACGCCGACCGGGCCGGGATAAATGTGCGACGGCGAAACCATGACGCAACCGATCGGAGCCCCGAACCCGACATGGGCGTCGGGGTTGAGCACGACCTGCTTGACGCCGGGCGACAACCGCGCGTTGACCGCCTGTTGCAGCGTTTTTTCGTCGAACGTTTTGCGAATCGCCTCGTTGCCGATCACGCGAATCGGCTCGGTCTTCCCCGTATGCAACCACGCCTCCGCGTCGTTGATCTTTTGCAATGTCAATGCCGGTTTGTATTCGGACATGATGGTTTCTTCTTTCAATTTGTCTTTTTTATTTTTTCGATTTGTTTGATCAAAATATCCCGTTTTTCGACAATACCTCGTGTTAACGGTTCCTCGGATAAATGCTCAATTTCGTTTATCAACTCCAACACCTGTTGTTTTATTTTCAAACTCGTTGTCCGAAGAATCGCGCATCCTGCCATTCGCCCATATTCCTCCTTGAGTTTTCCAAGCTTGCGTCGTTTCTTTCGGCATTCAGGGCAAAGTTTCGGGTACGCCTCGCTCCAACATTGAAAGCGTTCAAACCAGATTTGTTGAACTTTTGCCGTCCAGCAGTATTCTTTGCCACATTGTTCACAATCAAACCATGCGTCAATGTACCAGCATCGCGGCATTACCGACCATGCTGAAACTCTCAATTTTGATACGTCCGCCTTAATGGCAGATGTATAGTCCAGTTTTTTTACACGTGGAAAAAAATGCAAAGGCATTTTATAAGGCGTCGAACAGTTGAAATCCTCAAATCGCAGCGGAAATTCCAATTCCCCGTCATAGTATCGATCGCCGATCTTTTTTTGTTGATGTTTCTTTGTCATGCGTCATCATTCCAAAAATTGATATATTTGCGGCATTATGCGTCAACGAATATTACCGCTCCATCACTGTCGCGGCTCTGATTTTTGTCCCTTGCTTACGCTGCGGGCTCTGGTTGAAAAAAATCCGTGTTTCATCCGTGCCAATCCGTGGATGAAAAAAAAGTCCGTGATCACGGATCGTTGCGGTTGGCGTTTTCGAGAAGCCGCATGACCGCTTCGGCGGCGTCGTTGTCTGCGGTGTTTTCGTTGATGTCGCCGGCCAATGCGTCGCGAAACCGGCGGCATGTTTTTACGAAATCGTCGAGCGCCGCGCGCACTTCCTCGCGGTTGGTCATGAGAATGTCGCGCCAGAGTTCCGGGTCGCCGGCGGCCAGTCGCGTCATGCTTTCGTAGCCCGTGCCGCAGTAGTCGCCGTAGGTCGCGCGGTCGCAAACCGTCGCGAGAACCGCCGAGACGACGTGCGGCAGGTGGCTCGTCCGGGCGAGAATGCGGTCGTGTTCCGCCGGACTCATGCAACTCACTTTTGCGCCGAGCGTCTCCCAAAACACGCGCAGCGAATCAACCGCTTTACCGTCGCAGGAACGCGTCGGGGTCAATATGACGGTGCGGCCTTCGAAAAGCGAGGCCGAGGCCGCTCCGGGACCGGTTTTTTCACCGCCCGCGATGGGATGCCCCCCGAGAAAGCGGCAGCCGTTCGGCAGGGGCGAACGATTTTCGACGGCCTCGCAAATCGCCTGTTTCGTGCTGCCCACATCGGTGATGATCGGCGAAGCGTCGGCGGCCTGCGCGACCTCGAACACCTGTTCGACGATGCGCCCGACCGGCGTACAGATCACGACCAAGTCGCAACCGGCGACGCCTTCGGCAATTGAAAGGGCAAGTTCGTCGATGGCGCCGAGGCGTTTGGCAACTTCCAGCGTTTCACGCCGTCGCCCGATTCCGACAATGCGACAGCAGCCGGGTGATTTTTGCCGTACGGCCAGCCCGATCGATGTGCCAAGCAGCCCCGTCCCGAGAATCGCGATTTTTGAAAACATGGTTGGTTCATTTCATGTGCATTTCCTATCACGGAAAAATCTTCACCCCAAGAGTGCGTCGCGAAGTTCTTCGGCGTCGTATTTGTTTTTGATGACGACGGCCACCTTTTCGAGCGGCGGGAATTCGTCGTAGAGCAAATCGCGGATGACGTCGGCGAAATCCTCCAGGGGATATTGGCCGTAACCCGTGGCGAGGGCCGACAGCAGCACGGTTTTCACGCCGCTTTCCGCGCACAGGGCCAGGGCCTTGCGAATCGTTTCGACCAGCACGTCGTGCGTCGTCACGTACAGCGCATCGATGGCTACCGCATGCACGACGCATGGAAACGGCGTTCCGCAGGACCCGGTTTTGACGACATCGCCCCGCTCGGCGAAGGAAAGGCCTTTTTCCTTGAGCCAGTTCCACAATTCCTGCTGCATGGCGTCGCCGTAGCGCACGAGAATCGCGCCGCCGACACCGCCCGACATGTTCAATTGCACGTTGGCCGACACGATGATTGCGTCCGCTTTGACGTCCAGAATATCGCCTTGTTTGATGCTCCAGTCCATGACTCGAAATGCCGTTGAAATTCGTTGTTTTGAAAAGAAAGACCGTATTTTCAACCCTCTTGCTAAATTTATCAAAAAAGGCAGTTCATTTCAAGATACGTTTGAAAGGCCTGAAAGGAAATTTTCGTGAGCGGGCGCGTCGCGGTTTTCTCGCACAAAAATCGTTTCCGCTCTTGACAGGCAGCAACGAAATTGTGTACAACGGACTGAAACACGATACTTCGTCGAAAACACATTGATCAAGGAGAATGAGATGCCAAACCGAATTCCTCGTCGTCAATTCATCAAAACTTCAACCGCCGCCGCGGCTTTCGCTTTTGCCGTTCCGGCCGTGTTTCGCCAAAAAGCCTTCGGGGACGCTTCGCCCAACGAACGTTTCGTCATTGCCGGGATCGGTGTGGGCAGCATGGGACGCGGTGATCTGAACGGGCATGTTCGTTTCGGCGATATCGCGGCTTTGTGCGACGTCGATGAGGCCCATGCCAACGAAGCGAACAAAATGAAGCTGATCGGCGGCAAGGCCGACACCTACAAGGATTATCGCAAAGTGCTCGAACGCGACGACATAGACGTGGTCAGTATCGCAACGGTCGACCACTGGCACGTCAAAATCGCGGTCGAGGCCCTCATGGCCGGAAAACACGTTTTTTGCCAGAAACCGCTGACGTTTACGCTTGAGGAAAACCAATACGTCCGCGACGCGTGCAAAAAATATGACAAATGCGTGTTCCAGGTCGGTACGCAGCAACGCGACGCCAAGGACCTCTTCCTCCGGGCCGTTCGCATGGTGCAAAACGGTCTCTTGGGCGACATCACCAATATGGTCGTGGGGATCGGGCCCGCCCCGGTCGGAGGTCCGTTTGAAATCAGCGAACCGCCGGAAACGCTGGATTGGGATTTCTGGCAGGGGCCGGTCAAGGCACGGCCCTATCGCAACGAACGATGCCACAGGACGTTCCGCTATTGGTATGAGTACGCGGGCGGAACCATGACCGATTGGGGGGCCCACCACGTCGACATTGCCCAGTGGGCGATCGGCGCCGACAAATTCGGGACCGGTCCGATTGAAATCGACGGCACGAACGCGAAGCATCCCGTCGAATTCCGCGGCGGCTACCCGACCGTCGACGACCGTTACAACGCGTCGAACGAATTCGACGTCGTCTGCAAATTCGCGAACGGAACGACGATGCACGTTAACAGCAAAAGCGACAACGGCATCCTCATCGAAGGCACCAAGGGCCGCATTTTCGTCAACCGCGAACGCATCACCGGCAAGCCCATCGAAGAGGGATGGGACGAAAAGCTGCCCGAAGACGATTACACGGCCTTGTACAAGGGCAAGCCCGTCGAATGGCACAAGGCGAATTTTTACCGCTGCATCCGCGAAGGCGGGTTGCCCGTCTCCGACGTTTTCTCGCACGTGCAGGCGATGAACACCTGCCACCTGTGCGTGATCGCCGCACGGCTTAACCGCGTCATCGCCTGGGATCCGAAAGCGGAAGAGATTCCCGGCGACGAACAGGCCGCCGCGTTTTTCGCCCGAACCCCGCGAAAAGGCTTTGAGTTCGAGAAACTGTGATTGCAGACTTTCATTGCCCGATTGATTTCAAACTTGCCAAGCGACCGTTCTATATGCTATAATGGGGGCCGGGAGCAAAATATGTCGGACTATGCAATTCAATCGTTGAGCATTCACCACTATAAGTCGATCCGCCGGCTGTTGCGGCTGAAACTCGACCCGATCAACGTCTTAATCGGCGCCAACGGGGCGGGCAAGAGCAACTTCGTTTCGTTTTTCACCTTCATGGCCGACGTCGTCAACCAGCGGTTGCAGGCCCACATTGAGGAACTCGGCGGGGCCAAGCGGATCATCTCCGCCGACTGTCGCCCGGAGGAATGCTTTGCCGCCATCGTCACGTTCCGCGCCGGCGCCCTCATCTTCATTGCCGGCGCGACCGATGACGACCGCCTGCAACTGCTGCACGAAAAATTCATTCCCCCGGGTGTCGACCCGAACAATGAATTTTCGAAAATGATCGAATATTACCGCCATCACAAGGGTACGCTCGAATCGACTTTGCGCAACCTCACCGTGCAAGGCGGCAAGCTTTCGGTCGAAGAGGAACTGGCCCTGACCGCCGTTTCGCTCTGGCGGGTTTATCATTTTCACGATTCCAGCGCCGCCGCGCCGGTCAAGCATTACGGGCCGCTCAGCGACAACATGATTTTGAACCGCGACGCCTCGAACCTGGCCGCGGTCCTGCACCGGCTCAGCCGTGAGAAGCCGGACCATTACGAATACATCCGCACGACCATTGAGCTGGCCGTGCCCTATTTCGAGGATTTCGTGCTCAAGCCGCGCGAGCTTCCCGGCAGCGACGAGCCGCAAATTCAGCTCCGCTGGCAACAGAAAGGCGTTTCAACGACCTACGGCCCGGGCCAGTTCTCCGACGGCACGCTGCGTTTCATCTGCCTGGCCACCGCGCTGTTGCAGCCCAACCCGCCGGCGACGATGATTTTCGACGAGCCGGAACTCGGCCTGCACCCCAGCGCGATCGAACTGCTTTCCGCGATGCTGTACACCGTTTCGCAGGACACGCAAATTCTCGTGTCGACGCAATCGCCGGCCCTGCTCAGTCGCTTCGATCCCGAAAACGTGCTCATCGTCGAACAGGTCGAAGGCAACTCGAAATTCCGGCGCATCGAACGCGCCGAACTCGGGGACTGGCTCGACGATTTTTCGCTGGGCCAGCTCTGGGAAAAGAACGTCTTCGGAGGTCGCCCCCGATGAGACACACGATCCATTTCGGGGCCACGCCGTCCGGTGCGAATCCGCGCGCACGTCAACGCCGTCGCCGGGTACATGTCATTTGCGAAGGCCAGACGGAGGAAATGTTCGTCAACCTGATCCTCCAGCCGCATTTCGACGCGCACCGAATTGAGATGCACCCGAAGCTGCTCGGCATGGTCGGGCACCAGGGCGGCAACGTCGGGTACAAGCGCGTCATGACCGACATCCGCCACCTGCTGACCGCCGACCCGGAAGCCTGGGTGACGACGTTCATCGATTTTTACGGCATTTACGCCAATTTTCCCGGCGTCGAGGAAGCGAAAAAACTGCGCACCGCCCGCGAACGTCACGACGAGGTCGTCAGCGCCATGTACGCGCAGCTCGTCGACGATCTCGGCGAAAACTTCGCCTCACGCGTGGTGCCCTATATCCAGATGCACGAATTCGAAGGGCTTCTTTTCAGCAGTCCGGAAGACATGGCCGCCGGAATTTTGCAGCCGCATCTCTGGAAGAAATTCGACAAGATCACCTTCCAGTTCGAAACGCCGGAAGACATCAACGACAGTTACGAAACCGCCCCGAGCAAACGCGTGCAGCACATCTTCCGCGGATACCAGAAAGTGCTGCACGGTTCGATCATCGCCAAGCGAATCGGCCTCGAACGCATCCGCCGGGCCTGCCCGCTCTTTGACGAATGGCTCTATCAGTTGGAACAACTGCCCTGACCGCAAAAAGCAAGCCCGAAGCGTCAGCGCAGGACAGGGATCAGAACCGCGACAGTCATGGAGCGGTCGAATGAGAACAGATATCCCGACTCCGCGGCGGTCACGGCGTGACCGCCATGTTAAGCTCTCTCGCGTTTCGTTATTTTGCGTTCAATTTGAGCAAAACGCCGTGGCCGGGGAGAACCCATTCGCCGGTGTCATCGGTGATCAGCGGCGAAAGCGATCCGTCGATGGGCGAAAATTTTTCAATGCCCGCATATTCCTTCACCGTTTCCAGGTGGAATCGCGCCGAGTGTTCCAGACTCAAATTGACGAGCATGACGTAATCGTTGCCGTCGCGGTCGACGAATTCACCGACCATGAAGGCGGGCGTCTTCTCGATGTTTCCCCGGGGGGACGCGGTCGATTCGACCTTGCTCACCAGCTTCCCGGGCAGCGCCGGCAGGTCGGGCGTTGGGGTCGGCGCGGTGAAATAAACGCCGGTCGAAGCGAGCCGGTTCATGATCGGGCCGAGCGTGTCGATGTGCTTGTTGATCGCCTGCTGGTATTGCCACGAAACGGTGCGGCGTCCGGCATTGTCAATGGGTGAATACGAAAAGCCGGCCGATTCGCGGGCGTAATAGATAAACCAACCGATGCCGCGACCGCCCGCGGCCAGCGTCGTATAGGCCTGGAATGCGAACCGCGCCGGTGACGGCGGAGGCGTCATGCCCTGGATGCGATTGCAACTGACGATGTTCCAGAACGGCAGCTTATATTTGATCGCGATGCCGCGGATTTCGAGCAGGTCGGCATAATACACAGCGGCCTTGCCGAGGTCCTGCATGTCGTCGGAATACTCGACCATGTAGTTGTCGTAGCTGATGAACTGCGGCTTGACCTCCTGCACGTAGCGTTCCAGATATTCGGTGAATGACCGTGTCTGCAATTGCGAGTTCGGATTTTCGACCGTGTCCGTCGTCGCGTAGCGCGGGAACAGGTTGATGTACGCGATCCGCCCGGGATCGTATTTTTTGACCGCCGCGACCGCCTTGGCCAACGCCGGGAAGGACTTGGCCCCCGGTTCGTCGATCAGGTAATAGCCGATGACGCACTCATGATCCTTCGATTTTTCGACGGTCGTGCGGATGAGTTCGTCGATTTCCGCATCGGACATGGCGGTCCAATTGGCGCCGTTGATCGCGACGAAGGTTTTCAAACCCAGTTTGTCGCAACGCCAGAGATTTTCCGGCAGAACGAAGCCGGCCAGAGTGTAACCGCATTCGGCGACGCCGGGCAGGCTCGTTTCGATCGTTTCATGCGGCAGGTGCTCGACCGGGAACCATTCCCAGGGATAATTCGGATAGAAATCATCCGGCGCGACGTAGGGGACAAGCCCGAGCGACTCCGCCGTCGCGTTCGGATCGTAGGTCGCCTGTTCCTGTGCGAAAATCGCCGCGCCGGAAATCGACGCGAGAAACAGGGACGTAATAAACATATTGATGGTCATTCGGATCATCGTTTTTCTCCTGTAAGTTGAGGTGGGTGAAAAATACCACCTCACCATTATAGCAGAAAAACGTTGCCGTTGTCGGGCATCGACATTTTTCGATTGAACCGTCACTTCGCGGCAAGCGTCGCCTTCTCGGCGATGTACTGCAACACGGGTCGCACGCCGAGCGAGGTGCTGCATTCGCGGGTGCAGTTGCCGCAGCCGGTGCAGAGGACCAGGCCGAATTTGTCCTTGTACATGCGGAATTTGTGCTGGATCCGGTTGCGTTGCCGCTGCGACTGGTGCGTGCGAGGGTTGTGGCCCGAGGCGTGGTGCGTGAACAGTGCGAACTGGCAGGTGTCCCACATTTTGACGCGCGCCCCGGCCATGGCATTGCCTTCCTCGATGATGTCGAAACAGTGACACGTCGGGCAAACGTAAGTGCATGCCCCGCAGCCGACGCATCGGAGCGACGTTTCGGCCCAAATCGGATCGTCGAAATTGTTCCGCAGGTATTCGACCACCGCGTCAACATCGAATTTCACTTCCGGCACCTTCGCGGCGTGACCGGTTTTGTCGGACGATTGCGTTTTGTCCGCGAACAGGGCTTTGCCCTTCTCGGTGAACGTCCGCACTTCGAATTCGCCGTTGCCGAGATCAAGCAGCATCGCGTCCGCGCCGGTGCTGTCTTCCGGGCCGTAACCGAGCGACGTGCAGAAACAATGTTCGTCGACATTCTTGCACGCGAGCGTCACGACGGTCGTTTTTTCGCGCCACGTTTGAAAGAACTTGTCGTCATAATCCCAAGCAAAAATCGGGTCGAGTACCGCGTTCGCTGCCGCGTCGCACGGGCGGACGCCGAACAAAAACTGCTCCCCGTCGAACGTCGGCGCATCGGTCAGCTCGATGTCGTTG
>JAVBQX010000202.1:0-8161 GCA_031548645.1 Thermoguttaceae bacterium
AAAAGTTCACATCTGCGGTGAATCAGGAAAAAAGTCGCCTGAAAGACATCTTCCGCCATTTCGGCATCACCGAGATAATGCCGCAAATAGTTGAAAAGCTCACGCTCATATCGCTTGACAAGTTCCTCAAACGCATCCCGATCGCCTTCATTGCGATAGGCCATCAGGAGTTCTTCATCCGTCAGAACATCATATTCCTGAGATGAATAATCGTACGCTTTTTTGTCGATGAGAGCATTCATGGTGATCCTATCCCTTCTTTCATTCCTTCATGAACATTCATTATATCATGAAACCACAGGAGAGTAAGAAAAGTCACGCGAAAGGCGTAATTTTTTCTTTTTTTGGTGATTTCCTCTCAAGTTTATATTCAGTTGCCGAAGGCTTCATGTTTGATGGAAAAAGTAATTATGCAATCGCTGTGCCAAACATGAATCGTGCCGAATAAATTCCCAAGCAATATTTTTTCATTTCTATAACACATTGTTTACAATCATGTTATAATCTTGCTTAATGTCTGAAAGTATTTTTTTGAAAAAATTTTTATTCTTTTCGTGTCTGCCAATAATTGAAAGAAATGCAATGCCTGCCACAAAAATACAAAAATGGGCGAATTAGGTGACTTGCAAGTTCTGTTTTTTGTCCATTTCTGAAAAAAGATGTATTCCGGCGGTTATTGGCACGGCACATGCCGCTTTTCCCGATCATGTAATTATTTCAATACACGATTGCACAGAAGAAAAAACACGAAACTTCCCCGGGCCATCGTGTAGGAATTCCCAACGGATTTCTATATAATGTCACAATCCGTGTTTTATCATTTGGTGCACGAATGAAACCGTGTGTCATTGTTTACACTAACATTGAGGAGATAGAATCATGAAAAGAATCGCGTTCGCTTTTGGCCTGCTGATGGTTTTCGCTTTTTCGGCAAGCGCATTTGCCCAAACCGTGACCAAGCCGTTCAACGGCAAGAATCTTGACGGCTGGAAAAAGGTCCGTCCGCAGGAAAATTTTCTCTGGCGTGTCGGAACCCCGTCCATGGCGACTGAGAATTCCCGTGAATTCCGTTTTGCGCCGCTGGAAGACGCCGCCAAAACCGGCGTTCTCGTTAATCTTTCCGGCGCCGACTGGGCGAAAGACGGACTATATCGCGGCGGCGACCTCTGCACGGAACAGACTTTCGGCGATTGCACCCTGGAGATCGAATTCATGGTGGCCAAGGGGGCCAACAGCGGCGTTTACCTGATGGGGGAATATGAAGTCCAGGTGCTCGACAGCTGGGGCAAGACCGAAGCGATGACCCAGGGGGACGTCGGCGCCATTTACAGCGCCGCCGAACCGAAGCTGAACGCCTCGAAAAAGCCCGGCGAATGGCAGAAGTTCGTCATTGAATTCCAGGCCCCGAAATTCGACGCGTCCGGAAAGAAAACGGCCAACGCGAAGTTCAAGAAGATCACGCTCAACGGCAAGGTCATTCAGGAAAACGTCGAGGTCACCAAAGGTTCGACCGGCGGTGGCGTCACCGGCGGCGAAATGGCGAAAGGTCCGCTCATGCTCCAAGGCAATCACGGCCCCGTCGCCTTCCGCAACATCGTGATTACGGAAAAGTAAACATAATTAATGCAGAATTAACGAGCCGTGATCTGTGATCACGGGGGGCTTTGTTCGTTTCCAATACGACGGCGGTCTCGGCGAGGCCGCCCTACCATATTTTCGACCATTCGCATTCGCAAGACGGAAATATCGCTGCTAAAAATCCATTCAACTCGTTTCAGGGAAATCATGCTAATGTCACACGTTCTACGCGGATTGTTTTTTTCAATTCTGTTAATCCCGTGCGCCGTCATGGGAACGGAACCGTTGCCGGATGCCGCGCGGCTGAGCTTGACCGGCGATTGGACGGTTCAGGTCGAGTACCAAGACCACACAACGGAACTCGCCGTCGACCCGGCGGAGATGATTTGCGTCGAATCGGAAAAACACGACCGACTGCCGCTTTACGAAACGCTGGGCACCTGGAACGCCGAGTGCGCCCCGAATCGCATTCGGGGGCCGGAGCATTTTCCGACGACTTATTCACTGGACAACGATTCGGTCGTCGTTCGCGCGGGCGATTCGTCGGATTCGGAAACTTTCAAACGTGGCCGCGATTTTGAGGTCATGCCCGTTTGGGGGGCCGTCGGTCGCAAAGGGGACGGCCGCATCAAGGAGAATCAGCCGGTTTGGTTTTCCTATCGTTTCGGCGAAATGCGGCTGGATTCCGTCGTGCAAACCGCCGACGGAAAAATCGCCATTCGCAAGGGGACATCGCACATCACGATTCCCGTGCCGCCGGAACTTGGCGACGGGGAACGGCGGTTGGCCAACATCTGGGTCAAGGCCTGCATCAAAAAGCTCGAACCGGAACTGCTTTTCCCGATTCTTGAGACTGCGTTTCCCGAATTGGAAAAGCGAAGCGGCCAAAGCGTCGCCGAAACGCGGCTTCCCCGCACGATGGCGAAATTGCGAAACGGGGAACCGGTCCGCGTACTCGCCTGGGGCGACAGCGTGACCGAAGCGACCTACATCGCGGACAAGTCGCAGCGCTGGCAGGAACGTTTCGCTTCGCAATTGCAATCGCGATTCCCCATGGCGGAAATCGAACTCGTCACCGAAGGTTGGGGCGGTCGGACGACGACGGCCTATCTTGCGGAACCGGCCGGCAGCGAACGCAATTTTCGCGAAAAAGTGCTGGACCGCAAGCCCGATATGGTCGTGATGGAATTCGTCAACGACGCCGGACTGCCACTCGATGTGCTGGAAAACGTTTATGCGGACCTGCTCAAGGATTTTCGCGAACGCGACATCGAATGGGTCATTTTGACGCCGCATTATGTGCGGCCCGACTGGATGGGACTGGACCGCGAACGGGACATCGACGACGACCCGCGGCCCTACGTGCGGTTCGTGCGTCGTTTCGCCGAAGAAAACCATGTTGCAGTGGCTGATGCGGCGGCCCGTTACGGCAGGCTTTGGCGGCAGGGAATTCCTTATTCGACGCTCATGAGCAACAACATCAATCACCCCAAATCCGAAGCGATGCAAATTTTCGTCGATGCCCTGATGGCGATGTTCCCGTAATCCTTTTGCACATTTTTTTCAATGACAGAACAACAACACACTTACGTTTTGAATGTCGTGTCGTCGGACCATCCGGGGATCATCGCCGCGGTGAGTACGGCGCTGTACGAAATCGAGGCGAATATCGATTCGTGCAGCCAGACGGTGCTCGACGGCTATTTTACGCTGATTCTCATCATCACGCTGCCGAAAAAGTGGGACGCCGACGAATTGGCCCGGCATGTCAAATCGCATTCCCTGCTTGGCGACGCATACAAAATCACCGCGTTGCCCGTCCCGAAACCGGACGCCGCGAAAGCGGACCGGAGCGACGACGACGTTTTCGTCATCACCGCGTTCGGCAAGGACGGCAAGGGCATAGTCCATGACTTTTGCCGCTACCTGGCCGAACGGGAAGTTAATATTCTCGACTTTTACGGTCGGCGGCAAAACGGGGAATTCGTACTCGTCGCGCAGGTTCAGATTCCGGCGAAGCTGACCATCGGCGTTTTGCAGGACGACCTTGAAGCGATCGCGCAGGAACGCAACTACACCGTCAAATTGCAGCACAATAACATTTTCGTCGCGACCAACGACATCCGGTTGTACGATTGATTCGGCGATTGAATGACAGCCCGGAGCGTAAGCGACGGGTTTTATTGTCACACAAGCGTTATGGTTTATGAATTTATGGGTAAAGATTTGCCAGGCTGAAACGAACAGGAAGAGAATGCATTTTACCCGTCGCTTACGCTTCGGGCTGCCATTTTTCGAGAGAACTCATGACGACATCGAACATCCCCGACCTGCCCCAATCGCAGAAACAACTCGTTTTTCAATTCGCCGGCAAACGGGTCATCGCCGCGGCGACGAAACGCTCCGGCGAACAGGCGGCGGAACGGCTCGACGAGGAACTGGCCGGACTCATGGTGCTTGGCGTCTTCGTCTCGCTGAAACGGGAAGGGCAACTGCGTTCGTGCATGGGATGCCTGGCCCACGAACTCATGCCTTTGGGAATCGCCGTCGAGACCGCGGCGGTTCGCTCGGCGACGGACGATCCGCGATTTCCGCCGATTTCGCCAACGGAACTGGCGAGCCTCGAAATGGAAGTCTGGCTGCTTTGGGGCATGCGCAAACTCGAAGAAAAAGGCCGCGACCGTCTCAACGCCGTTGAAATCGGCAAGCACGGACTGCAAATTTCGCAAGGCGCAAGACGCGGCCTGCTGCTGCCCGGCGTCGCGGTCGACCACCGTTTGAGCGTGCCCGAATTTCTTGAAGCCGTCTGTCAAAAAGCCGGGTTGCCTCGCAACGCATGGCTCGACGACCGTTCGGAGCTTTCCGTTTTCGAGGGCCTGGCCGTTTCCGGTACACTGGCGCCGCTTTTGCAGGATCGCATCAAACCGTCGTATTACGCGGCGACAAACGGCCCGGGGCACCGCGACATCGCCGGGCTTTGCGAAGCGGCCCGGGACAATTTTTTCCGGAATCTCGACGGCATGACGCCGAATTATTACCAGCCGCAATATTTCGACGGCAGCATGGCCGGACTCGCGCTGACGATGACGCTGCCGGAAGCGGCGCCGCTGACCTGTGCGAGAAACGGCATCAAGGCCGACATCCCGCTGCAAAGCACGCTGACCGAATTTTCCGCCGTTCTGGCCGAACAGGTGCGGCGCATCGGGCCCGAATCGATCGACCTGCTGCAAACGCGTTTCGACCTCTTCGCGCAATGGGACGTCGCGATACACGGAAGTCTTGATTCTTACGATTTGAGCGGTCTCGACACGAAGCGGCGAAGCCTCATGCTGAGCGTCGCCAACCGCTGGGCCATCGCCTACGACGTGACGAAAACGCCGGATCAATTGCTTGACCTGCTGCTCGAAAAACTTGACCTCGAAAGCGACACGAGCGAGCCGAACCGCATTTACAGTTTTGAAACACAATCGACCTCGACCAACTTTGCGATTGAAAGCGAGCCGCGCGAACCGATTTTCCCGAAATTGCGGCCCGCGATGCTGCCGGGGTCGTTTTACCCGAAACTGGCCAAAGATATCGAAGCGGAACTGAACCGCATGTTCGCCCCGGGCGAAATCGTGCCGAAGACCGACGAACTTGAACCGATGCCGTGCGCGGCCTTCGACGTGCCGATCAAGGCCGCCGCGGCGCTCGTGCCGCATGCCGGCTGGGTGTATTCCGGACGATTGGCCGCGCAGACGCTCGCACGAACCGAAATCCCGGACACGGTCGTCGTGTTCGCGCCGCGACACCGGCCGGGCGGCGCCAATTGGGCCGTTTCACCCTACGAAACCTGGGGCATTCCCTTCGGCAGCGTCGCCGCCGATCTCGATTGGGCCTCGCGATTCGTCGAAACGGTGCGGCTCTTTCAGTTCGATGAAACGCCGCACAAAAACGAACACGCCATCGAAGTGCAACTGCCGCTCATCGCACGGCTCAATCCGTCGGCCCGAGTGGTCGGCGTCACGATGGTCGGTGGCGATTGGGATGCGATCGAAGAAGCGGCGGGGCAGTTCGCCCATCTCCTGAAACAAAGCGACACGCGGCCGCTCCTGCTCATTTCGTCCGACATGAATCATTTCGCGACGGAGGAAACGACGCGGAACGTCGATAAAATGGCCCTTGAGGCAATGCAATCGCTGAGCGCGGAACGGTTTTTCGACATCGTGATGGCCAAACAGATTTCGATGTGCGGCGTGTACGCGGCCGCGTTCGTGCTGCAAACCCTGAAGTCGCTCGGCGAATTGCACGAGACGCTGCCCGTCGGTTACACGACCAGCGGGGCCGTAACCGGCGACCTGCAACGCGTCGTCGGTTACGCCGGCATGTTGTTCCGGTGATGTATTGGCCGATGAAAACACTTGCGACGCAATTGGGCTTGTGTGAAAACACAGAGCCGGAAGCGTCAGCGCCCGGTCATTCCCTCCCGTCGCTTACGCTCCGGGCTCCGTGTTGATGTCGGTTACGCCGGCATGTTGTTCCGGTGACAACCTAATCGAAATTCGAAATCATGACAAACCGTTTGCGGGAAGACATGTTGGCCATTTGGCGTGCGGGCGTCGACGGCGTAAACGTTCGGCGATTGGTCGAGGGGCATCTTTCTATCGAGCGCGACCGGCTTATCATCGGCGAAACGTCGCATCCGCTTGCCGACATCCGTAAGATCAGCGTCATCGGCGCCGGCAAGGCGGGCGTGGGCATGGCGGCGGCGGTTGAGCGGGTGCTGACCTCGCAAATCGATGCAGGCATGGTCGGCGGATGGATCAATGTTCCCGAAGGCTGCGAACAGGAATTGCGTGTCATCCGGCAGCACGTCGCCCGACCCGCCGGGGTCAACGAACCGACCGAAGCCGGCGTGTTTGGCACGCGACAAATGTTGGCCTTGATCGAAGCGGCGAATCGCGAACTGGCGGCGCAAGGCATCCCGCTTTCGCGGCACCTTGTGCTTTGCCTCATGTCGGGCGGGGGTTCGGCCCTAATGCCGCTGCCCGCGCCGGGGGTGACGCTCGAACAAAAACTGGCCGTCACGCGATTTCTTTCGGCGGCCGGCGCGACGATCGACGAAATCAACACGGTCCGCAAACAGCTCAGCGGCGTCAAGGGCGGGAAACTGAAGCAGGCCTGCCGCGGTACGACGCTGGTCGGGCTGATTCTCTCCGACGTGCTCGGCGATCCGCTCGACGTCATCGCGTCCGGCCCGACGGTCGACAACACGACAACGGCCCTTGACGCGGTCAAGGTGCTCGAAAAATTCGGATTTTCCCGGGCCGCACAATACGCAGAAACCGCGCGGGACGTACTCGCCTATCTGCACACGCAAGTTCGACGCGATGCTCAAGCCGTAATAAATCGCACTGCCCCGGAAGTCGGCGGTTCTGTGTACAATCTCGTCATTGGCAACAATGCGACGGCCGTTGACGCGGCGGGAATCGAAGCGGAAAAACGCGGCTATTCGCACACGATGCTCTGCGCGACGAAGTCGGAAGGCGACGTCGAAACGCTTGCGGCGCATTTCGTCGATGTGGCCCGCAAACTTGTCGATCCCCATGCGATGGGGCGGCTTTCCAACTGCCTCATCAGCGGCGGCGAACCGACCGTGACGCTCGCGCCGGAATCACGACGGGGTTTGGGCGGACGCAACCAACAGCTTGTGCTGGCCGTCATTTGCCGGATTCTTGCCGACGAGCCCCTGTCGGCTGCGATTCGCAATCACCCCGGGGCATGCCGGTTCGCCTTGCTTTCCGGCGGCACCGACGGCGAAGACGGCCCGACCGACGCGGCCGGGGCGTTTTTCGACGGTTCCATTTTGCACGACATCGCACGATCCGGCATTGATCCGCGGGAGTATTTGCAGCGCAACGACGCCTATCATTTTTTTGACCGATTCGACGCACTCATCAAAACCGGCCCGACTGGCACGAACGTCTGCGATATCCGCGTCCTTCTCGTCAACGATGATGTCCCTTTGACCGGCGAAGAGCATGGGTGAAGCGGTTGACGGAATATTCAAACATTCCTATTACCGTCCCAGCACTTTTCTTAAATGTGCGACGCTTCGTTCGGCCTGGTCGAGGGTGCCGCATTCGACGCTGAGGACGATGTCCTGCGGCAGCGGCTTCAAAATGGCGGCGACCGCGGCCCAATCAATCACGCCGTCGCCGCAGGCGCAGCCAACGGCCGTGCCCATGACCTTGCCGCGTTCGGCGTCCGATTGTTCGACCGAAATGTCCTTCGCGTGCATGTGCACGAGCCGGTGTTTGATGTGATCAAGCCACTTGATCGGGTCTTCGCCGCCGAGGTAGGCGTTGCCCGTGTCGAAGTTCGCGCCCACGAAGGGCGAGTCGACCAGGCTCAGGATTTTGTCGTATTTCGCCGGCACGAGCGAATAGGTCTGGTGCATTTCGAGCCCCAGTTTGATTCCGCGACGCGAGGCCACTTTCTCCGCCTCGGTGATCGAATATTTGATCAGGACGAAATCCTCTTCCTCGCTGGTCCAGGGTTGCTTGTGGCCCTCGTGCGTGTTGATGACCGGGGCGCCGCATTC
>JAVBQX010000035.1:0-4547 GCA_031548645.1 Thermoguttaceae bacterium
ACGGTTTGAAGCCGTAATAGACCAGCTCGACGAAACGGCGGATCGTGCGTCCCAACTGCCCGCGGGCGAGTTCCTTGACCAGGTGATAGGGCCGTTCACGCTCACAAAGGGTTTCCGTCATGAGGAAGGTCAGTCCAAGTCGCCGGTTCGGCCAGGGGAAATGCACCGTTCCGGAGCCCGTCATTTCCGTTGAAACCGAGAGCAGTTCACCGTTGACCGCAATCCGCGTCGGCGCAGGAATACGCCCCCAACCTGCGAAGAACGTTCGATGCAGCAGGGGTTGGGAAAGCAGGTCTTTCGGATAGCGAAACCGCAAAGTTGTCATACCGGAGGAAATGTGACCAAAATTTCTGCACAATAATTTCTGCACAATTGCCAAAAACGCCGTCGAACGAAAATCATTGTAATTTTTCGACAACCGTTAGTCACATTATAGTTGCATCATTCCAAAAATGATACAAAGATTTTTTCGACACGTACAAGAAAGTCCCCCCATTTTTCCAAACATTCAGCAAACGGCGCAAATACCGCTTATTTTACAAAGATTGTATATTTTTACGTTACACCGTTGATCGATTTGCCATGCGACCTTATTGAATTGTCGAACTCATATTGAAAATCGGGATCATGATGGCCAAAACGATGACGAGAATGACACTTCCAAGCAGTACCAGCATCATGGGCTCCAGAAAACGCACCGCGATGTCAAGCTGCCGCCAGTTGCGTTTTTCGAGCGATTCGGCAATACCGATCAGTACGGTATCGAGCGTGTTCGATTCTTCGGCGACGGAAATCATTTCAACTACGGAAGTTGGGAAAACCTTTGACGCCCCGAGCGGTTCGGCCAATCGTTGACCTGACGAAATGTGTTCGGTGGCATTTTGAATTGTGTCGCCAAGAATTTTGTTGCCCGTGGCGTCTGCGGATATGTCAAGGGATTTGATAATCGGAACGCCATTTCGCAGCAAAGTGCCCAACACGCGACAAAATCTCGCCACGGCAAAGCCCTCAAACAGCTTGCCGACAACGGGGATCCGAATTTTCAAGCGGTCGAAGAAACGGCGGCCCCGTTCCTTTTTCGACCAGCGATAGATCGCGAAAATGCCGAAAAACGCAACAGGAATGCCAATGGGGACAATATATTGCATCGATTTCCCGGTTATGAGCAGCAATTCCGTGACGAGCGGCAGATTGCCCTGGGCCCGCAGTTCTTCGAATAAATCATCAAATTGCGGCACAAAATAGGTCAGCACGACGACGACAATCAGCGTCATGAAAACCGTCAAAACCAGAGGGTAGGCGGCGGCTCCGGTAACACGATTTTTGAGGTCGTCCTGGCCTTCGGTAAAATGGGCAACGTGTTCCAGCGATTCTTCCAAAAAACCGCCTTCAGAACCTGCGCGGACCATCTGAATCGCCATTTCGCCAAACACGACCGGATAGCGCACCATGGCTTCGGCGAGCGTTTCGCCTTCTTCGACCCGGCGATAAATCTTGTCCAACACAGCTTTTAAATTGGCATTGGATGACTGATCCTGCAAAATCCACAAAGACCGTAATAGTGGAACACCGCCCCGCATCAGGTCAGCGAGTTGGGAATAAAACGCTGCCATTCGCTGTGCTGAAACCCGGCCGATTCGTTCGGAAACAGCCGCCGAAACGACGGCTTTCACCTCGACAGGGAACAGGCCTCCCGACGTAATCGAAGCGATAGCCTCGGCTTCGGTACCCGCGTTAAGCGCACCCTCGACTTTTTGCCCTGAAGCGTTTCTGGCTGAATATTTGAATTCCGGCATGGTATATCAAACAAGGCAAGAGGGTGAATTCGATACAACTCCATCTATTTTAACCACATGGAAAGGTTAAGGTTACGAAATAATGAAAAAATCAGTATTTTTATCATTAGATATGGCAATAATAAAATAATTGCATACGTAAACATTTCATTTTTTGGCTAAGTATTGTCATTTGGTGAGCTATTTTTTCTCCGAATGGACAAATCAGAGGAAAATTTTACATGAGTTAAGGAAATTTTTTGAGGTCCCAGCCTCTTACCGAGAGATATTAAGATGAAACCATTACCCCCCGTCGTGCGTGTCGTTGATGAAAATTGTGTCAATTGCAATTCCTGCATTCGAGTCTGTCCGGCCAGGTATTGCAATGACGGGAGCAGCGAAGAGAGCATCGCATTGGACCCGAACCTTTGCATCGGCTGCGGTTCCTGCGTCAAGGCCTGTACGCACGAAGCTCGGGAGATCATCGACGATTTCGACACGTTCCTGCGCGATGCCCAGCGTCGCGTCCCAATGGTCGCGGTGGTCGCGCCGGCCGCGGCGGCAAATTTCCCTGAGCATTACCTGCAACTGAACACCTGGCTCAAGTCGCTGGGCGTCGAGGCCGTGTTCGACGTCAGTTTTGGGGCCGAATTGACCGTCAAATCGTATCTCGAACACGTCAAGCAAAACAATCCCGAGCTGGTCATCGCGCAGCCCTGTCCCGCAATCGTCACGTACATTGAGATTTACCGGCCGGAACTGCTGCCCTACCTGGCCCCGGCGCACAGCCCGATGCTGCACACGATCCAGATGATCCGCGAGTATTACCCGCGATATCAAAACCACAAAATCGCGGTCATTTCGCCGTGCATCGCCAAAAAACGCGAATTCGAGGAAACCCGGCTCGGCGATTACAACGTGACGATGTTGAACATCTCGCGTTATTTGCAATCGCACGACATCAGTCTCGACCGCTTCGAGCCGACCAATTACGACAACCCGCCGGCCGAGCGCGCCGTCCTGTTTTCGACGCCCGGCGGCCTGATGCGCACGGCCATGCGCGAAGCGGTCGGCATCGAGGAGAACATCCGCAAGATCGAGGGGCCCAGCGTTTACCATTATCTCGACCACCTCGACGATTCGCGGAAAAAGGGCATCAACCCCCTGCTGATCGACTGCCTGAATTGCGAATTGGGCTGCAACGGCGGCCCCGGCACGACGGGCCAGGCCGAATCGCAGGACGAGCTCGAATCCCGCGTCGAACGGCGGAGCAAGCAACTGCGCGAGATGTATCATCACGAACAGGAAATCCGTCCGCAATTCGCGTCATCCGAAGACCGCAACGCATTGCTGCACGACCAGATCGACAAATTCTGGAAGCCGGGCATTTACGACCGGACGTATCGCAATCTGTCGGAAAACAACACCGTCCGCAAGCCCCTGCCGGGCGAAGTCGACCGGATTTATTCGGAACAACTGGCCAAACGCTGCGGGAAGGACGTGCTGAATTGCAGCGCGTGCGGTTATCATTCCTGCGAGGAAATGGCGACCGCCCTGCACAACAATCTTTCGCGGCCCGAGCTGTGTTTCGTGAAACAGCACAAGGAGCTGGTCGAAAGCGAAGAGCACATGAAGACGCAAAGCGAGCGCCAGGAGGAATTCACCTCCGAGCTTTTCGAAAGCATCAACACGATGGTGTCGCAGGTCAACGAATCGTCGCAGGTCATGGAGGCGATCAACTCGGGCACGTCGGAAATCACGAACATGATCGCGGCCATCGCGAACATCGCGCGGCAGACGAACCTGCTGGCCCTGAACGCGTCGATCGAAGCGGCCCGCGCGGGAACGCACGGCAGCGGATTCGCCGTCGTTGCGCAGGAGGTGCGGGAACTGGCCAAGACGTCGAACCAGTCGGCCGAACGGATCGGGGAACTGGTGCATGATTCGGTGACCAAAATCGCCCGCGGCACCGACCTGACGAAAGCCGTCGAGGAAAAACTCTGCCACGTGCTTGATTACGCGCAAAACAAGCTGGAAACCGAAACCGCGCAATCGTAAACTCAACACCACGATTAAATGGTCATGGCGTGACGTTCATCGCACCTCACCGACCGGCCAATGCTGCGGGAACGGGCACGACCCGGCCCTGACGCTGTTGTTCGCGTTCTTCTTCGGTGTACACGCCGTAAAACGGGACGTTGGCGTCGAGCCAGAGATAAATATTCCGCAACTCGTTTTCGGTCAGGTTCAGTTTCTCGCCGTGATTCGCATCGGCGAGGATCGCCGTCAGGGGGCTTTCGTCCGCTCCGCAGCGACCGGGCAGCGTCGTGCTTTGCTGGATTGATTCGCCGCCCCATTCGTACCAGCGGAGATAGGGCCGCAAAGCGTGATACGACGCGGTGAAGTCGCCCGACGGCGTGCCGCGAAGATCGACCGATCCCATGCCGGGCGACGTTTCGCCGGTGTGACACTCCACGCAGCGGCGATCAAGGATCGGCTGAACCAGCCGGCCGTAACTCAGCGGTTTGGTGCCGTCGGGCCCTTCGGTCAGATCAAGCGGTTCGCCCGCTGCGACGAACGAATCGGGCGTCGAGTGCATCGGTTCGTGACAGCCGACACAACTGCGGCGCTCGCCGGCTTGAAGGTAAACGCTGCTCCGCATGGTCTGTACGGCCTTGCCGTCGGCGTCCACCGCCTGGAAGTAAACCGGCGTCTCGGCCGGGATGCGGAAATACGCGGAACCGTCGTCCCGGACGGGCACGGTTCCCAAAA
>JAVBQX010000350.1:0-5897 GCA_031548645.1 Thermoguttaceae bacterium
CGCCGGCTTGAAGGTAAACGCTGCTCCGCATGGTCTGTACGGCCTTGCCGTCGGCGTCCACCGCCTGGAAGTAAACCGGCGTCTCGGCCGGGATGCGGAAATACGCGGAACCGTCGTCCCGGACGGGCACGGTTCCCAAAAGCAGGCGGGCTCCTTCCGCGTTGGCATGCCCGAGTTTCGGACTGTTGGCCGTCCAGTCGGGCCATTTCGGGAGCAGTTCGAACACGCGCAGCTCGACGATCTTCCGGTTTTCGGCCATGGGGACCAAACTGTTGCGCACGTCGGCGAGATAAAGCTCGCCCGTTTCGCCCATCGTTTCGTCGCGGCGGTCCGGGAGAACCGGCGGGACGCTGCGCGGCGCGATCGGAATCGGGTACTGGCACGAAATGTCGGCGTCTTCATACAGCAGTTCGAGGTTGCCGAACCGGTCGAGGTAATACAGCCCCGTGCGACCGGTCACGTCACTCCCGGCCCCGAAACAGCCGAGCGGTTCGCGGCTGTAGGACACGAAGAAATATTTTTCCGAAAGCGGCCAAGGGCTGTGATAATACGTCGAGGGCCATTGATTCGGCGTTTCCGGGAAATCGACGTCCGGCGTGACGCGTTCGAGCGGGTCGAGTTCGTCTTCGGCCGTTCGCGGGTCGTAAGTGGTGCGCATCGGGTCGAACATCGCCAGCGAACCGCCCGTGTTCGCGTGGTGGGCTCCCGCGACGAACAAGATTTTCCTTGATCCGGGAATCGCCCGCGGCTGATAACAGGCGCTCACCATCTGCGTGTAATTGCCGAAGACGACCGACGGATTGGTGCCGTCCGGGTTGCTGGTCCAAAGTCCATGGTAATGCGCCGCGCTGCGGTCGACGTAATCCCATCGCGAATACACGACACGGCCGTCGTTCAGCACGACCGGGTGCCATTCGTTGGTTTCGTGAAACGAGAGCGTACGGGCGTTTCGCCCGTCGGCGTCCATCCGGTGCAGCGTGTACACGGGCAACGGTTCCCAAGGGTTGTTGCAGCGGACGAACCCGCCGCGGCGGGTCGAAAGAAACGCGATGCCGCCGTCGGGCAGCTCGCAGGGGTCGAAGTCGTCGTGACGGCCGTCAGTCAGCGGGCGCAGGTCGCTTCCGTCGACGGCCATCGAATAAATGCGATACTTCCCTTCGTCGCCGTCGAGGTATTCGAAGGTTTTGTCCTGAAAACGATGTCGGCCCAGTTGCGTCCAAGTAACGTTGCGCGGCTGGTCGTCGGTCAAGGTGAAATCGGCGTGCGCGAAATACAGCGTCCTGGCGTCATGGGAAAGCGACAGTGTCGCCATCGCCCCGCCGGGCAGTTGATCCTTCGTCAGGCTGCGCGTTTCGAGCGAATACCCGGGCCGGGGTAAAACGCAGACTTCGCCGCTCGTCGTGCCGGTGTATTTGTAGTAATATCCGACGTATTCGTGCAGCATCTGGCACACGAAGCGGTTTCGTTTCATGAAAACCAGCGGCGTGTCCCGCAGCAGCGGATTGGCCAGCGCCAGGTCGCGCAACTGCCAGCGGAGTTTGCAATACAGGTCCCGGCGCTGCGTTTCATCCAGGTTTTGCACCGATTCCGGGTCGAATGCGGGCGGCGTTTGTCCCAAATCCTCCGCAAGAAGTTTCGCCCGCGAGGCAAGTTCGAGAATCGCTTCGGGATCGCCGGGCGACCTGCCTTTTTGCGATTCCTGGAAGGCCCAGTCGCTTTCTACCATCGCACGCAAATTATCGGAAATCACCGCATCCGCCGCCCGCACGGCGCTCACCGACGATTTGGAAATCCGCGTCGCGTTCAGCCCGACGATGCGCCGCTCGCCGGCGCAATAACCGACGAGAAAATGATCGCCGTCGACGAAATGCAGCGCCGGGTAACAGAACCAGCGCGAATTGTCCGGCGAAAAATCGAGCGTCTTTTCGACCAGGATCGTTTTCGCGTCGGGGGAAAGCACGGCGATGTTTATCGGGTTGCGGTTTGCCGCGTTATCGTTCCAGACGGCGAGCAATTCGTCGGAATCCGGAATGTTTTTGATCACCGCGGGCGACATCGGGGCGATGAGCGGCGATTTTTCCACCGGCGACCAGCTCGCGCCGCCGTCCTTCGAAAACGAATAGCACTGGCAACCGGCGTTCGAACGCAGGTACATGAGAATCGTTTCCGCGTCAAGTTGCACCAGGCCCGGCTCCTGCAAGACGATCCCCCCGGGGTTGGGCACCTGATTCTGCCGCTGCCAGGTCGCGCCGGCGTCTTTGGAAACGTAACAGTAAATGTCCGCCGCCGCGCGGAATTTTCCGTCCGGGTTCGAATGCAGGGCCAGCGGCATCAAAAGCGTGCCGTCGGCCTGCTGCATGACGCGGTCGTTGTTGAGGACGTAATAGCCGATTTCGTCGGTCACGCATTCGACCGGCTCGGACCAGGTTGCGCCTTCGTCGGCCGAATACCGCAAAAACGGGCGGCAGTCGTTCCAGGAATTCTTCCGCAGGTAAAACAGGGCGATGCGTCCGTCGGTGAGCCGCAGCAGCGAAACCGACATGACGTTCATCCCGCCTTCGTTGGCGACCACGGTCCAGTCTTCCGACGACCAGGTTTCGCCCCGGTCCTTTGAAACGCGGGCCGTCAGCGACGCCGGCGCGTGATCCTCGTCCGAGGTGCCGACGTAGCGTGTGTATACGAAAAGAATATCGCCGTTTTTCAAGGTCACGAAGGCCCCTTCGCTGTTCCGCGGGTTGTCGTCGCCCGGCGGCAGGTCGAGCACGACGGATTTGGCGAGGTCGGGATGCGTTTTTTCCTGCGCCGGCGTTTGCGCAAGAAAGCCGAACAATACGACGCACACGGCAAGTAATACGGGCTTTATGGTCATGGTTTTGTCTCCGGTGAATTTTTTGCCAACACAATTCATTATGCCGAAAACGGCTTCGGAAATCAACACCGGCTGATTTTCGGCACCGTTTGAATGCGATTCTTGTCAAAAAGCATGTTTTCAGGTAAATTTAGTGGTATTATTGAACCGCCGGTCACAGATCGGCGCGAAGGGCAAACATTTACCAGAAATCAATGACATCATTCCATGACAGTAACACAATCCGATTCCCGACGCGTTGTATTAAAAATATCCGGCGAGGGCTTTTGCCCGGCGCATGAGCGGGGCATTTCGATGGACGCCATGTGCCGGCTGGCCGAGCAGGTGGTCCGCAGCGCGCAAAAAGGCGTGCAAATCGCGATCATCATGGGCGGCGGCAACATTTTGCGCGGCGGCCAGTTCAAGGCGGCCAACAATTCGATCCAGGAAGCGACGGCCCACTACATGGGCATGCTCGCAACGGTGATCAACGGCTTGGCCCTGCAGGACGCGATCGAAAACCTCGGCGCCAGCACCCGGCTGATGACCGCACTGCACGTCGACACGGTGGCCGAGCCGTACATCCGCCGCAAGGCGATCCGGCACCTCGAAAAGGGCCGCATCATTCTGCTCGCCGGCGGAACGGGCAGCCCCTTCGTGACGACCGACACCGCCGCAGCGCAACGGGCCCTCGAACTCCAGGCCGACGTGCTGCTCAAGGCGACGAAAGTCGACGGCGTCTACAGCGACGACCCCGAAAAAAATCCGCACGCGGTGCTGTATGACGATCTTTCGTACGCCGAAGTCTTGCGGCAGAATCTCCGTGTCATGGACCAGGAGGCGATCACCAAATGCAAGGACCACGGCATGCCGATCATGGTCTTCAACTTCCGCAAGGAAGGCAACCTCGAACGCGCCATCGGCGGCGAACGCGTCGGAACGGTGATCTCGAAAAACTCGCCGTGAATTAAAGGGTAGGGCGGTCACGCCGTGACCGCCGTCGAAAAACCAGTATTAATACTTGAATGACAAACCCTCCTCATCATCACCAAGGCACTCTTCGTATGATAATGAAACACCAGACAACGGATGAAATTATCAACTTTCTAAGGAATAATGTCGAGCCATTGGAAGACAACATTTATGGCCCAGGGTACAGAGCTTCTGTTTATCTAACGGATGGAACATTTTTGCCTTGCGTGATTTTTCGCAATCCGGAATCGACCATAAAATTCGCAAAGCAACGATTTGATGAAGAACGAAATACTCCAGCGGTCGGGTATGACCCTGTTATCAAAGTTTTTGTAACCGCTGGAAACCGTATCAACGACTATGACGTTGCGCGAGTTGAAAAAAGCCGATATGCCCTTCCAATTCCTGTTCTCAAGCAGATTGAAGGAGAAACGACAATGAGTTGGACGGGGTTTGCGGTTAAAATGAAAGACGGAAAGCTTTTTGGTTTTGGAACAACATTTCTTTTCGAGTTTTTTGAGATGCCGGATCAATATTCCGCGGACGACATTGCAGAAATTGTAAATCACAGTTATGTTACGGCGTCTGGAGAATTACGGTCACACAAAGTCCCTTTCTTTGGTTTGCCGAATGATTACGATTCATCAATCATATTTCGAGAACGTCCTTATTTTAAATGCTTTGTGGATTCTCTTTAGCATTTTTGGCGGCGGTCTCGGCGAGACCGCCCTACCGTGTGCAAGGAACACAACCATGAAAATCATCGGCCTGGTCGGGGGGATCGGGAGCGGGAAAAGCACGGTCGCTCGGTTGATCGGTCAGCGCGACGGCGCGGTCGTCATCGACGCCGACCGGCTGGGGCATGAAGTGTTGCGGCAGGACGAGGTGAAAACGCTCATCCGCTCGCAGTGGGGCGACGCTCCTTTTGCCGACGATGGCGAAATCGACCGCCGCAAAATGGCCGCGCTCGTTTTTTCCGGCACCGCGGAAGGCAACGCGAATCTTGAAAAATTGACCGCGATTTCGCACCCGCGGATCGCAGAACTGTTGAAAAGCCGCATTGAGCTTGCTAAAATGAATGGTGCGAGGCTGGTGCTGCTCGACGCGCCGCTGCTCCTCGAAGGCGGTTGGGCGAAATTTTGCGACAATATATTGTTCGTCGACGCCCCCGAATCGGTGCGGATTGAACGTGTGTTGTCACGCGGTTGGTCGATTGAAGAATTTAAAGCACGTGCTGACAACCAGTTGCAGCTTGACGCCAAACGAAAGGCCGCGCACGCGACGATTGAAAACGATTGTTCCCTTGTCGAACTGGAACAGCGAATAGACGCGGTTTTGAAGACATTGTTTGAAAACAGTACCCATAAATCGTAAAATTTTACCATCAGCGGCGCCTGACCGCTGACCTTTTCCAATATTTTTCTTGTCCTTATCGCTTTTCCTGTCCTTTTGCCCTGCCTGCCTTGATTGACAATTCGCCAAGTTTTTCCGGGAATTTGTACACTCAGTACAAATTTACAGTAATTTTGGCGATTTTTCGGTCTTAGCTTGCAGTTTTTTTGACTTCCCCGCCGAATAACATATATTGAAGGGGGCATGATTTGCGGCTTGCATTGCTGTAAACACGTCTACCAAAAGCTTCTTGCATGCCGGCAATACGAATTGCCGCACTTGTGAGTTTTTTGTGCAAATATAACTTTTCGAAATCGAAGTCACGACAGATTATTGTGACATACTCCAAGCTGAAAACGCGGTTTCCGTGTTTTTTGTTTTCCCCCAAAATAAACCAAGAATATTGCAGCATTTGTCAGGCCACACGTCACGAAATATATCGGAGATTTTCCGTTCGTGCGGTCCCACCCATCGTCATCTTGTTTGCGTATCGCAGAATGAAGGAGCATTTGAATGTCGCAGACCAACGACACGCCATTTCCCACCCCGTATGAAAATTTCAGCATACCGAGTGTCCCGCCACAACGGCGGAACCGTTACGGGGAAGGGGCCACGTCCTTTTATTCCCGAAGTGATGCCATGTCCGATCTGAATGAAGAACCCATCGTGTACGACCGGTCCAATT
>JAVBQX010000140.1:0-12871 GCA_031548645.1 Thermoguttaceae bacterium
CATTCGCGCGATCGACGACGTGGTGAAAAGCGGTCGGCAGGCGATCATCCTCGTGCCGGAAATCAGCCTGACGCCGCAAACGGTCGGTCGTTTTCGCGGACGCTTCGATCACGTCGCGGTGTTGCACAGCCATTTGACCGATGCGGAACGTCACCGCGAATGGCAACGCATCGCGTCCGGCGCGGTGCAGGTGGTCGTCGGAGCGCGGAGCGCGGTGTTCGCGCCGCTGCCGCAGCTCGGGCTGATCATCATCGACGAGGAACACGAAAATTCGTTCAAGCAGGATTCGGCCCCGCGTTATCATGCGCGCGAGGTGGCGAAACGTCGCGCGGAAGAGGAAAACGTGCCGCTGCTGCTCGGTTCCGCGACCCCGTCGCTCGAAAGCTGGCACTGGGCCCAGACCGGCGAGTATCAACTGCTGACGATGCCGCACCGCGTTCGCGATTTGCCGCTGCCGCACGTTTCGACGATCGACCTGCGTTCGGCGGATCGAAGCGGACACACGCGCGGGGCGATTCACCGGCACCTGCACGCCGCGATCGACGAATCGCTCAAACAAGGCGGCCAGGTGATTCTGATGCTCAACCGTCGCGGTTTTTCGACGCATATTCAATGCCCCGCGTGCGGCGAGGTCGTCAAATGTCCCGACTGCGAGGTGACGCTGACGCACCATCACACGGCGGACGTCGCGGTCTGTCATTATTGCGATCACCAGATCGCCGCGCCGTCGAAATGCCCGAAATGCGGGTTTCCCGGCATTCGTTACAGCGGGTTCGGCACGCAAAAACTTGAACAGGAGATCAAAACCCGTTTCCCCGACGTGCCGCTGCTGCGGATGGACACCGACACGATGCAGGGGCACGGGGCCCACGAACGGGCGTTGTCGCAGTTCCGCGAAGGGAAAGTCCGCATTTTGCTCGGCACGCAGATGATCGCCAAGGGGCTTGATTTTCCGAACGTCACGCTGGTCGGCGTCATCAGCGCGGACACGGCGCTGCATTTGCCCGACTTTCGCGCCTCGGAGCGGACGTTTCACCTCATCACGCAGGTCGCCGGTCGCACAGGCCGCGGCGAGCGCGGCGGACATGTCGTAATTCAAACGTTCAATCCCGACCACCCGGCGATCATGGCGGCGACGAAACACGATTATCACGCCTTCGTGAAAAGCGAACTGCCGCTCCGCGAGATGCTCGGCTATCCGCCGTATTCGCATTTGGCCCGGTTCGTGGTGCGAGGCCCGAACGAACCCGCGACGCTGGAATTCGCAAAGCAGATGGCGGCGTCCTTGAAAAAACACGCCGCCGACGTTGAATTGAAATGCCGCATCCTCGGCCCCGCCCCGGCCCCGTTTTCGAAGTTACGCGGCAACTTCCGCTTTCACATTCACCTGCACGCCGCGGATCAGGAACGGATGCGAAACGCCATTCGCCTCGCGACGACCAATCTCAAGCCGCCCGTCGACACGCTCTGGATCGTTGATATTGATCCGTTGGATATGCTGTGAAAAACGGTGCTTCAGCTTGATTGCATTGCCTGCATATCACGCGTCGATCGGTTTTTCGGTCGGGTCGAGCGGGTTGTATTTGCCCATCGCGCGGCCGAACACCGCGACGCTGACCGAGGCGGCCCCGGCGTCGCGCAGGATGCGGGCCACTTCGTTGCAGGTCGCGCCGGTCGTCAAAACGTCGTCGACGATCAGCACGTGTTTTCCGGCCACGACGTTTTTTCGACCGACAAACGCGAAGGCGCCCCGCACGTTGTTGTAACGCTGACGCGGCTTGAGGTGGAATTGCGGTTTCGTATAGCGCGTTCGCCGGACGATCCGCATGCCGACAGGAACGCCCAGCGAGTGTCCGATTTCCTTCGCGAAAAAGACCGGATTGTTCGTCCCGCGGAAAAACCGCCGCACGTAGTGCATCGGCACGGGCACGACCAGGTCCGGCGCGACGACCCGGAGTTCGTTTCCGCGCGTTTCGAGAAACAGCTTCGCCATGTTGGTCGAAAGGATGCCGTCGCGGTCGCGTTTCATGTCGAGAATGAGCGAACGCAACAGGTCGGCGTAATGTCCCAACACGACGGTTCGCGAAAACCGGAATTCCTGCTGGGCGCATTCCCAGCATCCCGCCCGGCCCGGGTGCGGCGTGTCGAAATCCGGCATCAAACGCCCGATGGCCCCGCAGGTCGGACAATATTCCGACGTTTCGACGACGATCCGCCGGCAGCATTCGCCGCAATAAAAATGGGCCAGATCGTTTCGTTCCAGCGGCGCGTTGCAGGCGAGACAGTCCGGCGGGCAGACGAGATCGGCCACCCCGGAAAAGAATCCCGTCGCAACACGGGCCAGATGGCCCGCCCCCTGCCGGAACGTCGACGAAATTTTGGTGGAAACGCTCACAACAGTTTTTCCAATACGTTGACCGTGATGAAATGTTTGCATGGTAGGGCTGTTACGCCGTGACCGGCGCACACCGCAACTGAATAGCAGATTTTCGGAATTATTCATATCCCAATTTTAACGCGGACAAAGCACTGGTCACGGTCGCAGTGGTTATTTTTTCACAAAAACCACTCTATCAAAAAGGTCAGGATCTCCAACATAAAACCAGACAGTTAGCTTTTCTGACTCTCTGCTAAAATATCCCTCTGCTCCAAATCCATTAGGCGGGCTCATTTCCTTGGGCCATGAAACCCGGAATATTTGGTGCTTACGCGGGCTTCCCTTATACTCAAGGCTCCACTTAGCTGTTCCTGAAACAGAAGGCGGATTACTTGATTCATCTATCGAAACAATTTGGTTTGAGATGTCAAAGGCCTCTAAAGTCCCATCAGCATGGACAATAAAACGGCCCGGTTTCTCTGGGTCCTGTCCCCTCTGATCCCTGGGTCGCCACTTTACATCTTCAATCCACTCGCCTTGTATCATCTCGCTTGTAACAGTAATAGGAGTAGGTGCTCCAATACCTCCACAGCCTCTGCAGCCCACTACAAGCAAACACACAAACAAACACAACGGTATGGCAACGAACTTTAAGGTTTTCACGGAACTCTCTCGCTATAGTAATTTAAGGGGTACAATTTGGGTATTTTTGAATCTGAGCCGTACTTTCCAAACCCAGGCGGCTAGTGTTTTGTCCCTCGCTTACGCTTCGGGCTCTGGTTTGTCGGCGATTGGAATTTTATTCCGCCAAATCCCGCGGTCTCACGCCTATTTCCGACTGGCCGAAACCGAAGCCGAGCGGGTGATATTCGCCGACGAGATCGACGCAGGAATCGGGCGTGATGTCCGCCGTCATGTCGAACAGCCAGTAACACGAGTTGACCATGAGCCGCCGGAAACCTTCCGATTGCATGTCGAGCCCCGAGCCCATCGTCGAAGCGATCGCACGCCCGGGCTTGCCGTCGTCCACGCAATAGGTCTTCGTCCAAAGCACGGGCATCATCGGGTCGTGTTTGCCGCCGTCGAGCGGCTTGTCCGTCGGTTGCATTCCGGCGAGTACCTGCCCCAGCACGAGCGGTTTGGAATCGCCTGGCAGCGGCAGCCGCACGGTATACACGTCGGTCGGGCAGAAAATATCGTCGCAGCCCGTCACGACGGGATGTTTTTCCGCACCCGGCGCGATGAGCCCTCGCGTCGCTTCGACCTTGTGATGACCGTGATGGTCGATCCAGGTTTCGCCCAGCACGCGACGGCCGAAACCGCCGTCCCAAGCGGACTCGCCGTCTTCGCCGCGGTAATTGAAACTGTAACGCGACCAGGTTTGCCCCGGCGGAATGTTGAACGCGTGCGTCGAGGTTCGCAGCCCGATCAGCGGCTTGCCCGATTCGAGATATCGCGCGATGTGCCGCATTTGTTCGTCGGGCAGGTTACGGAATCGCAGGAACATGACGACCAAGTCGGCCGTTTCAAGCGTTTCCAAGCCCGGAATGTTGTCGACGATCACCGGGTCGATCTCGCCGCTTTTCGGGTCGATCGCGTACAGCACGGTGCATCGAAATCCGTGGTGCCGGGCAAGAATTTTCGCCAGTTGCGTCTGCATCTGCTCGCTGCGATATTCCTCGTCGCCGGAAATGAGCACGATGTGTTTGCCGCTTCCCGGTTTGCCCTCCGCGCCTTCAAAGACGGCGTATTGTTCCGCGTCGGGGAATTCATGGTGCGGCGTGCTAGTTTTCCGCCCGAGCGAATCGGTTACGAGAAGAAATGCGACCGCCGCTCGTTTGCCGGGCAATGTTGCGACGATCTCGTGACCGCGAATTTCCGCCGGAACGGTCGACCATTTGCGTTTGTTCCACTCGGCGCCGTCGTTCGTGTAACACAGTACGGCGTTATCAATAGGCACGGTGCCATCGACTTTCGCGGTCAGCGTACAACCTTCGGGGGAATATCGCACCAGCTCACCGTATTCGATTTTCGATAACGCCGGCAGCGGTTCCGCGGGTCGGCAATAGGCGTCAATCCAAGCGTCGACCTCGGGAAAGGTCCAAATGTGCGAGTGCGGCCGTTCAATCTCGACGGCGATGCCCACGTTCGGATTCCGCCGCTTGACCAGTTCGTAGGATTTTTTGTAACTGTCGAGCGGGTATGCGAAATCGTTCGTGCCGTTGACGAACAGCATGGGGCATCGTGCATCGCACAGGTATTGGCCCGGATCGAACAGGGTGACCCAGTCCGCCTGTTTTTGGGCGTTCATTTGCGCGAACTCGCCGAGCCAGCAACTGTTCTCATGCAAAAATCCGCAACCGTAAACCGGAACGGCCGCAGCCAATTTCGGATCGACGCCGGACAAAATGCAGGTCAAATATCCCCCCCAACTGATGCCGGTGACCGCGATTCGATCCGCGTCGACGTCGTCCCGCGAGGCCAGCAACGCATGCGCGAGCAGGATGTCGCTGATGGCGTGATACGTCCAGACGTCGCGAAGGCTTAACGGATCGGCGCGGTCGAAATCGCAAAACTTGTCGGCGCGATCCTGCTGTCCCGGTCCGGCGTGTTCGTGACGCTTGCCGTCGGGACCGCAACCGGCGAGGTCCATCGCCAAAGCAACGTAACCGCGTTTGGCCCAATGCTCGACCCATTCGTCAAACGCCTTGCCTCCGCCGCCATGCACCAGCAATACGGCCGGATATTGTTTGGCGGCTGCCTGTTGTTGCGTGTCAGCGGTCGGTCGACCGAGATAGGCGAAAACCTCCGTTTTTCCTCCGCGATAGGGTTCGGCGGCGTACCAGATCGGCTGGATTTCGCAACCTTCGCGTTGTTCCGCGTCACCGTAACGCGCTTCGGGCGGCGTATTCAACAGGCGGTCGACATCCCAAAGCGTTTTCGGCGTCAGGGCCAAGGTGCCCGGCTGCGTCGGTTCGTCGGCGGACAAATATTGAGCCAAAACGAGTAATTGACAAATGACCAGAATCAAAAACAACCCCGAATAATTCCGAAAACCGCGTGTCGTGTTCATGTGTGTCTTTCATATTCACTGGGTGTTAATTCAAACGAAAAATTTCACTTGTCCGTCGGCTGTGCGGGAACGGCGATTCCCTTGTTACCGGTGACGGGCTCCCAGCCGATAAGATAAAACGTCCCTTCGCGATTCGGCAACGTTTTGGCATCTGAAATCGTCACGATTGCCTGCGAAGGCTTTTGATCGTCTCGCAGCAGTTCCAATCCGATGCCGATGCGTGTTTCACCCAACGAGTCGAAAGCGAACGCCTTCGATTCGCCGCGATAACACACGCCGACCAGTTTGACGATGTCGGGCGTTTCGTCACCATGTTCCAAATGCCATTGTACCGGTCGGCCGTCGAACATGCAACATTCGGCGACATGCACAACCGCCCGCACCGGCCCGGCGGAAAGCTCGAACACGCGGGGCGACAACTCGCGTGCCCGGGCGTTTTTCGCTTTGAGTTGATACGTGATTTCAAACGATTTCGCGTTGAACACGCCGTCTTTCGGGCGGTCGAAGGTCGGGTGCATACTGCCCTGGTTTCGCAACAATCCGATGGCCGAAAGCACCCGGCCGCCCGACTGGCGGTTTCTCGCGCAGCCGCTGGCGAAATCGTTGCCATCGTGCAGGAACGAAAGTTTCAGCACGGCAGGTTCGTTCGAACCCGGCACGACCCAATAGGCGATCAGTCCGCGGGCCTGTTCCCAGAACGTGTGATAACTCGCGCTGCCGAACGCCGCGTCCGGCGTCAACCAGGTCGTGCCGCTGACGGGATTGTCGGGGTCGGCTTTGCTGAAAACGTGCCGCCGCAATATTTCGGTTTGAGGGATTTCGGAAAACTTGCGTCGCAACGACTCGGGGCAGGCGAGTCGCGGCACAAAGGGAGAAAAAACCGGCTGCTCTTCGGGCGGCAGCGCGGCGGCTTCTTCCGCGGAAAGCACGAGGGTTTGCGCGAGAATCGTGTTCCGCATGCGCGGCGAAATCGTATCGCTGTACGTCCGGCTGAACGGGCCGGCCCATTGTCGCGTCGGCACGTGATAATGTTCGGCCACCGTTTCCCACGCGGCGAGCAGCAGCTCGGCCGCCGCCTGCCGACAGGCTTGGTCGTCGACAAGATACAACATGCGTTCGAGTTCGTTGATGACCACCGGCGTGTAGTTCGGGCTGTTGTACTCGATGAAATTTCCCGTCTTGCGATAGTGTTCGAGATTCCGCTCAATGCGCATGCGACCGTAATCCAGCAGATCGTTCCGGTCAAGCAACTCACCTGCCGCCGCGGTGACCGCCGCGCCCATCATGGCGATGTTCGTGTAATTCGGCTTGACGTCGCGTTTGATGATCGCCCCGGTGCAGCATTCGAGCGACCTTTGCGTCTTTGTGAGCAATTCAGGCGGCAGGCGGTCGGAATAATCATGCAGAAGCGTCGCCAGAATCGCGCCGAGAAAATCGGCCCAATTGAAATCGGGCGCCGCCATCTCCGGGAGCGGTTCCTCGTAATACCAGGGCCAGAGGCCAAAGGTTTCGCTTTCCGGATTTTGGTCCTGCAGGTCGATAATTTTTTCGAGCAGTTGCCGACCTTGCACGTGATGCTCTTCCCGCGGACTGGCGATCAGCGTCGCCGCATGGTTTATCGTTTCGCGGGTCGGACGGACCCTTGTTCCGTACTCAAATTGGGAATGGTAACCTTTCGGTTGCGTGTGCGAGTCCCAAAGGAAACCCGTTTCCGGGTCGATTTTCCGTTCATTTTTTTCAATAATCTGCAATAACTCCCGCTCGAAAGCTGGCTCATCGCGCCGGGAACCGATGACCTGCAAGTCGGCCAGATAACGTTCGGCTTGGTCTGATCGCTGTTTTAGTCGATTCGCCCGAACTTGCTGCCAGTCCATGACGGTTTCGAGATGAGAGGATTGTATTTCGTCGCTGTTTTTTCGACATGCGGCGACCGGCAGAAAAAAAAGAAATACGGCCAGCAGAAAAAAAACCATGTTCCGGCCTTGATTTTGACCCTTCATGTCAATGATTTCCTTATTATGCTGGCGGGTAAATGAGTTGTGGCAATATCACCACAGCATCAATCAAATCACAACCAGATGCCACGTAATGTCTTAAGTCATTCATCTGAATATGATATTTGCGACGAATAATTAAGTGCATCATATCCCGATTTTCCCGGAACACCGATGCGATCTTGCCATTTTCTTGTCTGGACATTATATTATTGCAAAGACGTGAATGCTTGACAATATTTGCCGGTGTCTGATGATTGACCGCTCAACAAATGGGGCGATTTTTGTATTTTTGCAGAAATCGGTAGAATAATTTGAATCCTGATCTGAATTCGCAAGATATTTAGTTTTCAAACTCAATTCATACTTTGGCCGAGTGGCGGAATGGCAGACGCTGGGGATTTAAAATCCCTTGTCAGTAATGACGTGCGGGTTCGAGTCCCGCCTTGGCTATCTTCTTCTTCCAGAAGCCCCGACCCCGGGGCTTTTTTTGCGGCCTCATCGGCTTGGCTTTGCCGAGATTTTTCATAGAATTCTACGTCGCCATATACAACACCGTTTTTATTGTAAGCCACTATGTTTCCGTAGGTTACAAGAAAATGATTCAAGGCGGATAGTGTGCATTCTCCGCCGTATTCCTCACTAAAAAACATTTTTGCAGCAGGATTCAGACGCTGATAGGCTTCATAGAATACTACTGATTCTATAGATGAAAAACCGCCGAAATTACCGCCGACGTTTGAGAAAACTTTCTCTTGGGATGTCGTAGCACCTTCCCAAAATTCTAAATTGTCATATTTGCACAGTTCGAAATCGTGAATATTGTACCTATATTCATTGTCGCCCTGCTGTTTCCCCTTGGTTGAACTTGAATTTTGAGTTGCTTTTTCAAGTTGTTCGTCCATCACATAGAGATAGGCATCAACGGCAACTTTTTGCGTATGGCCCAACCAAGCGTTACACACATGTTCAGGAAATACTTCACGTAATTCGTTCGCACATGTTGACCGCATATTCTGAAAAGGTTTTTCCCAAAGATCAATTCCGGCTCGGTCGGCAAGTTTGCTGATCCATGAACCCATTGATTTTTCGGGATGTATATCCGGGAAAATTCTATCCTCATCTTTTGGAGCGACTGCAAGTGCATCCAACAGATACTGACGCAGTTTGATACAAGGCTGGTCAAGATCGAAAATCGGCACAATGCGTTTTCCTTTGCCCTTGCGTTCAGTTTTTGGGGAATGCACGACGAAGCATTTTTTTTCCCAATCAATTTCACTCCAGCGAAGTCCGACCAGTTCGGAAGGAATACGCAAACCGGATTGTCCGAGAGCAATGATCAATCTATCCTTTTCGTTTGCACATGCGGCTAAGAGGGTATCAAATTCATCTTTTGTTACACGATGCTCACGCTCCTTGTTGACCTGGCTGCCGGTTTCAACATACTGAAACGGGTTTTCGTCAATCAACTTTCGACGCTTTGCCGTACCTAGAAATAAGCGCGCTACACCGATCATTTTTGAAACCGTCGCTTCTTTGAATCCGGTTTGCATCAAATGAACACGATAAAGAGCGGCTTTTTCATGTGTCACTTCAGCCAAGGGAATGTTGCCAAAATAATCTATCAGGCTTTTGATCGATGTTGAATACTTTGCCTTGGTTCGTTTCGCCAAATCCGAACGCTCTTCCAAATATGCTTTGAGAAAAGCAACAAGCGTCCGCGACTGTTTTGCTTCAATCAGCCCGGCATCCGCCAATTTATCACGCAAGTCTGATGGCAAATTTTTAATCCGGTTCCAATCACGAGCCGTGACCGGCGAACCATATCGCTTTGATTGCGCCAGTAGTTTCAAGATTTTTTTGAAATCCTGATAGGTGGCATCATCGACGTATTTGCTGACATAAATGGGACGTGATTTACCGTCACCCAAGGTGAAATAAACCTTGCGTTCCGTACTCTTTTTTGCGGTGTTCCTTTTCGTTTTCATGGTTTTCGCCTTCCCTGCTTTTTGGCGTCGGTCGCGATGATTTCCTTGCACGCCTCGACGACGGCTTGTCCCAGACAGTCGGGCCGCAATACGGTTGCGAAGACCTGCCGGAACCGTTCCAAATCCATTTCCTCGTTTTCGTCAAATTCGCTTTGGCATTCGTAAAACGGCAAACACATCCGAATGCTGTCATCGACGATGCGGGAATATCCGCCCATGATGGTCGGCCCCACTTCGCGAAGCCGTTCAAGCAATCGGTTGTCAATGCGAATCGTTACGATGGTTCGATCGTAGTTGTATACTCTCTTCTTCGGCATGGTATCGTATCTCCTTTAATTGATCAAGGGTGATTGAAAATGTCGTGATGACGAATTACGTTTTGTGCCCCCCTCTGAAATTACATTTTGTTATCTCTCTCAACGCGGTTTCTCACTTCGCAGGTGACTCCCAAAATTTCGAAATGAGAAATACGCTGCAAATCACGGGGTAAATCGCTATTTTACCAAGTCAGTTACTACCACCCCGGTAAACGTAATTTCCTCGCAAAACGTAATTTCATTTTGCAAATATTTTTTTTGAAAAAATCATCCGCAAGCCCTGTCGGGAAGCCCCCAAAACTTCAAAACGGCGGCTTGTGCCGACCTGTCCATTGCGTCACATGCGCGTGTTGCTTCGGTTGTTTCCATTGCGTCTGATGCGTTCGTTGCTCCCGTTGCTCCGTTTGGCACCTGTGGAATCGGCGTGAAGCCGCGGGTTACCTCAAGTTCTTTGGCCCGCTCTCTGGCCTGTTGCGTGAGTTCGGCGACGTTGCTTTCTAACAGTTCCTTCAAAATTGCAGCGGTATCTTTTTCGCTGATCTTGCTGCCTTGCGTGATGGCCAGATACGAGGCCAGACAGCCGCAAGCCTGTTGACGCAAGGCATCGCCGGTGCATCGAATGCCGTTGTCCCGACCGCGTTTGATTTCACTGCGTTTCGCGTCATCGCCCGGAAAATAGCGGCGGAAAAGCTGCTGCACTTCCTGCCAAATTTCGTGCACTTCCTGCGTGTTTTCATGGCCGCGTACCTTCGGTTCGTCGAGAATGCGAAACCATTCTTCCGTCATGAACGCGATGAGTGACAGTTCTTTTTCTTTCAAATCGGCCACGCTGTCGATGCCCATTTCACGAAGGCGACTGCGACGCAAGCGGAATTCCACGCGGGTCAGATGCTCGAAAAGAAACAGCGGAGCATTGATCATGCACGACTCTTCCGGCATATCCAGCCCGAGCAGATGCTTGACGACCAGCCGCATTTTGATTTCGTCACCACCGTCGCAAAGTTCTTCCCTCTTGTCGTAAATGCAAATCTGCGTCGTCTTGCCGGATGTGTAGGTTTGTACTTGTGGGCCGTTCATGTGAATGTCACATTTTCGCGTCTTTCGCACGGCATGGCCCCGGGCGATCAGGTTCATGAAATCCGCCGTCGCACGCTGCAAAGTCACCTGCATATCGACGCGGGACAGCGTTTCTTTCGTGACGTGAAAGCCGATTTCTTCGAGCCATTCGCGGGTCGTTTCGTGGACCTCGAAGAGATCACGACCGACCAAGGCATCGTGATTGTAACGCAACCGCACCGGCTGGAAACGTTCGCTCGGGCTGTGATGAAGATAGAACCGGACGCCCTGGCCCGTGAAGATGTAGCGATAATAGACGCCGATTTTGCAGCCCACGGGTTCGACCAGAAAAACGCGATCACCAATCGTAACGTAGCATTCGTCGCGGTCGCACTTGTCGGACTCGGCCATTTTTCGGGCGTGTTCCAGTTGATCCAGAATCGCGGTGAAGTCCCGGTCGTTCCATTCGCCGTGAACTCCGATTTCCACGCCGCCATCGTAGCCGCCCAATGTTTTGTGTCGGTGTTGGTCGCGATAGTGGAAAGCATTATTGAAAGCGTCGTTTTTCTCTCGTTCGCTTTGCAGTTTTGCGTCTCGGTACTTGTGTAGCCCCATGTTATCGAGCGGGGGCAAAGTCGCGGGAACGACAGCGGCGGCACCCCCGCTTCGCGAAGGACCCCCCGCCGCTGTCCCGCCCTGTTTTTTGCTCTCACTCGCAAAAACAGGCAAACAAGAACACGTGACGTCATCATCTTTGAAATCGAACAGCAAATCTTCATGGGCCTCTTCCTGTTCGATCATGCCCCGCGTCGTCACATATTCCAAACGCCGATACTGCAAGTCACTGTAATTCTGCCACAGCAAATCTTTCATCTTTTGAGCTTCTTTGCTCAAGTTGCTCTTGTTTTTTTCCGAACTCATGTTAGCATGATCTTTCTAAATGTTAGTATTATCTTGGCGGTTTTGGGGTGGCTTCCCAATGCCGCTTTTTTTGTTAATGGTTAATATTTTTATCAGGCCAAGTACCCGGCTGCCGTCTCAACCGCCTGCCGCAGTCGCGGCGATCCAGCAAGCCCGTCGCGACGCCAAGACCGCAACCCCCACGGCGGGCGATCTGCCACGGGGCAGACCGCCGCAGGAGAATTTCCCCGCCGATGACCGTGGCAAGCCGTTGCCGCTTCCGGTTCGCTGCTCGCTCACGATTGTTCCGCCAACCTCTGCGGGGCGTTGTCGACCGGTCACGAAATGGCATTGCCGCCCCCGCTTTCCTTGGAACGGGAAACGGCCAAGACTTTCGGGCCGGGTTGAACGCCTCGCGTTGTGCGGGGACTCCCGCCCAAAGCCAAGGCGGCGGTATCGACCGCCGAAACACTGGTGCCGGGGTTTGTCGCTGGAGCCTTCAAAGCAGATGGCGAAGACGGCGACTTGCGGCCACAAGACAGGGTGTTTTTCGGGACAATACCGCCGATTTCACCACCGTATATAGAATGTCTTCGCCCTAAGTCCCACAAACGATAGAAGATAAAAGATATTAACGAAGTCCCGCCTTGGCTATTAGACCGGTTGCACCCTGTTGCACCGAACTGCTCAAGCCCGTAAAACACGGGCTTTTTGATTTTCCTTGTTCTTTCAAACAGTCCTGTGCAGACGCTTGCAGCACCGCTTTTCGCACTGAATTTTTCGGGGGTGAAAATTCGTTTCCGTCCGGATTTTGCGTGACTTCTTTGATTTTCGGTTCGTTATCGCCGGATTTTACAGCACCGTTTTTGACGGCCCGGTCAAACTCTTCTTCGCGGGCACGCAAGTAGTGATTCTCAGCGACTTTATAGGAATGCCCCATCCATTCGGTGACGTCTTTTAGCTGGTATCCGCTCCGGACCAGATCGGTTTCACACGCGGCCCGCATCGCATGGAACAGCTTCGGCCATCTTGTAAAGGAACTCGACCGGAATCGCCCAAAGCGAAACAAACTCGAACCGGCGTGCCGTTTTCGACGTGTCGTAAGTCGGACACTTTTTGCCGCACTCGGAACAAACCGCCTTGCCGTTCTTTCGCGGCACGATTTC
>JAVBQX010000320.1:0-7926 GCA_031548645.1 Thermoguttaceae bacterium
TTTGCCTTCGTCAAAATCTTCTTCGCCTGCCCCGACGAGTTCGTATTCCTCGGTCATTCCGTTGCTGAGGCGTTTGACCTTAAACCTGACGCCGAAACGGATTTCGTCCTGTGGGCCGCTCGAAGCGTCCATGATCACCGCTCGCGAAAGTTTCGCTTTCAGTTCGTTGATTCGCGCTTGCAGCAGGCCCTGACTTTCGCGGGCGCCGTGATATTCCGCGTTTTCCTTCAGGTCACCCTCGGCCCGGGCTTCGGCGATTCGCGCGACAATGATCGGCATTTCCTCCTGCTCCATGCGTTCGAGCTCTTGGCGTAATTTGTTATACCCGTCCCGGGTCATCGGAATGGAATCGGACATGACATTAAATCCTGTACCAAAAGGAAATTGAAATCCATGACAATAAAAACGTGACCAAAACGCTATTTTACCGGAGGCAACACGAAATACAAGACCTTTACGCCCCGGGCTGGGGGGAATGTAAGGAGTAACATGCTTGTCCCATTGATTATCCCGCCTCTCGAAAATTTTCGAAATTGGCCGATCGGCATGTTCGGCAATGTATTCGGTTCCTGGTTAAAATTTGATAAAATGCAATGTATTCATAGTTTCCTTCAACCCACTATTCCCGCCATCTTGTTGACGGACGATACAAAAAAACGTCTAATGGAATCCAACCGCATGTCGACACGAATTTTTTCCATTCCCACCGCGGGGTAACCCATGGCCATGATGTTTGATTCGGAATTTTTGAAGAAGCTGGAATATCTTTCGCTGATTTCGCGCCGGATATTCCGCGGGCAGTTGCTGGCGCAGAAACGGACGCGCCAGATGGGCGGCGGCGTCGAATTCGCCGATCACCGGGATTACACGTTCGGCGACGATCTGCGCTATCTCGACTGGAACATCTACGCGAGACTCGGCAGCGAGTTGATCAAGCGGTTTGAAGAGGAAGAAGACCTGCACGTCTATTTTTTCCTCGATTGCTCGCGCAGTATGGCCGCCGGCAAGCCGAACAAATTCGATTATGCCCGACAGATCACCGCCGCGCTGGCCTATATCGCGTTGGCCGATCTCGACCGCGTTTCCGTCGTCGCGTATGCCGACAGGATTTACGACGTGGTCCCGCTGACCCGCGGCAAGCAGCACATCCTGAGCCTGTTGCGATTCCTTGAACATTGCGAAGCGGTCGGCGAGGAAACCGATCTCGGGGCGGTCGTCCGCGATTTCATCCACCGCAAGCAGCGCACCGGACTGGCCGTCGTTGTCAGCGACCTCTACGACCCGCACGGCTATCAGGGCGGAATCGACACGCTGCGCTATCGCAGGTACGAGCCGAATATCATCCAAGTCCACGACGCGCTCGAAGCGAACCCGAAACTGCTCGGCGACCTGCAACTGGTCGATATCGAAACCGGGTCGGTCCGCGACGTGACGATCAGCGAAAGCATCCTGCGGCGCTACAAAAACAAGTTCGCCGAATTTCTCGAAACGCTGCGAAAATATTGCATCGGCAACGGTTTCAGTTGTACGATTTCCCCGTCCGCGGTCCCCTTCGACGAGTTGATCCTCCGCATGATGCGCGAAGCCGGCAGCGTGAGGTGAAGCGAATTGTTGCCCAATAATCGCGCTGGGAATCAGGATGCGTCCGGCGATTTTGCTTCGATGCGGATATGCGGATTTTTTTTCGCGTCCAGCCAACGGAGAATTTTGAGGACGTTTTTCCGAGAAAGGGAAACACAGCCGGAAGTCGGCGTCGTCGGGCTTTCCCAGATATGGAGAAAAATCGCGCTGCCGGCCCCGGGAACGACAGGATTGGTATTGAAATCCAGCGTCAGGGCGAGATCATACACGGGATTCCCGCCGGCGAGACGCAGGCGTTCGTGCGAGACGGTCGGCGCGTCGCCGCTGACCCAGCGGTTGTAATCCGGCGATGCGGGGTCGTCGACCCAAAAATCATGCTCCCTCGCCTGGCGGTAGGGGAAAGTCACGCCTTCCGGCGCTTCGGCATCGCGACCGAAAGCGAGCATAAACGCAAATTCGCCCAACGGCGATTTTCCGTCCCGCTCCATCTTGACGCCGGGTTCACCCGTCCCGTTTCGCCCGATCTGCGCGGGCATTTCCGCCAGTTCCTCAATCCAGGGGGCCTCGGCATTTGCGCGGCCAAGCCCCGTGACGACGGCCTCGCTGCGACTCGCATCGGGCACGGAGACCAGCAGTAATTGCATGGGCGTTTCCGATTTCACCGCTGTTTTTCCAGACGCAAGTTCGTCTTTTGCATCGGAATTTGCGCCCGTTTCCATGCCTGAAGATGCCGGTCGGCAACCCCAGGTCGATATAACGCCGCACAACAGCGCGGTCGACGCCGCCATAAGAAAAATCGTGAAACGCATGATGTGTTTTTCCTGTTGTCGCATCATTCCAAACGTATCAATTGCGCCGCGATCGTTCCGGCAGTTGCTTGATTTGATCGACCTCTTCGGGCGTCAGTTCGCGGTATTTGACATCGCGGATGTGCCCTTCGGTGTTCCATGTGGTGATCCCCAGCGGTTTATAGGGGGAAACCTCAATCCGGGTGGTCAATTCCTTGTCCTCCAGGGCAAGATCGACCTTCGGTTTCTCGATTTCCGCGAGGGCTTCGGCCTCGGCCTTTGCGTCGTTTCCTGAGGTTTCCTTGATTTTTCCATCCTTGCCGACGGGATAAAACCAAACCGTGACGCGGTCGTCGCTGACGCAAAGCCGGAACTGGTACCACTGGCGGTCCTTGAAATCGTAAAAACCGGAAGTCTCGTTTTCCGATGCGTCGTAACCGTTGATCGACGAAAGACCGATGGCACAGCCGCCCCAACCGCCGTTGACAAAGCTGCAAAACTTTTCCTTGACCGGAAAGGTGATCGTGCCGAAAAAGTCGTAACCGTTGGCCCGTTTGGCCTGGTACATAATTTCGTAGTTTGTCTTGGGGAACGGCTTGTCGTATTTGACGCCCGTCGCAAGATCGTCCCGCCCGAGGATGAGGCAATTGTCCTTGATTTCGGCCTTTTTGCCCTCTTCATATTTTGGAACAGACCAGCCGTCGAGCGTTTTGCCGTCGAACAGCGGCGTCCATTTTTTTTCGTCTTTTTTCGCGTCATCGGCATGGCACGGCGGAAAACCGGCAACGCAACACAAGGCAAACAAGGTCGACAGGGCGACAAAAAACCGCCCAGGCATCGCATGAAGGAATTTCATGGCATTCTTTCACAAACAGGGACTTTGGAAGGGGATATTGTGCCGGCAATAAAAAATTAAACACATCCGATGGATCGCTTGCTTCGCCAATGGCAAAAAACGTTGCTTTTTGCGTAACTTCTCCACAGTGGCGTAGCAAGCAGAGCTGGGATCGCGGTGCATTTTTTATCGCCACCACAATTTCCATAACCGAGTTGGAACACGGCATGACACACTAAATTATACAACAAACCGTACCGCACGCAACACGCGGATCAATGTCCCCTCAGCGACTCAATCTTGACATGGCCCCGGTCGCCGTGTTATGTTGGAAAGAAGGTTGAGTGATCCCGTTACCGACAACATGGGCGGTTGCGAAATATTTATCACATTGAAGGAGAATCTTATGAATGACCTTGAAGCGAAGCGGCTGGCGTTGGCTTTGGTGGAACGCGATCCCGTGGTCATGACGGTGGGAACAGTCGGCAGGGACGGCGCACCGGAGATCAAGGCGATGGTGAAAATGCGGAATGACGGTCTGAATCGGTTTTGGTTTTGCAGCAACACTTCGACGCGAAGAACGGAGATATTGCGAAATGACAATCGTGCCTGCCTGTACGCTTACGAGTACGCGCCCGACGCCAAACCGATCGTCTGCCGCGGCGTGATGCTCTCGGGAACGATAGAACTGTCCTGGGACGACGACTTGCGGCGTTCGCTCTGGCAGGACTTCATGACGATGTATTACCCGCAAGGGCCGCTTGACCCCGATTTCGTCGTCGTGGAATTCAAGGCGGAAAGCGGCAATTATTATGAAGGTTTGCAGAATGTGAATTTTTTACTATAGCCCATTGAAATTTCCCTTCAGGCCGTCCGTTTACCCTTTGGGAAAACGGACTCCCGTGTCACGGAGTTCGGGAATTATCAAACGGCTTCAGCATACTGTTTGATTTCAGAAAACACGCGGGGTGAATGCCCTACCCCGTGATGTCGAGATTTTTTCCGCTGAACAGCGATTTGCCCTTCGGGGAATCATTGGAGCCGAGCCCCGACGCTGCCGTGTCGATGAGCGAAATGATCGCTTCTCCGACGGCCTTTTGCGTGTTGAGCGAGGTTTTCATGAGACTGACCTGCGTTTGCATGGCCATCTGCTGTTGCTGCATCTGCGACGCGCTTGCGATCATGTTATCCATTATTTTCTCCTTTCGGGAAATTCTTGCCCAAGTGAACGCGAAAATATAGCACACGGGAGCAAACCGCGATGCCGCCATCCCGTTTTACGGGCTTTTGCGGCAATTTCCATGCGAAAATTAACGTCTGCAACGATTGGCGGGATTCTTCTCAGCCGGTTTTGCCGGTTTCGGCCAGGTACACCCGCATCGAAAGCGATTCGAGCGTCAGGGCCTTGCCCATCTCGGCGAAGGGGCCGTCGTAATCCGGATAAATATCCTTCGGCGGTTCCGCCGCGGTGTCGAGAAACAACTGCCAGCGGAACGGTTTCGCCGCCTCGGGGAAGCGGAATTCCTGCGTCTGTGTACCGGCGTGACACATGAGCATGACATGGTGCCGCGACGGGTCGTCCTCTTCCGTTTGCGGCATGGCCGAAAGCAGGCAGATCAGGCTTCGTTCGAGGCCGTTGCCCCAATTGACACCGCCGCCGGACGGACCGTACCAACTGATGTCGGGCAAGGGGCCGCTTTTGCGCATTTGCCCAATCAGAAAATTCCGCTGGCGCACGGTCGGTTCCTTGCGACGGAACAGGATGAGCGAGCGGCAAAAACGCAGAATATCGGCATGTTTCCGCGGCAGCTTCCAGTCGAACCACGAAATGACGTTGTCCTGGCAATAGGCGTTGTTGTTTCCTCGCTGCGTGTGCCGGCATTCGTCGCCGGAAACGAGCATGGGAACGCCCTGGCTCAAAAAGAGGGTCGCGAGCATGTTCTTGATCTGCCGGATACGGGCCGCTTCGACCTCTTTTTTCCAAGTCGGGCCTTCGACGCCGTAATTACAACTGTAGTTATTGTTGTCGCCGTCACGATTTCCTTCGCCGTTGGCCTCGTTGTGCTTGCCGTTGTAGCTGACCAGGTCGTTGAGCGTGAAGCCGTCGTGCGAGGTCACGAAATTGATGCTGCAGAACGGCGAGCGGTTGTTGTGCTGGTACAGGTCGCTGGAGCCGGAAAGTCGCGTGGCCATCGCGCCGGTCATGTGGGGGTCGGCCCGCCAAAACTTCCGGATGTCGTCGCGGTATTTCCCGTTCCATTCGGCCCAACGGCGGTTGCCGAACGACCCGACCTGGTAGGCCCCGGCCGCGTCCCAGGCCTCGGCGATGATCTTCGTGTCGGCCAAAAGCGGGTCTTCCTGGATCGTTTCGACCGTCGGCGGGTTCGGCAGGATGTAACCCGACTGGTTGCGGCTGAAAATCGAGGCCAGATCGAAGCGGAAACCGTCGATGTGGTAATTGTGCACCCAATGGCGGAGGCTGTTGAAGATCATCTCGCGCACGATGGGGTGGTTTCCGTTGAAGGTGTTGCCGCAACCGGAATAATTCTTGTAATACCTGCCCTGTTCGAGCATGTAATAGACGCGGTTTTCGAGCCCCTTGAAACTGAGCGTCGGGCCGTATTCGTTTCCTTCGCAGGTATGGTTGTAAACGACGTCGAGAATGACCTCGATACCCGCTTGGTGCAAAGCCCGGACCATTTCCTTGAACTCGCGGACTTGGCTGCCCGGTTCGTTACTGTGCGCGTAACCGCGGTGCGGGGAGAAAAACGCCATCGTGTCGTAACCCCAGTAGTTGGCGTTGACCTTTTTCTGCCCGTTCGTATCGAGGATCGGAAATTCGTGAATCGGCATCAGTTCGACGGCCGTGACCCCGAGCGATTGCAGGTACGGAATTTTTTCGATCACCCCGAGGTAGGTTCCCGGATATTTCGCCCCGCTGTTCTTTGACTGCGTGAAGCCGCGGACGTGCATTTCATAGATAATCGTTTCGGAAAGATCGCGTTTGATGTGCCGATCGTCCTGCCAGTCAAAATCATCGTCATCGACCACGACGCATTTAGGCGGTCGCAACACGCCGTCGGCCGTCGGGGGAAGAAAATCGCCGGCAAGGGCTTTTGCGTAAGGGTCGATCAACCTTGCCCTTCCGTCGAAACGTTGCCCTTCGTCGGGATTGAACGGACCATCGGCTTGGTAATGGTAAAGCTGGCCAGGGCCGATTCCCGGAACGAAAATACTCCAAACGTCGCCCCAGCGGTTTTCCTCACGGTCGAAAGTGATGATTTCCGACGGGTCGCGGTCGCCGACGTTGTCGTAAAGCAATAATTTCATAGACGTTGCGGAGCGACTCATGACGACGAATTGCACGCCGTCCTCGCGGAGAATCGCGCCGTAGGGCAGGGAGTAGGTAAATCGAAGAGCGGGCGGGCGGTCGAACATTCCGGAATGTCCCCAAAAAGGTTTTGACAATATTATGGTGTTACCCGTCGAGTGATATTGATGTTCGGTTGACATAAAATCCGGTCAAAAATGCTCGCTTAACGCAAAAATAGTTCCCACTACAAAGATTATTTACTTAATTAGCAATCTTTGCCTGTGAAAAATCCCATACATTGAAGTTAGCATATGGTAATAGGTTAGTGCGGATTAATTTCCAAACAAGAGAAAAACACAAAACTTGCCTTGTTTTATTATTCTTCCCAATTTTTAGAAAAAACAATCAAAAAATGTCGGCAAACGCCATGCCTTGATAGTAACTTCGGTCGTTTCGCGTGTAAAGATCAATTCGATTTTCCCGCTTTGTCGCCATATTCAGCATTCGCGCGAAGGAACTCTCGTGCCACGGAGTTCAGTTTCCCAGAAGGGTAAACGGACGGTTTGAAAGGGAATTTTTTGGCGATGGTATACTCAAAACGGCGAGAAAATGTCTGCACTTTCGTTAAAGGCGACAAAAAGTACGATATTCGTAATGCTTCAGCCAAAAATCTGTAGGAATTGGGATTTATGAAAAAAGTGGTTTTGGGCTTTCGCCAATAAGTTTTCCGCAAGAACAGCAGCCGGGAACGCAGAGAGTGCGGCGAACGGAGTGACCGGTGTGGGGCGTGTCCGTTTGCGGAGCGAACGATCCGCAACGGCGTGGCGATGCGTAGAAATAGTTTCTGCAAGCGCAGCAAGGACGGAGCCGAAACGCAGGCGGTTTTGATAAACATTTTTGCCGCCTTGAAACAACGCAATATTCACGGTACCGCCGTTTTCGTCAACGCACTCCGTGAGTTCCTCACGACAAAAAACAACAAAACTAACAAATATTGAAAATTAGGATGAATGGTTACGAAAATTCTATTATCAGGAAAAAAGATTAACCGAAATAATGCACTGTCGGCCGTCGCCGACCCGACCGCTCGGAGATCGGTCGGCCACCTTTTTGGCAGTTTCCAAACAAGTCTATTCAAGAAAGAATAAAACCCCGCCAACCTTTCGATTGGCAGGGCGGGAGGTGAGCATTTTTTTCCGAGGGATAACGGTTTTACCTCGAAAACGCGATCGTTGCGTTCAGTTGCTGGCTGGTGTAATGATTGCGGACTTCGAGTTCGTAGCCGATTCCCACGTCAACGCGGTTGCAGTAGCGACCGGTCAGGGCGGTGTTCATCCGGAAGATGTCGCGACCGAGGTCCGCGCCGCGCGCGTTCCACACCAGGGGCAGGCCGATGAAACTCGCCGTGC
>JAVBQX010000040.1:0-3193 GCA_031548645.1 Thermoguttaceae bacterium
GGAAACGACCATCGGGGCGGCAACAACGGCGGCGAGCAGGGCGATGACGGCGAGGGTGATTCGGACGGCTTTCATGACGATTCTCCTGTGCAAGCGATTGATTTGTGTTTTGTTTTGCGGGTGGTTGTGTGCCCCTGATATTGTGTCTATGGGGAAACGGTTTCTGTTTGCGACACGGCTGGGTCCATGAAAGGCGCAAATATCACGAAAAATGACGTAAGTTCATGTTTGACAGATAATTAAAATTTTCGGGTGCTTCGTGATTTTCGTGGACAAAAACTACTCCGTAACCGTTTCCCAATCAAGGTCGAAGGCGGCGAGGTATTTTTTGAGGCGGTCGGAGTCGTTCGCGGTCTTTTTCTTTTGACGCGAATGCTCGAACAGGCGGCGACCTGCGTCGGCGAGCGATTTCGAGTCACGACAGACGCGGATCACTTCGGCCAGTTGCACGGCATCGAAACGGTCGAGACGGGACGCCTGTTCGCCGATCAGGTTGCCCAAAAGCGTAACGTCGGGATCGTCCAGCCGCTGGGACTGCCATTGAGCCTTGAGTCGTGCGATTTCCTGTTCGACGGTTTCGAGCCGGATACGGCCCTGATGCGAAAAGGTCGCCATGCGGGTGATCGCGGCACTGAGGTCGCGGAAATTCGCGTTCCATGTTGCCTCCGTCGAAACGGCAAACGCCGTGAACCGGTCGCGGGCCTCCTTGTTGAACGTGATTTTGCGGTTGTTCCGCTCGGCGTATTGCGTCAACTCGTAGTCGATGTTCGGCTCAATGTCCTCGCGACGTTCGGCGAGACCCGGCAGACGGAACGTCCAAAGATTGATCCGGGCCAGCAAGTCCTCGCGAAACGTCCCGGCGGCAACAGCGGCGTTCAGGTCACGATTCGTCGCGGCGATGAGCTGGAAATCACCGCTCACGTCAACATCGCTGCCGACGGGGAGAAACAGCTTTTCCTCAACGGCGCGGAGCAGCATTGCTTGTTCGTCAAGCCCGAGTTCGCCGATCTCATCGAGAAAAAGCAAGCCTTGATCGGCGGTACGCAGGAGACCGTTGCGGTCGGATTCCGCGCCGGTAAACGCCCCTTTTTTATGGCCGAACAAGGTTGACATTGATTGGTCGCCGCGCAACGTCGCCGAGTTGACCGCCACGAATGGGCCGGTGAGCCGGCTTTGTAATTTTTTGAGTTCGTGAATTCGTTTCGCCAGCAACGACTTGCCGACGCCCGTGCCGCCGGTGAGCAGAATCGGTTCCCGGGCACGGAGCGCGACCCATTCGATCTGCTCGATCAACGCGTTGAACGTCGGATTGCGTGTCGCGATCCCCGACTTGAGAAACGTGGTCGATTCGATTTTTTCCCGCTCAAACCGCGTTGCGATCTGTTCGTATTTCGTCAGGTTGAGGTCGATGATTTTGTAGCTGCCGACCGCTTTTTCCTCGGGGCGATCCGGTCGCGGCGGAAAGGTCTGGATGATTTTGCCCGGCAGATAAAGCGATTCGGTCAGCAGAAACATGCAAATCTGGCAGGCGTGCGTGCCGGTTTTGATGTGGATGAAATACTCCTCGCAGTCAAGATCGAACCGGTAATTCCGCATGAAATCGAACAGCTTGGCGTAAACCTCCTCGAAATCCCACGGATCGTCAAATGGCATGACGTTCGGCACGACGGTCGTTTGCGGCGAAACGGTCTGAAAATCGGTCACAATCGTTTCAAGCAATTCGGTGTACTGGACGTCGTAAAAAATCTCAAAGCGGTCGAACCGGAGATCGTCGCACATGCCGAGCGCGACGGTCGGGCGCCAATTCTCCCACCGCTCCGGACTTTCCCCCGCGTCCCGCTTGGAACCGAGAAATCCGAAAAGAACTTTTTGTTTCATGACTATCCAATTTTATAAAATACTATCCGAATTTCGAGAGATTTTATTGTAATTGGCATGGCCAAGAGAAGCAATATTTTTGCGAATAAATTTTATCCTGTTTTATGATAATAGGTTGCGTTTTATCTAATGATCTTTGGCACGGGCGTTGCTTTTATCGCGAAATCAACAAGTCATCAATCACAAAATCATTCATTGAAGGATAAAACAGGATCATGGAAACGAAGACTCTTCAAAAACAATTCGAACGGATGGGAGCGCGATTGAAACTCGTCGCGTCGCATCCACGGCGGAGAACCGGTCTCAGCATCGATATCCACCGCGACAAGCAGGGGCCGTTTTTCAACATCACGCTCGGCAACGAACTCCAGCGGGACGTCGAAGTGCTCGACCTCCAGCCCGGACAGCGGCACTTGCTGTTGCTCGTTCGCGAACAGACCGAGGAACGTGAGGCGAAGCACAAATTCCTGTGCGGGCATGACGAACGGGACTGGTTTGCCGCCGCCGTGCCGGAAGTTTCCGGCGTGTCCAGCGTCCGAACGGCGATGGAAGCCCTCAAGCCCGCCGAAGTGCTGGCCGCGCAAACACAGAAGAACGTGAAAACGGGACGCCGCAATCGTCGGCGAAACGAGGCGTTCGTTCGTCAGGGGGAATGGTTTTTCATTCCCGAGCCGGACATCAATCCGCCGCAATGGGTGATCCTCGCGGACGAACCGTTGATTCGCGGACGCGGCAAACCGCACACGGCGGAATACCTCTACCGCACCGGCGGCACGTTCGTTTATGTCAACAAAAAATACAAAAATGGTCTTTCCGAGGCCAATTACCGTCGTCTGGTGCAGTCGGGTCAGGCCAAAGCGGGCGATTTCCACCTGCGAAGGCTTGACCCCATCGTTTACGTCAAAGGCCGCATCACCCACGCCGACCACAAAACCGTACTGCTCGACGGCTGGCACCGTGTCGTCCCGAACACCGAAAGCAAGGCCGCCTCCATGCGTCATCTGGCATTTATCGATTGAAACATTCGCGCATAAACACACCCTCCGGTGTTGCGGCCGACCTGAAAGCCATCAAGGATCGGTCACTATTCCGGAGGGTGTCGTCATGAAAGTACGGTTATTGTGCGGTGCAGATTCCGTCGGTTTGAAAATCAGCAGCCTTCATTGCTACTGGCACACGCATGAGCGGCGGGGACTTCATTGACGGCGGAAACGACCATCGGGGCGGCAACAACGGCGGCGAGCAGGGCGATGACGGCGAGGGTGATTCGGACGGCTTTCATGACGATTCTCCTGTGCAAGCGATTGATTTGTGT
>JAVBQX010000034.1:0-13913 GCA_031548645.1 Thermoguttaceae bacterium
GACGGTCATCGACGAGAAGCCGGTCGACGCGGCGGAATTCTTTCGCGCCGAACCGCAGTACCGGAAGCTCGTGCCCGGTTCGGTCTCGCGGACGAATTACGCGGCGTTCATGCTGCACAAATGGCGATTCATCGGGCTGGGCGTCGCACAGGGGCTTTTCCTGATCTTCCCCATTGTCGCGGTGGTCTGGCTGCTGGTCCAACACCCGGACATGGCCCGCGAGCAGCCGTGGCTGCCCTGGGTCGCGCTGGCGATTCTGGCCCTGCTGGCCGTGTTCATGATCGTCGTGTCGATCGGCGTTTCGCTCCGCATCCTGCGCAAGGAGAGGATGGTCTTCCTTTCCACCCCGCGCGACGCCGCACGGCTTGCCTGGTGCATGTTGCACACGCTGATTTACATGGGTGTGTATGTGCTCCTACTGGCAACGATTTACTATGCCACTGTCTTGGGGGTGGGGTTTCTCGCTGACGGTTACATGAATTGGAGCGACAAAAAACTGATATTCGTTGTGGTGTTCGGGATCGCGGTTTTTGTTGCCTGGATTGCGCTGGTGACGTACACAGCCATGCGGACAACCGGTGGTATCCACCTGATTGTCGACCGCGGGATGAATTGCCTGTCCGCCGCCCGAACCGCGTGGCGTTACACCCGCGGCAACGCCCGGGCGATGATCAATGACAAAAAAGTCGTAAAACTCAATCTCATCATGTTGGCCGCCGTCTACCTGACCGGCGGTTTGGGGCTGGTGATATTTTTCGGTTATGCATCCTGCTGGAGCGCAGTCGCCTACCTGATGCTGACCGGGCAGTGCGAACTGCTCGAACAACGCCCCGACGAATGGTGAGATTTTACGCAATCAGAGCCCGCGGCGTAAGCAAGGGACACAAGGTAGGGCGGTCACGCCGTGACCGCCGCCGGATTGTCGATCGTTTATGCCATGTCTGTTCCACTGCAACCGCTCCATGACTGTCGCGGCTCTGATTTCGTCCCTCGCTTACGCTTCGGGCTCCGGTTCATGTGCCGAACAAGTTCGGCGGCTAAGAATTCTGCATTCTACACTCTACACTCTGCATTTTCACGATCGTTTGCCTTCGGAAAGGGCGGTGAATTCGTCCCACTGGGCGTTGAGAAATTCCGTGGTAGGCGTGCCGGTGTAGGCCACAATCCGATAGGCCAGTTGCAGCACGTCGTCCTTCGGCATGACGAAATTCTCGCCGGCGGCGAACGAATTGAACGGCATGGGCGAAAAATTGCCGTAATCACGGGTAAGCCAGATGTTCCGGCTGAACGGCGTCCGTTTGTACGGCGGCGACATGATGGCCAGCCCTTCGACGAGTCCGTCTTCGCGGCCGTAACGTTTGCCGTAGCCGGCCATCCATCGGGCGGGCTTGTCGTGCGTCTTCGCCTGTGTCTGCTCCCCTTCGCTGTTGATGAGTACGCCGCCGCCGTCGACGGACAGGTCCTGTTCGGTGCGAACGCCGAAAAATCCGTGATTGCTCTTCTCGAACTTCACTTTGGTCAGGGCCGTCAGTTCGAAATAACAGTCGAGCGTGTAGGTCTCGTCGTTGAGAATCGAAAGCACGAAGCGGCGTTTGTCCGCGATGATCGGGTCGCCCTCGAACGGCGTCCAAAGGCATTCGTTGAATATCTCGGATGTGGTGTCGGTGCATTCGCCCAGCTCAAGCTTTTTCGAGACGATGCGGTCCTTGTCCGGGTTGTTCTGCCAGTAATTCCGTCCGTTGACCCGGTCGGCGCCGAAAAAGACGCTGCGGTGATGCGGCCAGGGCTGCGAGGTCTCCGAGGTCAGGGACAGGCCGGACTTGAGCGCGCGGAGCGGGTAAAAATAAGGATATTTTTGCAGAGCTTCGGCGCGGTAGCAGGTCAGCGGCGAGTTCTTCCAGCGAATCCAGACGGCCGAATTCTTCGAGTCGTAAATATAGGTCGTCAACAGATCGGTCTTGGGATCGCCGTACTGCGGGAGCGGTTTGTCCGCGAGGGCGAAATTGCCGAGCCCCAACGCGCCGGCGGTCAACAGCGAACTTTTCAGAAAATCACGTCGTTTCATGGGTTGTCCTTTTCATTGATATGGTGAGGTATCCTGGATTTCGACACAAGAACCAATATTCTACACCGGCGAACGACGGGGTTCAAGACTTTCGCGGAAATATGCCCCGCAACGAGTTTCATCGAAAAATGGCAGCCCGGAGCGTAAGCGACGGGTTAAAGGAATTCTTTTTCTGTTCGTTTCATTTCTGGAAAATACTAACAACAACATGTGGGGCGGCAAAAACCCGTCGCTTACGCTCCGGGCTGCCATTGGAAGTCATTGCTCACTTGGCTGGAGAATTTAAAGGCGGGGTTCAAGACGCCGGTGATTTTCGATGAGATTGAAAAAGATTTCCTCGACGTCGTTCTGTCCGTGCGCGGCCCGGAGTTCGTCGAGCGTTCCCTCGGCCAGGATTTTGCCGTACCCCATAATGGCCACGCGGTCGCACAGCCGTTCGACCTCGCGCATGATGTGCGTCGAGAAAATGACGCATTTGCCGCGGTCTCGCAACGAGGCGATCGTTTTCAACAACGCCCGGGCGACCAGAACGTCCAGCCCGACGGTCGGCTCGTCGAAAATGAGCACCGGCGGATCATGCACCAGCGCGCGGGCGATCGAAACCTTCTGTTTCATGCCGCTCGACATTTTCGCGCCGAGCACGTTGCGCGTGTCCTGCATTTCGAGTTGCTCGAACAGTTGCGTCATGCGGCGTTCGAGTTCGTCTTCCGGGATGTCGTACAGCCGGCCGAAATGGGCCACCATCTCCCAACCGGTCATGCGATCGTACACGGCAGTGCCGGAGGAAACGTAACCGATTTGCCGCCGCACCCGGGCTGATTGCGTCACGACGTCGAACCCGTTGACGGTGACCCGTCCGGCGGTCGGTTGCAGCATGGTGGCCAAAATGCGGAGCGTCGTCGTCTTCCCGGCACCGTTCGGGCCGAGCAGCGCAAAGATTTCGCCAGCCCGGGCCGAAAAGGAAATCGCGTCCACCGCCGTAAACGGGCCGCGGTCGAGATCGTCGTAGGTTTTCGTCAGGTTTTCAACGCAGATCATTTTTTCAATATAACCTGTTTCATAAAAGATGAGATTTCACGCAAAGACGCCAAGACGGCCAAGAACGCTAAAAATACGAACTTTGCGGCCTTTGTTTGCTTTGCAACTTTGCGTGAAAAAAATCCCGTCAAATCATTTTGGGAAAAATTTCGGGGTGTTGTCTTCCGGTTCATCCGGGGAAGCATCGCGGTCTTTGACTTCGTGCAGGATTTTTCGTGAGAGATGCCTTTTGACCCGGTCGAATTCCCGGGTCGTCATGCTGCCCTCGTCCGTCGCGTCGCGGAAGGCGGCGAGATCGTCGGACGTAGTCGGCGGTTTTTCCTTTTCAAAGGCCCCCCGGCGGAGATGCGAACCGATATAATAAGCGACCACGGCAATGGCCGTGATGATCGCCGCGCCGAGGATGATCATGATCACCGAGTTCATGTCGAGCGACCGGCCCGACTTTTTCGGCGCGGCACGCTGGGCGAACAGGCAGAAATCGTAAAACGTGAGAACAAGATTGTCAAACATAAGGAAATTATACGTCAAATGCGGCGGAATTTGCAAGGGCGTCGCGCAGGCATTTTTGCACGGGCCGGCAGTGCGGGATATGGGGTTTTTTTGTCGACCGAAATGCTGTAAAATGCCGGAATCGGTCGTTTTTTGCGACGCTTATGTCATTATTATGGACGGAGAGCAAGTTTGAATCGTGTACACGGATTCGTTTTGATTATTTTCGCCTTGTTTCTGGCGGTCAGCCTGTTGAGCTATTCAAACGCCGACCCGCCCGACTCGCTGGTGTTCCCTGCCGCTGCGGAGGGTTACCAGGGTTACCACAACGTGTGCGGCAAATGGGGGGCCTACACGGCTTCGTGGCTCTTTAACGCATTGGGGTATTCCGCATATCTTATTGTTTTGCCAATATTTGCGCTGATTTATTGCTGGTGGCACGGCAAGGTGATCGATCAGATTTTCCTTCGACTGGTGGGGCTGGTTTTGATTTTCGTCGCCGTTTCGAGCCTTGTGTGCCTCAACATAACCGAAGCACCGAACGGCCCGATCATCGGTCCCGGCGGATACCTGGGAGTTACGGCGGTTTATTTTTTGAACGGTTATTTTTCCTACACCGGGATCACGGTCATTTTCGTCGGTATGTTGGCCGGCGGGCTGGTATTGACCTGTGATTATTCGATGATTCGCATCTTTTTATGGGTGTTTGGCTTGCGTTCGTTTCGTGACGTTGATTCCGATGCCGGTAACCAACGCGTCTCTGTGCCGGAAATCAAAGTCGACCGTTCCGTGCGAACCTTGAGCGCGATCAATAATCGCAACGCGGAAATCGACGAACCGGGCGAAGACGAAGAAGTCGAGCAGGAATATGACGAGGGCGACGCCGGCGAAATCGACGAATCGGAAGACGACGAGGAGTATTCCGACGACGAAGAAACCGACGAGGATGAGGAAACGGAATACGAGGAGGATGAGTACGAAGACGTCGAAGAGGATGATAACGCGGAAGAGGAAACCGTCGAACCGGCGCGGGAACAACCGGCCAAGGCGTCAAAAGGCTTGATCAGTTGGCTGAAAATCAAGCGACCGAAAGAGGAAACGGCGAACGATGCCAAAACCGGGTCGCAGCCCGATGACGCGGCGCAGGACGAGGAGGAAACCGTCGAAGAAAAAATTGAGGCCGCATATGACCTGCCATCGGTCGAGCTGTTGATCGAAAGCGAACAGCACGATTACGACCAGCAGATGCAAACCGCCAAACGTCAGGCGAAGCAGCTCGAAAAGGCGTTTGCCGATTTCGGGCTCAACATCAAGGTGGTCGACATTCAATGCGGGCCGGTCATCGCGCAGTTCGAGGTGCAGCTCGAACGCGGGCTTCGCTTGAACAAAATCACGAACTTGACGGACGACATCGCGATCGCGTTGCGGGTGCCGACCATCCGGATCGTAGCCCCGATTCCGGGGAAAAACACGGTCGGGGTCGAAGTGCCGAACGAAACGCGGCAACTGGTCCGCCTGCGCGAGGTGATCGAGGAAACGCCGGACAAGCAGAAATCTAAAATGGCGATCCCGATTTTCCTCGGACAGGACGTCGTCGGGGCGCCGATGGTGATCGACCTTGCGAAAATGCCGCACCTGCTCATCGCCGGGCGGACGGGGACGGGCAAGAGCGTGTGCCTCAACTCGATCATCGTGTCGTTGCTGATGACGCGGACGCCGGAGGAATGCCGCATGATTTTGATCGACCCGAAAATGGTCGAGCTGAGCCCCTACAAGTCGATTCCGCACCTGATGCACCCCGTGGTGACCGACATGAAAAAGGCCGAGGCCATTCTCGCCTGGGCGGTCGACAAGATGGAGCAGCGTTACCAGATACTCGCGAGGGCGGGCGTGCGGCAGTTGAGCGAATACAATGCGCTTTCGGAAGAAGAATTGTACCGGCGTGTGAATCCGCAGTCGGACGAGGAATGGGACGAAACGCCGCGCTCGATGCCCTACATGGTCATCGTGGCCGACGAAATGGCCGACCTGATGATGACCGCGGCGAAGGAAGTGGAAACGCACATCATCCGCATCGCGCAAAAGAGCCGCGCCGTGGGGATACATCTCGTGCTGGCGACGCAGAAGCCGACGGTCGACATCATCACAGGGTTGATCAAATCGAACCTGCCGGCGCGAATCGCCTTCGAGGTGGCGACCCGCATGGACAGCCAGGTCGTGCTCGACCGCAACGGGGCCGAAAAACTGCTCGGAAACGGCGACATGTTGTTTTTGAAGCCGGGCACGAGCCAGGTTTTGCGCGGGCAGGGAACCTACGTGAGCGACCCGGAGATCAACGAGATCATCGCAAGTGTGGCGACCGATTCGCCGGACTACGTGATCGAGCTGGTCGAGTTGCAAACGGGTGACGAAGCGCAGGACGACGGGCTGGTCGACCCGCGGGACGAGCTGTTCAACGAGGCCGCTGAATACATCATTCGCGAAGGCCGCGGCAGCGTGTCGCTGTTGCAACGCAAGTTTAAAATCGGATACGGCCGCGCGGCGCGACTGGTCGATTTCATGGAGGAGGACGGCATCGTCGGGCCGAACCGGGGCTCGCAACCCCGCGAAGTGACGATCACGCTGCAACAGTGGCGCAGCCGACTGGCCGATTTTGAAAACGCGTTTCGTGAGCAGGCCGTTGACAAATCGCCGCAGGGGCGTCAAGCGGGAACGCAACACGCGGGCGGCGCGAAATCGAATGGTGCCGCGGAAAAACCTGCGGCGGCCAAGCGACCGGAACAACAATTCGAAATCGACGACACGACGCTCGACCGCCTGCCGTTGGAGGGCCTGCGCGCCCGGCAGAAAGCGGGACATGACGCCGATGACGACGAATTTGACGAAGACGAAGAGTCTGTGAACGTCAAAACGTCGCCGCGACCGAAGGACCGATCAAAAGACCGGTCCCAGGATCGTCGGCATGGGGAGCATGATTCGGGGCGGAGTTCGCCGCCGAATATCCGGCCGAAAGTCAAGCCAAAGCATGGGCCAAAACGCAGGCCAGGTGTGGAACCGGGGGTCGGGCCGATGGAGGATGTCGACGATTCGATGCTGGCGGAAATCCGGCCGAACGGGCAACGTCAAAAGCCCGGCGACAGGTTGAAGGGACCTCACAACCGTGGTGCGGGTAACAAATCGGGCAAAGCGCTTGACGCCGGGTACGAAATCGATTATGAATCGGATGTGTACGAAGATGAGAAGGGAGGCAACGTGTTCGGCGTGGTGCCCGTGCGGGACGGGGACGTGCCCTTCGATACGGACGACGAATGGGAATACGAATACGAGTACGTGTACGAGGAGATTGAGGCCGATGAGGACGCGGAAATCGCGGAGGATGAGGCCGGTGAAGAGGAATGGTATGACGACGACATTGATGTGAAGGCCCGGTATGTCGAAGAAGTGAACCTCGAAGCGGGAGGCGACTGGGAATCGGAAGAGGACTGGGACGATGACGGCGACAGTGACGAATATGAAACGGACGAAGTCGAAGACGAGGAGGAATACGATGAGTACGACTATGAAAGCGATGAATCCGGGGACGAATGGGACGAAGACGAAGCGGAAGAACGCTGACCGTCATTTGCCGAAAGGGCCTTGCATGGAACTGTTGCTTGGATCGCTGCTGATTTTGTTCGTCGCCTGGCTGGTGACCGATGCCGTATCGGCGCGGGCGGACGAACCGGCGGAGGATTACGGCGTTGCGTTGCGCTCGCTGTACGACGGCTTCCCGATGCAAGTGCCGGAAAACCTGGAGCAATGGCAGGTGCGTCGCGACGAAGTGCGGCGGCGGATATTGCTGGCCAACGGGCTTTGGCCGATGCCGGAGAAGACGCCGCTTGAACCCTTCGTCGAACGTTGCGTCGAGCGTGACGAGTACAACGTGTATCGCGTGACGCTGGAAAGCTGGCCCGGTTTTTACGTGACGGGAAACCTGTACGTCCCGAAAAAGGACGGCCGCGAAATCACGGAACCGGCGCCGGGCGTCTTGTACACGCAGGGACACTGGCAAGACGCCCGTTTTTACCGGCATTCCGACGAACAGATGAAGCAGGAACTCGAATCGGGCGGCGAATCGTTCGAGGCGGGCCGCTCGCCGTTTCAATCGTTTTGCGTCAACATGGCACGCAACGGGGCGGTCGTCTTTTTTTACGACATGATCGGCCATTCCGATTCGGTGCAAATCGATCACATGCCGCTCACGAGAGACGCTTCGACAGTCAGTCGCCCGGAGGGTTATGGCAGCATCAAGGCCGAATCTCGCCTGCAAAACACGATGGGGCTGCAAACCTGGAATTCGATTCGGGCACTCGACTGGTTCGAGACCTTGCCCTTCGTCGACGCGAAACGCATCGCGATTACCGGGGCAAGCGGCGGCGGAACGCAGACGATGATACTTTCGGCGATTGACGACCGAATCGCCGTTTCGTGTCCCGCGGTAATGGTTTCGACCGACATGCAGGGCGGTTGCACCTGCGAGAACGCGCCGTACTTGCGGCTGCACGCGGGCAATATCGATTTCGCGGCCATGTTCGCGCCGAAGCCACTGGCCATGACGACGGCCGACGACTGGACGAAGAAAATGCCTGAGAAGGGATTCCCCGATCTCAAGGCGTTGTACGCGATGTATGATCGCCCGGACAATGTGACGCTGTTCGAGTTCCCGCAATTCCCGCACAACTACAATCAGCCGGCCCGCGAGGCGATGTACACCTGGCTCAACCGGCATTTCGCGATGGAAATCGAAACCGACGAACACGGCATGGTGCGCGAGAAGCCCTTCGAATTGCTGTCGAATCACGACCTGACCGTTTGGACGCCGACGCACCCGAAGCCGGAAATCGACAAGCCCGCCATTGAGCGGATGCTGCTCAACTCGCAAACAATCGCCGCGAACGAACAACTCGCGAAACTCGTGCCGTGTGACGCCGAATCATTGAAGGTATTCCGCCGCGTCATCGGCGGGGCGATGCAAACGATCGTCGATTACGAAAACTCGAACGGCGAAAACGACGTGACGATTGATTTTGTATCCGCTTCGCCCATTGCGGCGGGAAATGCTGATGCCGGTCGCTCGACGACGCAAAAAATCGCCGACGCACTGGCCCCGTTGCCGAAATTTCAATCGGGCCGGCACGTGGTCCTCGTCGTCGCGGGCGAAGGCTTTGACGAAACCGAGCGACTTGTGACCGTGAGGAACGGAGAACTGGCGGTTGTGCCGCTTTCGCTGGTCGGGCAAAAGCCGCAAGCCCCGATGACGAAGGCTCCGCTGTTCACGAAGCAGGGTGACAGCGATGTCGCGCCGGCGTATCAATATTTATACACTTTCGGGTACAACGATTCGGTGTTCGTGCGACGCGTGCACAATATCATTTCGGCGGTCGAACAGGCCGGACTAAAATATGGCACGCCGGACAAACCGTGCAATGTTTCGATCATCTCGCTCGACGGGGCTGGAAAATGGGCCGCACTCGCCGCGTCGCAACTTGGCGTGAAAGTCGACTCGCTCGTGATTGACACGTCGGGCTTTCGGTTTGAGAATGTCGACGCGGTTGACGACCCGGATTTTTTGCCGGGCGGTGCGAAGTATTTCGACCTGCCGGGACTGATCGCCTTGTGTTCGCCGGTGCCGATGCTGCTGCTCGGCGAAACGGAAACGCCCGAGGTTGTCAAAGCCGTGTATTCAGCCGAAAACGCTGCGACGGCGATCACCTGCACCGATGCAAGTCGCATGTCGCGAGATGAGAAAATCGCCTTGATTGTCGATTGGCTCGCCAGTGATTTGCGCTGATCATTTGCATTTGTTTCATTGGGATGTCAACATGAGCGAACTGAACATTTTGAAAAACGACGGGAATCAGGCCGGGCGGCGAATTTTGATCACCTCCGGGCCGACGCGGGAATATTTGGACCCGGTTCGATTTCTCTCGAACGCGTCGAGCGGCAAAATGGGGGCCGCACTTGCCAAGGCTGCCTTAAACGCCGGTTTTGAAGTCGTCGTCGTTTCCGGGCCCGTCGTCTGCGATTATCCGCCGGAAGTGAGAACGGTCCACGTCACATCGACCGACGAAATGCTGCACGCCTGTTTGCGGGAATTTCCCGGATGCGCCGGGGTGATCGGCGCGGCCGCGCCGTGCGATTATCGTCCGGCCGTTGTTTCGACGGAAAAAATCAAGAAAAACGGCAACGGCGCGATGACTGTTGATTTTGTCGAAACGCCGGACATACTCGCGGAACTCGGTAAAATCAAGCGTCCGGATCAATGGATTGTTCCTTTCGCCCTTGAGACGGCGGCAAACGGGAAAAGTCTCGCCCTCGACAAATTGCGACGCAAGAACGGCGATCTGATCGTTTTGAACGGTCCTCAGGCCATGCAGGGCGACCGGTCGCAAGTTGAAATTTTCGACCGTGTCGGTGAAATCGTCGCGAAGTTTTTCGGCGCAAAAGAAAGCGTCGCTTCGCAAATCATCGGCGTCATTCAAGAAAAAATAAAAATCGATTGCCCGTGACCGGAATCAGACGGGAAATCGATTTGATATTTTGAAATTTGCTCGCAAGCGGCAAAAATTGTTTTTCGTCAGTTGAGGCTGACCTTGTTCGGGTCGTTTTCGACGACGTTGACGCGGCGACCTTCGCGGTCAAACTGCACATAACCTTCGGTGAGGGCGAAAAGCGTGAAATCGGAGCCGACGCCGACGCCTTTTCCTGCATGAAACTTGGTGCCGACCTGCCGCACGATGATATTGCCCGGGATCACTCTTTCACCGCCGTATTTTTTGACACCGCGACGCTGCCCGTTGGAATCGCGACCGTTCCGGCTGGAACCTTGACCTTTTTTATGTGCCATTGAAAACCTCGTTTAACGCAAACTGTTGAATCTGTTTATCTTATGCCGAAAACCGTCGGCCAATCGACGTGACAAAAAAGAAACGCTCACCGTGGGGAGCGTCAATACACTGCAAATGGAAACACCGCGAGTGTAATATATAACCAAATTATATTACCGGTAAACCCACTCAAAGTCAACGGGGGGCTTCTCCCCCGGCCTGACGGCGGCGCTTGCGCCGCGGGTGCCGTATTGGATTTCCTTATTGATCAGATGGTCGGCACCGCCGGGAGCCCAAAAATTCAGCTTAAGTGTCTTGCGGCTCATGGTATAACCCGACCCAACGACGCCGGGCTCGTGTTTTTCCTTGTCGACGTTCCATATATAAGCGCTGGACAGCCCGGAAATAAAGATGGAGAAATCGCGTACTTCGGGGTCGATGCCCTGCCACATGGCGATGCCCCACACGGTTTCGCCCGGCTCGATTTTTCGGTCGGCCATGCTGACGGTGGTTTCAAAGGTCCGGTTGGGGTCTTCCTGCCGGATGATCGCGGGGATCGCGAGCGGGATGATCTGCTCGGGAAGGACATATTGCTTGGTTTTGGGGAACGCCAGCGATTCGGAGGCGAGAATGAACTGCGGAATAAAATTGATCGTCGATTCGCCTGTTTTGACGTTATACCGCCCCGGCTCGAATTCATCCACAATCAACGTCGAACCGAATTCCATGTCAGTATCACGCTCCTTAAGCTCCTTGTCCGTCAACAAGTCCCCCTGCATGGCATCAACTTTTTTCGCGTCCTCTTCGGCCCATTTCCTGTTTGTCACGTTGTAAATGACATATAAATAAGGGGTTTTTGTGATTTTGCCATCGGGGGTCGGGGTATCGACTTCAATGAAACGCGGCACCTTGAACTGGAACTCAAGACAGGTGACCGGATTGTCCTTGGCGTATTTTTGATTTGGAAAACGAATTTTCGCCCAATCATATTCCGGCCCCAGGGACGTCAGTTCGACCACTTCACGGTCGGTAAACGTTTCCGCAAAACGAATATCCGGCTTGATCGTTTTCATGACCCCGGGCGCCAGAACCCGAGTCGTCTGCTTAATTTCAACTTGGGAAAAGCCCTGGGAACATAAGACGTTTATCAAAAGAAAAGTACACAATATCGCCAGAGCGGTAAATCGGACGTACTTTGTGAAAACAACGTTTTCGTTTTGCATGACAAAAATTCCTTGACCTAATGCGTTCGCATGTCGTGACTTGGCTGTATTGCATTGTTTTGTGGCAAAATTCTTTTCTCTCAATCACGGCGGACATTCCCACGAAACGCAAACAACCAAGAATCAGTATAATTCCCATAGTGCCGCGGAGTCAACAAGAAACGCCAAAATCTCCGGTTTTCCCAGTCAAGCCAAAGAAAAATATTGATATATGAGCATTATATACGAGAAAATAATACTCTCAAAGTTCGGTCATTTTCAAAAATACAATCGGGGTTGTGGTCAACCGGAACGTCACTGGGTATATTATGGTAAGCTAAATGGCATTTTATCTCAATATTCCCCCATTATTTCGCCGGTTGCCATGAAAATTGACAAAATTGATGCCTATGTGGTTCGTCTGCCGCTCAAAAAGGAGATGCGGCTGGCTGATATTCCGTTACGATATATCGATTCGGTTTTCGTCCGACTGACCAGCGGCGATCACGCCGGTTGGGGCGAGGTTATGCCGGGCAATGAGCCGGTTTTAACGGCGGCGTGGTCCAGTTCGGTTTTTTTGTGCCTGAAAGATTCGCTTATCCCGCGAATCGGTCGGACGAGAAACATTGATTCCGGTACGCACCTGGAAGAAACGGTCGCCCAAATTCGCGGGAACCGGCACGCCAAAGGGGTGCTCGACATGGCGTGGTGGGACCTGAACGCACGTATCCGGCAAAAACCGCTGCACCAGATGCTCGGCGGAACGCGCCGCCAGTTGGCCCTTGGGTTGACCTTCGACCGCATGGATTCGCAGGACGATTTTTTCGAGGAACTGCAACGCGCGGAAGACGAGGGATTCCGGCGGGTCACGTTGAAAATCCGGCCCGGCTGGGACATCAACATGCTTTCGGCGGTGCGTTCGGAGTTCCCCCGGCTGATGATTCAATGCGACGTCGAAGGCGGCTTGAACCTGACCAGCCACAGCGACACGATTTACCGTTTCGACGACTTTTTTCCGACGCTGCTCGAACAGCCGCTTTCGGCCCGGGAATACGTCGGTCACGCAATGCTGCAGGACTCGCTTCGGGTGCCGATCTGTCTCGACGAATCGGTCACGTCGTACCATGAGGCGGAAATCGTCATCGACCTGCGCAGCGCATCGGTCATCTGCCTCAACGCGGGCCGGATCGGCGGACTGACGACGGCCAAGGCGGTGCACGACCTGTGCCTGGCCAGCGAAGTGCTCTGTTACGGCGGCTGCAACTATCTTTCGTCGGTCGGCTACCGGCACGTCGCCGCGCTGGCCTCGCTGCCCAACTGCATGTACCCGGTCGATTACTTCCGCACGGAGGAACTGCTCGAAGCCGACCCCGGCGTGCCGATCGCGACGAGCCTCGTCAACCTCGGCGAAACGGACCTCGACTGCGAAATCCGGGGCTACACCGACACGCGCGTCGCCGACCTTTGGACCGAGCCGGGAATCGGCTTCGACCCGGACCTGGAAATCATCGAAAAATACGCCATCAACCATTTTGAGTGGTCGTGAGGCGGGTAGGGAATTGGGGGTTGGGATTTAGGAGTTGGGAGTGGGATTTGGGATAATGAAATGATCAATAGTTATCGGGAATTGAATGTCTGGAAAAATGCGATGGAATTAACGGAAAAGGTTTACATGTGCATGGGAAAATTTCCGGCGGAAGAAAGATTCGGTCTCGTTTCGCAGATGAAAAGAGCCGTCGTTTCGATCCCAAGCAATATCGCCGAAGGTCATGGCCGCAGTTCAACCGGGGCATATATCCAGCATCTCACGATATCCAAAGGTTCGCTTTGTGAACTTGAAACCCAACTCGAAATATCTCGAAGACTGGGATATATTCCTGACTCCGATGTTAACGCATTACTTGAGAAATGCACCGTCATCAAAAAACAACTTGCCGCACTCATCAAATCTCTAAAGACCCGTTAATCTCGACTTCCAAATCCCAACCCCCAACTCCCAAATCCGGATTTATCATGAGAAAACCAATCGCATACGCTTTGACCGTCATAATGTCCTGCCTTGCAACAACTGTGGCGGCCCAGGATAAAACGCTGCACGCGGTGCCGTTTACCGACGTGAAGCTGGAGGACACGTTCTGGAAATCGCGGCTGGAAACGAACCGGACGGTTTCGATTCCGCACAATTACAAATGGTGTGAGGAGACCGGGCGATTCGACAACTTCGCGAAAGCTGCCGGGTTGATGGACGGC
>JAVBQX010000062.1:0-18092 GCA_031548645.1 Thermoguttaceae bacterium
ATCGCGATGCGCGACCCTTTCGACGCGGTGGACGGCGGCGGAATGGCACAATTGCGGGAGCAGGGGGTTGATGTGTCGGTCGGCTGTCTCGAAGCGGAAGCCCGCGAATTGAACGCGCCCTACCTGACGCGGATTGAACGGCAACGGCCCTGGGTGATCGCGAAATGGGCGATGACCCTCGACGGAAAAATCGCCTCGCGGACCGGTTCGAGCCGCTGGATTTCGTCGGAAGCCTCGCGGCGGATCGTGCATCAATTGCGGGCCCGGTCGGACGCGATTCTGGTCGGCAGCCGCACCGCCGCGACGGACGATCCGCTGTTGACGGTTCGGCTTGACGCATCGGGGACGGAGAACGGCGAACCGCTTTTGCATCCGAGTCGGACGCCGTTGCGCGTCGTTTTCGATTCGGCGGCGTCGCTTTCGCGGTCAAACCGGCTCGTGCAAACCGCGAACGAGGTCGGCGTACTGGTCGCGGTCGATCAAGCGGCGCTCGACTCGAACGGAACGGCCCGCGACAACGCCGCGACGCTGGCCGATTGCGGTTGCGAGGTGCTCCCGCTTGCGGGAAATCATGACGAACGGATTCGCGAATTGCTGCGGCATCTCGCCGGACGCGGCGTCACGAACCTGCTGCTTGAAGGCGGCGGCGCGCTGCTGGGGGCGTTTTTCGACCTCGGACTCATCGACGAAGTCCACGCCTTCATCGCGCCGAAACTGGTCGGTGGCCAGGGGGCGGTTTCCCCGATCGCGGGGCTCGGTCTTGCCCAAATGACCGATGCGATCGCCTTGAAACACCCGATCGTCGAAACGGTCGGAACGGACATTTATTGCCATGGCCGCATCGCGAGGTAAGGTTTTTATGCTGAAATCGTTGTGCAAGAAACAACAGCCGGAATAACCAATTCCCATTTCCCAAATCCTATTTTGATTTGGCTTCGGAATAATATTCCTTGATGGCCGTCATGGTCGTGTCGGGGTAGTCGGTCGCGAAGCTCGCGCAGCCGAGGTCCAGCAATCGCTTGTAAACCGCGCCGTCGCGGCAATCCCAGGGCAGCGTCTGGAACAGCACGCCGTATTTCCGCAGTTCGTCGCCCGTTTTGCGGAGGAAATCGTCGGTGGGTGAAAAATTTCCGTCCTTGTCGATGCGGACATGAATTTGCAACTGGTCGACGTCCGCGAATTCGACTTCACGCAGAGCGTCGAGCCGCTTGGTCAGTTGCTCTTCGGTGCCGCCCATCCAGTGCAGGGTCAGCGAAGTGGGGGCGAGTTTTTTCCAGAGCCGGATTTCGTCGTATTTCGTGCTGGCCAGAATCATCCGCGGGTGAAAGTCTTTCGTTTCGCGGGCCAGTTGTTCAAAATCGACATTTTTGATGTCGACGTAAATCATGCGTTTCGGGTCTTTGGCCATGGCCTCGCAGGTTTCGGCGAGCGTCGGGATTCGCTGTCCTTCGAATTCCCTGCCCTTCCATGCGCCGATGTCGAGACGCCTTACTTCTTCCAGGGTCAGGTCGCCGATCTGTTTTTTTCGAAATTCTTCCGGCGCATCGGGCAGAATGCGCTGGAAATTGTTGTCGTGAAATGCGACGATGACGCCGTCCTTGGTCGTTCGCAAATCCAGTTCGGGAATCGTTCCCCATTTCCAGGCCAATTCCAGGGCCTCCAATGAATTCTCCGGCGAAAGCGCCCCGGCACCGCGGTGACACTGCACCATGATCTTGTCCGGCGGAAGATGGTCGCGCACGTTCCAGTCTTCCGCAACGGCAAACGGGACGGCAACGATCATCAACAACAGTGCAATCGACATAACAATATTACGTTTCATATTTTTTCTTTCGATTCAGGAGAGGGATTCGATAATAGGAAAGAGTTTTTTTGTGCGAGGAGGAAATTTTCAACCGTCTCCGACCACCGCTATCCCGGTCGGTTCGGAATGTGCTATAATAAAGGAAACAGTCGAAATTCCGTTCGACAACCGCCCATTTTACCAGCCGGGCGGCAAAAATGCAAACGATTTCGTTTTTCAGGCCAAGAGACCTGCAAGTTTGAATTGAGGTAAAATTTGTTTCTCGCAGAGACGCGGAGAACGCAGAGGAAATCATAATAAGCCATGTTCTACATATAACATAATGGTATATATAAAATTGATTTGCAGTGAATGCAATTTATTTTTAAATGCAAAATATAACTCTGCGTCCTTTGCGTCTCTGCGAGAAATACTCGGACTTTGCAGCTCTCCTGTTTTTCAGACCATTGGAATTGGCGGTCGCCCATGAAATGCCCGTTTTGCCACGACGATAACGACAAGGTCATCGACACCCGCGGCGGGGAAGACGGTTCGGTCATCCGCCGCCGACGGTTGTGCTGTCAGTGCAACCGTCGTTTCACCACTTACGAGCGCGTCGAGGCGACGACCGTCCGCGTGGTCAAGCGGGATCAAACCCGCGTCCTGTTCGACCCGCAGAAAATCCGCCAGGGCATCGAACGCGCCTGTTGGAAACGGCCGATCAGCGACGAACAGCTTTCCGAAACGGTCGCGCGGATCGTCGGTGAAATCGACGCGAAATACGACGCCGAAGTCTCCAGCCGCGACATCGGACGTATCGTCATGGACCGCCTCCGCACGCTCGACCCCGTCGCCTACGTCCGTTTCGCCAGCGTGTATCTCGAATTTCAGGACGTGAGCGATTTCGCCAACGAATTGCGGCCCATGCTCGGGGAAGACAACGCCGCGAAGCAGGATCCGCTTCCATGACGCGAAAACTCCGCATCCTGGCCATGATGGACCACGTCGTCTCGACCGGCGGCGGAACGGAGCAGCACCTGATCTGGCTGCAAAACCACCTCGACCGGCAACGATTTGAGCAGCATTTCCTTGTCTTTTCCCAACTCGACTGCCCGGCGGAACTTTTCCCGGTTCCGCCGCTGGTGCTCGGACAGGTTCACGGAAACCGAAAATGGTCCTATCCGCAGCGATTTCGCGCCTTGGTGCGTTTTCTTTGCGAAAACGAAATCGACCTGATTCACGCTTTCGCGCCGAACGACGAGGTGCTCGCCTGTTACGCAGCCCTGTTCGCCCGGCGAAAACGCGGCAAACGCATCCCGGTCGTCGGGCACCGTCGCAACATCGGTTTCGAGCTGAACCGCAAACGGCTCATGATGGGCCGCCTGACCCGGCGTTTCGACATCGCTTATCTTGCCAACAGCCGGGCCGCCGTCGAGGCCGCGTTTGAAAAAGAGGACATCCCGCGCGAACGTTTCACCGTCATTTATAACCCCGTTTCGCAATCGCGGCGGGAAGCCGGGTTGGCATCACCCGTTTCGCGCGAAGAACTCGGGCTCAACGCGGACGATTTCGTCGTCGGTTCGGTCGCGACGATCCGCCGCATCAAGGGACATGACACGCTCGTCCGGGCCGCGCGACTGGTCGTCGACCGACACCCGAACGCGCGATTTCTCTGCGTCGGCAAACAGGGCGACCCGCAATACTTCGGCGAACTGCAAACCCTTGTCGCCGAACTTGACCTGACGCGGCATTTCGTATGGCCCGGCGACACCGACAACCCGTACCGCGTGCTGCCGGTTTTCGATTTGGCCGTGCTTGCCAGCGATTCGGAGAGTTTTTCCAATTCGGTGCTCGAATACGCCGCGGCGGAACGGCCGATCATCGCCTCGAACGTCGGCGGCATGGCCGAGATCATCAATGACGGCGAAAACGGTTTTCTCGTCCCGCCGAGACGACCGGAATCGCTCGCCGAGAAGATCAATACGCTGATCGAAAATCCGACACTTCGCCGCACCTTCGCCGACCGCGCCGCGGAAACCGCCCGTCGAAATTTCGACGAGTTGGAAATTTTGCGGCAGTATGTCGGGTTTTATGAGAGCCTGGCAAAGTAGTGCGATCATGTCGTAACCAGAGCCCGAAGCGTCAGCGAGGAACATGAATCAGAGCTATGTTGCGGCGGGTTGCAGGTCAAGCGTGGCCCACAAACTGGGGTCTTCCGCATGGGGAAAAGGATAGCCGAGCAGGAACGAACGATTGCCGATGTCCTGATCGATGATGGCGTAATGAAAGCCGATGCGGTTGAATTCGAGCGGTTCGTAGCCGGTCAGCGCGTCGGCGGGAAGGACGAAATCGAGCCGGTACATCGTATCGGTGATTTTGCCGCCCAGCGTGATGCGTTCGACGGGGATCGGGTTCGGGTGGGCTTTCGCGCGGTTGATCGGCAGCCAGAGCGGCGTCGGCTGCGCCTGGTTGAGGCCGCTCCCGCCGGGCAGGATGAACAGCCGATGACAGAATCGCGTTGCGCGGTGGATATTCCGCACGTCGCGCGTGTCGATGCAAAGCTGGATTCCGTCGCTGTCTTCCGGACGCGTCACGCGGCACCAGGGCCGGCGTTTTTTGCCCTCGACGCGGACGGAAAAGGCCAGCCCCTTTTCATTCCAGCCGATGCGGAAATCGACCGTCCCTTCATTCTGAGGCGGCGTGTCTTCCAGGGCCGAGAAATCCGGCAGGCGATGGGTTTCATCAAGCGTCGTCCCTTGCGCGGTCCATAGTTTTCCGACGTATCGACAGGGGCAGCAAAAATTATACAAAAACCGTTTCGGTAACAAAGTCAATTCCGTTTCAAAAGGTGATGCGACTTATTGTGCCTGACCATCCGTCCCGACGGCGTTGTTGATGTCGCCATTGCTGTCAAGGCGGGCGAGAATACTTTTCGCCCAGGGTTTGTCGGAATACAGCTCCAAGGCGGCCTTGCGCATCGCGGTGGCCTTCGCCGGGTCGATCTTGTCGATGAGCTTGATGCGTTCGACCGTAAGCCCGAGTTGCCCGGCCTGCGATTCGATGATCGGCGCGATATTGCCTTGCAATGATTCCAGACGGCGTCTCGCGATTTCAACCGTGATGCCGGTCGGATTGGTCAAGTCAGGCTCGGATTGATTCAGGGAGAACTGCGACGATTCTTCCGTATCGCGGTTTTCCGATTCCTCTTGTTCGATGGAGACGGCAAAACGCGGGGTTTCATAAAGCGTGATCAGGGCCTCAAGCCTTCGGACGGCCTCATCCGGTTTCGTATTGATGAGTGAAACCGCTTCCAGATAGGCACGCTGAACCGGGAGCAATTTTTTATCAGAAATTCCCAAACCGGGGAGTCGGTCCAATTGGCGTTCCATCTGGGCCAGTTCGACTTCCCTGTGCAATTTCAACACCGTTTCGACACGTTCGTCCCGCGGATACAAATCAAGGAATTTCGTGATGTTCGGTTCCGCGGCGAGTATTGCGGCCTGCCGGGGCGGCAATCGGTCGGGATTGACGTTCTTAGTGATCGCACCGTACAATTTGTCGGCCGAAGGCGGTTGCAGCATCCACCAGGCCCAAAGCCCGAGCATGACGAGACAGATCGAAAGCACGGCCACTTGCACGGAAATGAAGGGACGGTTTTCCTCGTCCGCTGCCGTGATGCGATAACCGAGTTCATCCTCGCCGATGGCGGTGAAATGCGAAATGTGCCTTGTCCCGTCGGGGCGAAGCAAGCTGACCGTCGGGATGTGCCCCGAAACGGACGTGTTGTCGTGCGCCCCTTCCGTCTCCGGCGGCAAGGTGTCATGGGCGGCTTCGGGGCGGAGTTCCGCCGAATCGTTTTTCAGGTGATCGAAGGCCGAAGTATGCCGCGTCATGTTCGCGGAAAAACTGCCGGAAGCGGGATGCAGCCCCGTCAGGTCGTGATAAACGGACAGCGGCGATTTTCGTGAACCGTCGTCATCCCGTATTTCGCTTGGCTCCTCCTTCGACGCTTGCGCGTCGTCACCGTCTTTGCCATTATCATTGTTCTGATCAGGGGCTTCATTCGGTGTTACATCGTCTTCCCGGGATTTCCGCCTTGTAATCGCGTTTTCGTCCGGCGAAACGCCGTATTGCACCTGGAATGATTTCGATTCGCCGGAATTTTCTCCCGACGCATCATCGTTCACGATTTTTCGGATTCCCACGAACTGCGTTCGCGTTTCGTCCGATGTCGGCAACGCTCCCGGCGGTTCGTCGAACTTCGAAGGGAGCACGATCACCGAATCCGCGGAGCCGAATTCCGCGTCGAGCAGTTCCTCAAACCGTTTGGCGACAAGGAACGCGTTGTTCGGGCGGTCCTCCGGCTTGCGTTCGAGCATGTGCCGGATGATTCGCACCAGTTCGGCGGGCGCGTCGTGCCGGAATCGAGAAATGTCTTCGAGCGGTTCGCTCAGGTGCTTTTTGACGATCTCGGGCAGGGTCTTCGCGACGAAGGGCGGCCTGCGGCAAAGCAAGGCGTACAGCACCGCGCCCAGCGAATACAGGTCCGATTTCGGCCCCACAGGTCCGGCCACCGCCTGCTCGGGCGCCATGAATTCGATCGTCCCTATCACCGCGTTGGAACCGGTCAGGCGGCTGTTTCCGAAACAGTGGGCGATGCCGTAATCCGCGATTTTGACGACCCCGCTGTTGTCTAGCATGATGTTCGCCGGTTTCAAATCGCGGTGCGTGATGCCGCGGTCGTGCCCGTGCTTCAGGGCGAGACAGACGTCGTAGCCGATTTTCGCGACGTCCTGCCACAGGAAACCGCGTTGCTTTTTCAGTTCCTTGTGCAGCGAGGAGCCGCAGACCAGTTCCATGACGTAATAGAGCAGTTCGTCCTCCTGTCCGAACCCGTTCAGGCGCACGATGCTCGGATGCCGCAACATGCGCAGCGCGTCGATTTCGGCCTCGAAACGGAGCCGGGCCTCGGGCGTTTCCTCGTCGAAGCGCTCGATCAGCACCTTGACCGCGACCGGCTCGCCCGTCGTGATGTGAATGCCCTGGTAAACCGCCCCCATGCCGCCGCGACCGAGCAGTTGCAGAATCCGAAATGGCCCCAATTGTTCCGGCTGTTTCATGACAGTTTCATCTCATCGCATCTGTGTTATTCTTCGTTGACAATCCCGGTTTCCCAGCCGTCGTAGTCGCCGTCGTGTTCGGCGGCAAGAGCCCAAAGCGGGAGCACGTATTCGTCGACGCTGTCGTAATCGACCTTGTCCTCGCGGACGATGCGCAGCGTATAGGGGTAATCGGTTTCCCCGGCTTCAAATCGCGACATTTCTGTCAGCTCAAAACCTTTTTCGTTGACCGCGTTCCAATAGGCTTCGCGGTCGTGTTCGGTTTTGAAACGTATCCAATGTTCGACCGGCCGCGGTACGGTCAATGGGTCGCCGTGTTTCATCAGTTGCATCACTACACGTCGGTTTTGCATGCTCTGGTATTGTACCGGTTCTGGGGACAAAAAGTCGAGATAACATTCCCAGGCCGGGTCCTCCTGTAAATCGTAGTCAAACGCATAGTCAGGAAAATCCGCCATGGCCGCAATGAGCGTCTTGTCATAACCAGCGGTTTTTTCACCGATGTAAAAGAAAAACGTCCGCACGCCTTCAATGGTCACACGACCGGCGTACAGGCCACCAAACTTTGAAGCCATCACAGTGACGAGCGAGTCTTCGATGTTATTGAGCGTTGATGATTCGTTGTCGACGGGCATTCCATTTTCGTCTGGCCTCATGATTCTCAGTTTCAGCGAAAGCAAATTCGGCCGCTCCGCGACCGGCGCGATTTCGGCCAGCCCCAGGTCGACGAAGAAAAACCCCGTCCGCCCTTCGTCGACCGGCGAAGGATAAACGTCCCAATTCTCGTCGTAATCGTATTCAAGTTCCGGCATCGTCCGCTCTTCGTTGACCACCAATATTTTTATCCACAGATTTCGCAGATGACACAGATTTTTAAAACCATCTGTGAATATCTGCGTCATCTGCGGATTGATTATAACGCCATTTACCCCATCATTCCTCGTCGGACGTGACCGCGGAGCTTTCGCCCGGGGCGATGCCGGCGTCTTCGTCGGCGTCGAGCTGGGCCATGATTTCCTCGCGGAGCTGCGCGACGAATTCCGGGTTGTCCTTCAGGTATTGCCGCACTTTTTCGCGGCCCTGGCCGAGCTGTTGGTCGCCGTATCGGAACCACGCGCCCGATTTGACGACCAGCTTCTTGAGCATGGCCAGGTCGAGCACGTCGCCTTCGTAGCTGATGCCGTTGGTGTGCATCATGTCGAATTCGGCGGAGCGGAACGGCGGGGCGACCTTGTTCTTGACGACCTTGGCCTTGACGCGTTGCCCGATGACGTCTTCGCCTTCCTTGATCTGCCCGATGCGTCGCACGTCAATGCGGCACGAGCAGTAAAATTTCAACGCCCGACCGCCCGGCGTTGTTTCCGGCGAACCGAACATGACGCCGATTTTTTCGCGAAGCTGGTTAATGAAAATGACCGAAGTCTTGCTCTTGGCGATCACCCCGGTCAGTTTCCGCAGCGACTGGCTCATGAGCCGCGCCTGCAATCCGACGTGCGAGTCGCCGATTTCGCCCTGCAGTTCCCGTTCCGGAACGAGGGCCGCGACGGAGTCTACGACGATCACGTCGACCGCGTTCGAATTGACCAGCATTTCGGTGATCCGCATCGCTTCCTCGCCGCTGCTCGGCTGGCTGACGAGCAGGCTTTCGAGGTCGACGCCGAGTTTTTTGGCCCAGCTCGGATCGAGCGCGTGTTCCGCGTCGATGAACGCCGCGATTCCGCCAAGCCGTTGGGCCTCCGCGACGATGTGCAGCGTCAACGTCGTTGTGCCGCTGGATTCCGGCCCGAAAATCTCGATGATTCGCCCGCGCGGAATGCCCGCTCCGCCCAGCGCGATGTCGAGCGAAAGGCTGCCGGTCGGAATGCCCGAAAGTTTCGGCGAACGATCGACGCCCAAGGGCATGATCGCTCCTTCGCCGAAGTGTTTCTCGATTTGCGAGATGGCGTTTTTCAATTCCGGGTTTTTGCTTAAAATGGCCTCGACTTTCGTCTCTTTGGCACTTGCTTTCGCTGTTTTTTCCTTCTTAACGGGTGCTTTGTCCGCCTTCTTCGCCATTTCGTGTTTCCTTAATCAAAAGAGGTCTATAATCGCCATTTTCGAGCGCAAAACCGCGCAACTTGTTATGATACGATCATTATACCCGATTTTGTACAAGAAAAACAGCGTCTTTTTCTACAAAATTATTGTGTCGCATCCCGTGTAAAGTGCCATGACGGAAAGGGATATGATATTAGTGAGGCATTTCAAATTGCGTTGACCACACAAGCCCCAAGCGTCAAAGCTGGGTGATACCAACTCAACACATGGAAAATTCGCTACATTCGTTGTAAAAAACATGAAGGGAATTCTTTTACTGAACAGAACGATAGGAAATTTAGCGGAATCAGGCACAACCGAAACGCAGGCAAGTCGATAAATCCGAAGCCGTTATTGTGGCGGAAAACCCTGTTGCCAGAATATATTTTTGTGCAAATAACATGCTCCGAATTTTTGTTTCAACCCTGATTGCCATGCTGGCCTGCCTCGTGACGATGGCGGAAGCCCAGGATGGTTGGCGAACCGGCCAGCCATCGTTGCTGATTGCGCAATCCGGGCAAATTGCGGGGCAAAACGTGCAGCCGTCCATCGGGTTGGGACAGGTTCCCGGCCCTGCGGCAATGCAAAACGGACAAAATCCCGCACAATACACAGCCGGAAGCTATGACTTGCCGCCCCAGACGAAACCGAATACGCAGCAACAGCTTGCGATAACTCGGCTAACGCAGTTTCCGTTGCCGTTTTCCATTTCCGCGGCAAATCGGGAAAAATTGAATTCCGTGGAGTTGGTTTATTCCCTGGATCGCGGGCAGAACTGGTACAGCTACCAAAGTTTACCGCCTTCCGAAACGAAATTCGATTTCAACGTTCCCGAAGACGGGGAATATTGGTTCGTCTTCCGCGCGCAACTGAAAAGCGGTGAGGTCAAACAGCTTGGCGCAACACCTGCCGCCCGGGTTCTCGTCGATACCGTTCCGCCGAAACTGTCGCTCGGCGCCCGTCGGAACGCTTCGGGCGAAGTCACCATCGAGTGGACGGTCGAAGACGTGGCTTTGAAGAACGGGCACCCTACCATCTCGCTCAGCTACGATGGGAACATCTCCTGGATGACGCTGGCCACGGACGTCAAAAACGTCAAACGCGAGGGCAACCGAGAAACGGGTCAGGTCGCCTTTTGGCCGCGGCACGAGGCGGAAGCCGTCGAAATCCGTTGCGAAGTGGAAGACGCCGCCGAAAACAAGGAAATTCAAACGACGCGGCTGGTTTTGAAAGCGTCCCCTAACGAAACCGCGGCGGCAACGTCAACGCTCACCCCGATGACGGATAACGCTTCGACGGGCGAAACGATCGCCGTTCAACCGGCGCAGGACGTGTCGGTCGTTCCACCGAGACCGATGCTCACGCATAGGGTTTCGCATTCCGTTTCCGCAACCGATGACACGAACTCGCCCACTCCCACCGTTTCGGATGAGAAGCAAAGCATCGTCGCGCAATCGACGCCGGCCCCTCAGCCGCTGACGGCCGCACCGGACAATACGCTCGTCGACCTTCTGAAAACCATGGGCGATTCGGCACCGTCCGCCGTTTCCGCCGACGTGACACGCCGCTACGCCGACAATGCCACAGTCCCGGGCGGAACCGGTTCGACGCAACCGCCGGCGGGTACGCTTCCCGCAAACACACCGCCGCCGGCCATGCTTTCGAACGTGCCGCCGGCGCGTTACGTGCCCGCAAATGCGAACACGCCCGGAAACCCTTCGCCGAATGATACGTCGACCGCGCCGCCACCGCTGGGCTCGCAACCGAGCGGCACGCCGGTCGTCTCGCAGGAAACGACGCCATTTCCCGGCAAAATCTCGCTCGTTTCGCTCGGTGAGTTCGGCGAACAGAAGTGCATTATCGTGCGATGGCTGCCGGGAGGAACACCTTTTGCTGAAAGCAAAGTCGACCTGTATCGCTCCGAAACGCGACACGGCCCCTGGCGACCGATCGCGTTCGATCTGAAAAATTCCGGCGAGCATTATTGGCTTGTTTCCGCCGCGGACAAAATGCCGTTCTATTTGCGTGTCGATTTGCGAAGCACCCAGGGGCTGTTCACGGACTTTACCGTGCAAACGATTTCACTGCCCTTGAGCTTCGGCGAGTCCGGAACGCCGCCGCCCGCCGAAAAGCCGTAAGGCTTTCGCAAGGAAACAATGGCAAGAAATGGCAGCCGGAAACGCAGCGGAGTGACCGGTGTGGGGCGTGTCCGTTTGCGGGGACGTGTTTCGCGTTTCGGTTTGCCGTTGTTCTGCGGCGGTCACGGCGTGACCGCCCTTCCTTCGACCGCCTTTATTCCGGCGATTGTTTCATGTAAAATGCCGGAGAATTGATCGCGATTCGCAAAATGAAATCGACAACACCGGAAGAACGGCCAACATGAAAAAACTCATCGTCAACGCAGATGATCTGGGGGCGAGTCCGGCGGTCAATCGCGCGATTATGGCCGGGGCCGCGGCGGGACGTGTCACGGCGGTCAGTCTCATGGTCAACATGCCGTTTGCGGAAGAAGCCGCCGCGGAAATCCGGGCGAGGTGCCCGGGCTTGAGCGTTGCGCTGCACTTTTGCCTGACCAGCGGGCCGGCGGTTCTCCCGCCACGGTCGATTTCCCGACTCGTCGATGATCGTGGCTGCTTCAAACACGGTTTTTTAGGGCTTTGGCGCGAACTGGCATCGAAACAATCGGGGGCGGAGTTTCTCGCCCAAGCCAAGGCGGAATTCGTCGCCCAGTTGGAACGCATGGACCGATTCGCGGAAAAACACTCGCTTCGCTTCGACCATCTTGATTCGCACCAACACATCCACGTGTTGCCGGGCCTGTTGGATATGCTGACGCGCGAAGCCGACAGACGTGGGCTCGTGCTGCGGATTCCCCGCGAACGTTTCAGCAACTGCGATCGTGTCGTGCGACGGTTGGCGAGTTGGCTGCCCGGCGGTGTTGTCAAGAAAATGATTCTCGACCGCCATTTGCGCCGCGCGGAGCAGCGGGTCGGTTATTTCGGCATTCTCGATACCGGAAAGGTCGGGCTCGACGCCTTTCGGGTCATTGCTCGCGCCATTCGGAACGACCGGTCGGTACGCGAAGTTTTCGAGCTGAATATTCACCCGTCCCTTTCGGAAAACGAAGTGGCGGAAGCATCCCGCGATGCAAAAGATAACGCAAGCGGTTTTTCGCAGGCCGATCTTGCGTTTTATCGCTCACCGTGGCGGGAGCGGGAATTCGAACTGGTCACCGGCGAGGAATTCTCCGGCATTCTTGCGGAAAACGGAATCACGTTGGCCTCGTTCGCGGATGTGACGACGTGACGCCCCTCGCTGACGCTTCGGGCTCCGGTTCGGCGATCACGGATTACATGTGCGCCGTGTGCCAGTTGTTGTTGAAGTACATGAAAATGCACGCCGTGACGATGGCGAAAAAAGTCAGCAGCAGGATCATCGTGTAAAGATCGCTTTTGTACTTGACCCTGACCTTGCGCGGTTTGGCCTGTTTCGGCTGTTTGGGAGCCTTTTCCTTTTTGGCCTTGACCGGCTTTTCTTTTTTCGGCTTGGGGGCTTTTACTTTTGCCATGTTTCACCTCACAGGCTGGCGGTGACCTGGCTCAGGTAGGCCGTCACGTTGTCATTCTTCAAAATGTTTCCGCTGCGATACTCGGGCATGATCTTGCCGACGGCCTTGCCCGGTTTGACGTTGATGATTTCAATCCGCCCCAGGTAGGACTGCACGCCGCCGTTATCACGATACACGTGCAACTTGTGTCCCTGCAGGAGCCCGTCGTCACGACCGATGTTGATTTCCACCATGCCGTCCGGGCGGATGTCCGTGATGGTTCCCTCGACCCGCGGGGGAACGTCCAGCAAACTGGAATCATAAACTTCCGGCGCCAAGTCGCCATAGCCAAGTTGCGTCAGGAGATAACTCGCCTCGGCGTTCCGCTTGCTCAAATCTTCCCATTGCGATTTCAATGTGGCAAGGTCCAACGCCAAAATTCTCGCCGTGTTCGTCGCCTCGACCATTTTTTCGAATTGTGTGTGCAGATCCGTTTGTGCAACCATCAGTTTCTCACGGGTATCGACCAATTCATCACGCAATTTCGCCATGTTTTCCTGCGTGCTGGTCATCGCCTTGTTCGCATTGTCGGCGAGTTGGGTTTTTGTGCCCATCTCGGCGCTCAGGGTTTTGTTTTCTTCCGCCAGTTCGTTGTTTTTGGCACGCAGTTTATCGACATCTTCCTGCAGGCCGGCAACCAGATTCTGGTATTCTTCCTTCAGCTTGGCCGATTCGTCCTGCAGTTTGGCGTTTTGCGTCTGCATCTCGCGTTTTTTTCCGTCAACCTCCTGGAACTTATTCTTCCAGTCGCGTTGTGTCGAGTAAACGACGATCCCCAACGTCATGAAGACGATGCTCATGACGAAAATCACGCCGACAAGAATTTTTCCGATCAGATTCATGAGATGAAGCTCCTTGGACCGTGACAAGTTGAGAAAAGGAGGGCTGTTCTCGCAGGCCTTGCTTGTTCCCTGACAATGACTTGTGTGAATGAAAAGTTGACCTCTTAGCTGTGCGCGGAACAATCCGACGACACCGAAATCCAGTTTTACCTAGTATAGTCAGGGGGATTTCCCCATGTCAACAAGAATACCTGAAACTCGCGAATTAACATAAAATTTTCAAATTTTTATGACCCCCGAAATGATGGCAACGCACTGGATATTCGTGCAAAAATAGAGCGGCGGAAAATTTTCGCTGTTTGGTTTTTTAATACAACAACCCTTTGTATTTGTAATAGTATCACATATCTTTATTAGTAATATAAACATACGGCGAGGCACCCTCGCGTTTTTTGACGCCGATGCCCTTGATTTTTTCAAGGTCCGTCACATCCTCGAACGGCGTCACCTGTTCGCGATGTTCGACGATCCGGTCGGCCAGCGTCGCCCCGATGCCGGGCAGTTGCAGGAACTCATTTCTCGGTGCGTTATTCAATTCAACCAGAAAACGCAATTCCCGGGTCGGCTTTTCGAGTTTTTTTTCGGATTGGGCCTGCCCCGACTCGCCAAACCACAGCCAGCCGCAAACGACGACCGACAAACCGATCATCAGGGCGAATACGGTCCGCTGGTCCTGCGCCCGAAGTCTTGCCGGGGCGATCAGCCGTCCGCGATGCCCGGAGTCGTCGACCGTTGAAAGCGGAACCGGCAATCCCTTGAGTTCTTCCGGGGCGTTGGACATGATGACCTACATTTTTTGCATGGCCTCGGCCACCAGCGCGAGGCAGGCGTCGGTCTGTTCGTCAGTACCGACGCTGATGCGAAGTCCGTCGCCGCATTCGGCGTAATTCATGTAGCGGACCAGGTAGCCGTGTTGTTTCAGGTAGTCGTAAATCGGCTTGTGCGGCAAGGTCGGGTGGACGTTCCAGGTGAAATTCGCCTGCGAGTCGGGTACGCGAAAACCGAGTTTCCGCATTCCTTCGGTCAGGCGGACACGCGTGGCCAGCAGTTTTCGGCGGTTGTCCCGCTGCCAGTCCCGGTCGAGAATCGCGGCCGCGGCCCCGGCGATCGACAGGGCGTCGCAGTTGTACGAGTCCTTGACCTTGATCATCTGCTCGACCAGTTGCGGCTGCGCGAACAGGTAGCCGAAACGCAATCCCGCCAGAGCATAGGCCTTGCTCAGGGTCCGCGTGACGATGATTTTTTCGCATTTCGCGACCAGGTCGATGCAATGGAATTCGGAAAAATCGGCGTAGGCCTCGTCGACGACCAGCGGGCAGGGCAGACGCTCGGCCAGTTCGAGAATTATATCCTTTGCGATGACCGTGCCCGAGGGGGAATTCGGATTCGGCAAAAATGCGAGCTTCAAGCCGTCGTCGGCTCGCGCGAATTCCGGCGGCAATTGCCAATTTTCGTCGAAACGCACTTCCTCGGCGCGGGCGCCCTGCAATTCGGCCAGCGATTTGTAAAGAATGTAACTCGGCCGCGGCAGCCGCAGCAGTTCGCCGCTCCCGACGAAAGTTCGCGTCAAAATCGTGAGGATGTCGTCGCTGCCGTTGCCGCACAGCACCGATTCCGGCGCAACGCCGTACACTTCGGACGCCGCCTTGCGAAACGCGGCCCCGAAGGCGTTGGGATAGCGGGACAATCCGCCGTCGCACGCGGCCCGGATCGCTTCGTAAACCTTGTCCGAGGCCCGGTACGGGTTTTCGTTCGTGTTGAGCTTGACCGCTTCGCCCGGCCGGGGCTGTTCGCCGGGAACGTACCCGGCCATGGCTTCGATTTCTCGTCTGATGTACATGGGGATATTTATTTCTCGCGGAGACGCGGAGGGCGCAGAAGGTAGGGCGGTCACGCCGTGACCGCCGCAGAAATGATCGGGCGCTTACGCTTTCGGCTCTGTGTTAGTGCACAAGATTGAGCTTTCGTGTCAATCAATTTTTTTGATTTTGATGTTCTTCAACTGCACTTTCATCGGCGGGCCGACGTGGGCTTGGATGGCGATGACGCCGTCCTTGCGGCGGGTGTCCTTGTCGTTATCGGTCAGTTCCGAAGTCTTGACGCCGTTGATTTCCTGCACGAAATGGAAGCCTTTCGCGGTGATCTTGTAATGGTTCCAGTCCTCGACCTTGAGCGTCTTCTTGACGTCTTCGTTTTCGGCGAAGCGTTTCACTTCCTTCGGCTGGTGATCGTCACCGACTTCGGCCACGGTTCCGCGCTGGGCCAGGATGCCGCGGAAGTTTTCCCCGTACACGATGCCCGAATAGGTGTGGGCCCCGTCGAAATCGGCCTGGTAGCCGTACACGCGCCCGGGCTTCGATTTGTCTTCATCGCGCCACGAACGGTATTGAACGCCGGAATTCCCGTCTTTCGAAAGCCAGATGTCGAACTCCAGCACGAAATTTTCCGGCACGTCGCCTTCGTAAACGATAAACTGATTGTAGGTCAGGTGATTGGGCTCGCCTTCCTTGCCGGTCTTGCCGGTGATACAGCCGTCCTCGACCGACCAAAGCGCCGGATTGCCGTCCCAACCCTTGAGCGTTTTGCCGTCGAAGAGCGGAATGTAACCGTCCTTGTCCGGTTTCGGTGCGTCTTCGGCGTACAATGTCGCGCCGGAAACGAGGGCGATGGCGGCCACGGTCAATAACGAAAACAGGTGTCGGTGCGTTCGGGTCATGGGAGTGCCTTTTTTAGGGGTTAGGGATTAGGGGCCAGGGGTTGGTCGTCAATCGCAGATCGACGATTTCGGCTCTTACGCCTGCGTGTCGGTCGGCGGTTCGGGTGTCGGGTCGACGGCTGCGTTGTCCGCCGTGTTGTTCGCAGGAATTTCGACAACCGGCGTTTCGGTCACTTGCGTTTCCGTCGAGGTTGCTTCGATCACGGGGGGATCGACGACCGGTGAATCGGTGCCGATCGAACTTTGCACATCGGAGTTTTGCTCCTGTTCGACCGATTGGGCCCGCGATTCGTCGGCTTCGCGTTTTTTGGCGAGTTTTTCCTCCTTCTTGCGACGCTTTTCCTCTTCCGGGTCAACCGGTTTGATATGCCCGAGGTACTGGGCCAGGTCGCTGAAACTGCGGAGCGGTTCGGCACCCTTTTTCATGCTGTCGGACAGCGGAGTGAGCACCTTTTCCTGCTTCGAGGGAATTTCAAACGATTTCGGCCGGCTGAAACGTTCGCCCCGGCGACCGTCTCCGTCACGCCGCCGTCCACCGTCACGACGGTCATCCCTCCGGTCACCGCGCTGTGCGCGATCGCCTTCGGCGCGTCGCGGACCGCCCTGGCCACGGTCTTGTCCGTCGCGCGGGCCGTCCTGGCGCGGACGATCTCCGCCCTGACGGTCACCGCCCGAACGGGGGAAACCGCCGCCGCGATTGCCGTCGCGTCGGTCCCCCCGCCTGTCCCCGCGATTCGCGGCGTCACCGGCTCCTGCGCCTGCGGCAACTCCGGGTTGCCCTTCACCGGGTGCGCCGGCGGGACGGCTTTCCTGTCGCGGTCGCCTTTCCCCTCGGGGGCGGCGGTCTTCGCGTTTTTCCTGTTTGCGTTCCGTTCCCGGCGGGAGCATCGTCAGCGAAATTCGCTTACGCTGGCGGTCGATTTCGACGACCCAAACCTTGACGACGTCGCCGACGGACACGAGATCGTGCGCGTCCTTGACGAAGCGGTCGGCCATCTGGCTGATGTGCACCAACCCGGATTCGTGCAGGCCGATATCGACGAAAGCTCCGAAATCGACGACGTTGAGCACCGTGCCGGTCAGTTCGGTTCCCGGCGCCAGGTCGTCGAGGTGCAGCACGCCCTTCTTGAAGACCGGTGGCGGAAGTTCTTCCCGCGGGTCGCGGCCCGGTCGGCCGAGTTGCGAAACGATGTCGGCGATGGTGTGTTGACCGAGCCCCAATTCCTGCGCCAGCGCGGCGACATCCGCCGATTGGAGCGCGGCGGCGATTTGCGCGATTTTGTCGTTGCTACGCAGGTCGTCGATTTCAAAGCCGAACTTCTGCAGGATTTTCGACGCGGCTTCGTAACTTTCCGGATGAATCCAGGTCGCGTCGAAGGGATTGGCCCCGTCCTTGATTTTCAGGAATCCGGCCGCGTGCGTGTAGGAAACCTCGCCCAGCCCGGTGACCTGTTTCAATTGCTCGCGCGAACGGAACGGTCCGTTCTGCTGGCGGTATTCGTAAATGCGCCGGGCGGTCAATTGATTCAATCCGGCCACGTAACGCAAAATCGCCGAGGTCGCGCGGTTGAGGTCGACTCCGACGTGGTTGACGCTGGATTCGACGACTTTTTCGAGCGAATCCTGAAGGTGTTTCGCCTTGACGTCGTGCTGGTACATGCCGACGCCGAGGTGCCCCGGGTCGATTTTGACCAGTTCGTTGAGCGGGTCCTGCAGGCGTCGGCCGATGGAAACCGCCCCGCGCAGCATGGCGTCGTAGGTCGGAAATTCGTCTTTCGCCGCCGGGCTGGTCGAGTAAATGCTCGCGCCGGCCTCGTTGACGATGATATAGCCGATGTCTTTCCCGGCGAGCGGCTCGGCGATCAGTTTGACGACGAAATCCTCCGCCTCGCGGCAGCCGGTTCCGTTGCCGATGGCGATGACGGTCAGCTTGTAGCGGTCGATCATT
>JAVBQX010000289.1:0-6351 GCA_031548645.1 Thermoguttaceae bacterium
CGCAATCGTAATTGCTGTTGCTGTATGGGGTGTGCGGGAGTGCTGGCATTGCTTGTGATTGCCCTGCTTTCGTCGAATTTTTCAGGTGCCCGGGCATTAAGCAGTTGGATGCAATGCACCAATAATATGAAGCAATTCGGGTTGGCAATGCAGAGCTATCATTCAGAATATCACTCGTTTCCTCCAGCGTATACGACGGACGAAAACGGCAAGCCGCTGCACTCGTGGCGGGTTTTGATATTGCCTTACTTGGATGAGCAACACCTGTATTCTCAAATCCGGCTCGACGAACCTTGGGATAGCGAATACAATTCGCAGTTTCACACGCAAATGCCGTCGGTTTATCTTTGTCCGCAGTCCCAGTTCAAACCGGACGATGGTTTCGCAAGTTACAATTGGGTTGTCGGGCCGGACACGATCAGCGACGGACCGAACGCGACGAAATACAGCGACGTTTCCGCCAGGCTGTCCAACACGATTGGCATGATTGAGGTTGTCCGCACAACATGCTGGATGGCTCCGGCCAACAATGTACCGCAAGAGCATATTTTGCCGGACTTGACGTTTTCGCCGCAAACAATGGGCATCGGCAGTCGCCATCCCGACGGCATGAACGTCGGTTACCTCGACGGTTCGGTGCGATTCATGAAGAACGGTGAAGCATCGCAATTGCAGGAGAAGGTCAAAATCGAACTGTCCAAACCTTACCACAACTGGCATTGATCCGCACGTTTTAAAGCTGGGAATGCAGGGAATTACGACAAAATCAAGCGGTGAAATTTCCCACCGCTTCCGGTCGGAGGTTTAATCGTCAAAAAACACGTATTAAATTTGTTCGGAAACGTCAATTTGGTAAAACTATAAACAATTTTAAAGCTTCAACAAGAAGGTGGGTAGCCGATCTCCGAGCGGCTACGTCGTCGTAGTCGACGACCAAGTTCTGTCAACGGAGTCTTTTGAAAGGGCTCTGTCGGCTGTTGCCGACCCGACCGCTCGGAGATCGGTCGGCTACCTTTGGGGTGTTCACGAACAAGTCTATTATTGAAAAGAGCCAAACACAATGACAAAGACGATCGGATTTCTCGGTGCGGGACAAATGGCAACGGCGCTGGCGCTCGGGTTCGTGAATTCCGGGATCGTTTCGAAGGACGCATTGTTCGCGCACGACGCCCTGCCCGAAAGCGGCCAACGTTTCGCCAAGGCCACCGGGGCGATCCTGTGCGGGTCGAACACGGAACTGCTGAAAAAAGCCGCCGTGCTCTTCCTCGCGGTCAAGCCGCAGCAGATGCCGGAAGTTTTGCGGGAGATTTCCCCGGCGGCGAATAAGAAAACGCTTTTCGTGACCATCGCGGCGGGGTTGCCGATCGAATTTTACGCGAAACATCTCGGCGAACAGGCGAAAATCGTCCGCGTGATGCCCAACACGCCGTGCCTGGTCGGCAAGGGGGTGAGCGCCTTCGCGGCTTCGAACGCCGTGTCGCCGGACGAGCTCATCATGATCAAGGCCCTGCTCGAAACGGTCGGCCTCGCGGAGCCGGTGCCTGAGAAACTGCTCGACGCGGTGACGGGCTTGTCCGGCTCCGGGCCGGCCTTCGTCTGCATGATCCTTGAGGCGGCGGGCGACGCGGGCGTGAAAATGGGATTGCCCCGCGCGATGGCCGTAACGTTTGCGGCCCAGACGATGGTCGGAACGGCCCAGATGGTGCTGCAAACCGGCGAACATCCCGCCGTGTTGAAGGATCGCGTGACCAGTCCCGCCGGCACGACGATGTACGGCGTCCAGGTGCTCGAAGAGCGCGGACTCCGCGCCGCGATCATCGCCGCCGTCGAAGCGGCCACTAAACGCGCCGCAGAATTGAGCCGGTGAGCGTTGGTTTGATGGGATTTTCGGGGTCGCCCATTGAACGGCAATAAATTTGATAATTGATCTACTTGCCGGTTTCTTTTGCCCGGGCAATCGTCTAAAATATCAATGATCCCGTCAAAAACAAATTCTCTTCAAAACAAGGAAAAACCGATGACCCGCATGATTTCCTTCGCCCTTGTCCTGGCGGCACTCTTGACATGCGTGCGGCCGGCCCCGGCCCAGCCGCCGGAATTGCAAAAAATTCTCGCGGACTTCGACATCACGGAGGCCGAAGTCAAGCAACTCGCCGCCAACCTCGGCGGACGCATGGGAGAGTTGCAGCAAAAGTTCCAGGACCGCTTCAAGGAGCCGCCGACGCTCGAAAATTACCGCGAAAAGGTCGGTCTCCTGATCGACGAGGTGGGACCTTCGATCACGGAGATCGTTCGCTCGGAAGTGCGGGATTTCCTGACGCCGGACCAGTACCGGAAACTGGAAACCCGCGTTCTCCAGGCCCACGTTTCCATGATGCGCGGGTTGGAAAGCTCGGAGGACCCCGAAGTGATGGTGGCCAACATGCCGGTCGGGATGATGCAGATGGCCGTCGGCCCCCCGAGCTTCCTCGAATTCACCGAGGACCAGAAAAAACGGCTGTTCGAACTTCAAAAGCGGACGATTCTCGACTGTGCGGGCGCCGGCCTGGAAATTGAGAAACAGTTTCCCAACAGCAACCCCGGTCAGTCGCCGGAAATGATGAAGGCCTTCGTTTCAAAATTTCGTCCGATCCTGCTCCGATTCAAGCGGGAATACGAAAAAATCCTGACCGACAAGCAGCGGGCGCAAATTGATGAAATCATGGACGATGTGCCCGATTATCTTTGGGGGATGCTGCCGCAGAACCGCGGGAAGGACCGCGAATGGCGTCCCGGCGCCGGCTCGTGGAAGCCGGGCGACGGGGCCCCCGAGGAAAATTCCAACCGCGAGATGAAGCCCGAACGCCCCCGCGAAGGTCCGCGATTCCCCGGTTCGTAGTGGATCATTCGCCGAAACGGAAATTCATGATTGGCGGGTCAAATGCCTTCCTTTTTGCGTGAGCCGAACCCGATTCTCGTCCGCGAGCTGAAACAGTTCGTGCGGAATCGGCTGTTGCTCTATTTCATGCTCTTCTACCTGGCGGCGATTTCGCTCGTCACGGTGATCGTGCTGGCCATGCCGGAACTCGTGCGGGGGATTCATTTCCTCATCTTCGATTTCAGCGAATGCGACGGGCCGGAACTTTTCGCGTTTCTCATGATGAGTTATTATTTCTTCGCCGGCGCGTTTCTTGTACTCTTCGGCGGCGTCAAACTCGGTTTCGAGCGTTACAAGAACGACCTCGGCTATTACACGACCGTCGCGCCGTGGCGCATCATTTCCGGCAAATTCCTGCTCGGGGTCGTCGTTTCGCTGATTTTTTTGAGCATTTCGCTGCCCTTCCTGACGATCGCCTACATGATGCGCGGGCTCGACCTCTCGACGGTCGCCCTCGCGATGCTGTTCTATTTTTTCATGACGCTGGTGCATTACTCGGTGACGATCGCGTTTTACGCCGGCGCCCGGACGTTGACCCGCATTTACCTGTTCGGGCTCGTGCTCGCGTTCCTCCAGTTCATCGGATTTTGCATCGGACTTGGGGCCAGCTACACCTTCATTTATTACCCGGAATTCATGGGCTCGAATTTCTCCTACGCCGCTATTCCCTTTTCCATCCAGTGGGCCTTCATTCTCTTCCCGCTCCCGTTCGCCGTCTGCCAGGTATCGCCGGAAAGCTCGAACCGCATGATGCCCGTTCGTATTTGCATGACGCTGTTTTTTCTCCTGACCGCCTTTGCGTCCATTTTTTGCATTTGGGGCGAATGGTCCGGCCGGTTCACGTCAACCTTGATGAATACGGTTAGCATCGTCAGCACGGTTTCGCTGATCTGCATTTACATTTTTTACCCGATCATCTTCCTGATCAACATTTGTGAACGCGACAGGTACAGTGTCCGCCAGCGACGCCTGGTTCCGCGGCTCGGCCCGTTGCGGTTCCTGTATTTCCTGCACGCGACCGGCGTGGCCAACGCGATGCTTTGGTACGCATGTTTCCTCATCGCGAGCATCGTCCTGTTTTTCGTCTGTTTCGTCTCCGTTTCCGCCACGGGCTATTCCGATTGGAGCGAAATCGTCAAGGAAGTGTTCTGGCGCGTGCTTGCCTTTGCGATCATGGTTTACTGCTGGGCGGTTGTCTTTTTCACCGCGTGGAAATTCCAGTTTCGCAACATACTCCCTCGCGAATGGCTTTCGTTCCCGCTGTTTTGCTTCGCGATCATCGTCTATATCTTCTATTGCGTCGCGTCGTTGTCTTTTCCCTATGATTCGGGGGAAATCATCGGTGTGATGTTTTCGATTTTTCCCATCGTCATCGTCCATGAGCATGGCGTCATGGCACAATATTTCTTCGGCGTCACCGGGGCGTGCATCCTGACGGTCGCATCAGGCGAAATGATCGGCAATGCCTACAATGCCCTGTCCCCCTACGACGGGCCGAAGGTTCTCAGCGATTCCGAACTCCGGAAAGCGATAGAACTTGCCGCAAACGCCGATACGCCGGAACACCAAGACGAGCAAGGCGACCTGTCCTTCGGCGAAATGGTCGAGCCGGAAGTCGTGGAATAATAATTGAGTCACAATTGAATGTCGCGCTATTTTCCAAGTCCTCTGTTTTTCACTTGATAAGCCTTTCATTCGTTCTTCTCGTGGGGTATAATTAGGAGTTACAGAAGAAAAAATCTGAAATTGTGTGCCGTGGTGCCACGATCCAACATTGAATATCAAAAGGAGATTCAAGATGGACTTGCAACAACGATATGAAGACGATTTTGCGATGACGCAGCAGTTTGCGCTCGTCACGTTCATGAACAGGGTTTACGGCTGGATGACGGCGGGGCTGGTCCTCACCGGACTGACCGCTTTCGGGATCAACGCGATGCAACTGGTCGTCCACCCCGTGGCATTGATCGCCTCGGGACTCGGCAGCTTGGGCCTGGTGTTTCTCCTGTCCTGGTCGGCCCAGCGTCTCCCCGCGGCGGTCGCCATCGGCGGTTATTTGCTCTTCGCCTTCCTCGAAGGGATATTTTTCTCTTTGATCTTTCTGCTCTATCCCATGGCCACGATCAGCATGACGTTTTTCGTCACGGCCGGCGTGTTCGGGATCATGGCCCTGTACGGGACGATCACGAAAAAAGACCTGACGGGAATCGGTACGCTGTGTTTCATGGGCCTGATCGGAATCGTGTTCGCCATTTTCGCGCAGATCGTCGCCCAAGCGGTCTTTGGGATCGACACCGGCCGATTCAACCTGATCATCAACATCGTCGGGGTGGTCGTTTTCATCGGATTGACGGCCTATGACGCGCAGAAGATCAAGCAGATGTCCGCCGCGGGCGAAACCTCGACCGGCCTGGCCATTGCCGGGGCTTTGGCGCTATATCTTGATTTTATCAACCTGTTCCTGTTTTTGCTGCGGATTCTCAATTCGCGCGATTGATTCGGCATGTCGCTTGACGTTCTGCGGCGATATTTTTTGTGAAACCACCGTTTTTCGGCACGAATTGCATCATGACCAACAAACTGCGTCAACAGATTCTCGGTCTTTTCGTGCTGTTTTTTCTGGGCGTCTATCTTTGCATCCTCTGCACGGGGCACGCCGACCGCTGGCACACCATGGGTGATACGTCCTTGCGTTTGACGCTCCTTTTGGGCGTTTTCTGGCTTGCGTGGGATGATTTGCTGATCATTCCCCGCAAGTTTTTCATTTTTGTGCCGATCATCATCCTTGCCGTGGTTGTGTTCCGGAATACCGCGCCGATCGTGATTATTATCCTGGCGGCGGTTTGGATGGTCCTCAAGTTTCTCAAATTCATCACGCAGCCGCTGACCCCGCAGCAACGCGGTGACCCAAAATCCAAGTGACGCCGAGTCGGCTTTTTCTTTTCCCCCAGCTTCACAATTGCGGCGATTTCTGGTACATTGTTATCATGTCGGATTCTCATGATCGGGCCGTTGTTCTTACAGTACGGTGCGTGGGAGTCCCGCAGAAGCGGGCGGGGGTTCAAAAAACAGTCAAATTTCATGTTTCGCCCACAAAATCAAATTTAGCGCAATTTTCATATCTCACGACAATCGAAAGGACATACCGTGGCAAGTCTTGCTTCGCAATTGGATGGTATTTTTAAACCGAAATCAATCGCCGTGATCGGGGCCTCGACCCGGCCGGGAACCGTCGGCAGTGACCTGTTCAAAAATCTGCTTTACGGCGGGTATCAGGGGTGCGTGTATCCGATCAACCCGAAGGCCGAGCACATTTTCGGCGTGCATGCCTACAAAACGCTGTCCGATGTGCCGACGGACGTTGACCTTGCGGTTTTGATCGTTCCGGCGAAAGCGGTTCTCGGAATCGTCGAGGAAGCGAAAGCGAAAAACGT
>JAVBQX010000076.1:0-4426 GCA_031548645.1 Thermoguttaceae bacterium
CCGGGAATCAATCGCCCGGCCTGTTCCATGATCCGCTTGCTGTTGGTGTGGTGCATCATTAGGGATTAGGGGTTAGGGGTTAGTTGAGGAGGGCAATCATTCCGCTTGCGAAATTTTTCACCTTAATGTGCGGACAATAAAATTTAAACGCATCCGATGGGTGCATTTTTTATCGCCACCACAATCATTCTGCATTCTGCGCTCTACACTCTGCATTTCCCTACATCCAATAAAACACCGAGTCGTCGAGAGGACGCGGCAGCTTTCAGGGAAGGTGTGAAAGGCCCGGACGCGAACGCGTTTGTACCAGGTTTCAAGCGTCAGGTAGCTCAGGCCGCCGAGCGCGACGCGACCGTTGGGGCTGAAATGGTAAAACAGCCCGTCGAGTTCGTTCGCTTTGGCCAGTTCGGTTTGCAGGGCCATGAACGCGTTCAGTTCGAGCATTTCGCGGTCGAAGGTCGTTTCGACGTACAAATTTTCGGAGATGCGAACGGTTTCGTGCTGCTTGCCCTTGAAGCGAAAGGCGGAAATCGGCGAATTCGGCATCTCGAAGTGGGCCGAGGTGGCCGTTTCCGTCGCAAAGAGGCGTTTTCCGTCGGCGGTGTTCGTCCGGAGCGAGGCGACGTGACCCGTACTGGTCAGGCGAAGCGTCATCGAATAGTTGTTGCGCGTAACCGTCCGCGCGGCGACGACCTGGAAGAATTCCGGATGGATCGGCCGGTCATAATGCAAAAACGTCAGTTCGGAAATGCAGGGGCGTGTGGTGATCATTGTTGTCTAATCAAGGGGGCAATCAACTCAGGTGCATATCTTTTTCACAGCGACGATGTGAAGGGATTTGGGATGTAGGAGCTGGGATTTGGTTTCAATTTCATTCCTTATCTCCAAAATCCTGAATCCCATCCCCTAAATCCTCCCCCCTCTTCGTGCCGTTGTGAGAAAAAAGCGACGGTCACGCGATCGTGCGGAACGAGTGGTCGAAGGAATCGTCGAGCGAGCCGTAGTCGTTGGCGGAAAAACTCAACGTTTCCGGTTCCAGCGAATCCCCGTCGGCGTAACTCCCGTGCGGGGCGACGCCGAGCAGGCGGCTGTTCTGACTGACGATTTCCTGTTCCCAGCGGCGCTTGTAATCGAAGGCCAGAAACCCGATACTGACGGCGGCCAGCACGGCCATGGTCATCACGATGAGCATCACGGCGTTTCGCGTCCGATCGTCGGCCAAGGCGGATTTGGCCCCTTCCTTCTCTTTCGCCTGTTCATCGCCCGTCGGTGCGGCGGCATCGTCGTGCCGAAGAATGACCCCGCAAATGACGTTGCCTTTGTCGTCAACCTGATAATACTTATCGCCGTCTTTCACCAACGGGATGGGCGTCGAACTCCCTTCCTTATAGGCAACCCAACCTTTTTTTTCAGGTAATTGAATAATTTTCTCGACAACGGATATTCCACCGACTGTCCCTGGAACCGTCGCGGCGTCACTCCCGGGGGTAGTTGCCGGAGGCATGTCCGTGTTGCCGTCGGGCGGGAGGGTTTCGCCGGTTTTCGCGGCGTTACTCTTCCGGGCAATGTTGTCAAGAACTTTTCTCGTGTCGGGGTTGGTGATCCGGCCTTCAGGCTCCGAGAGCGGCGAGGAAAGGATGTCGTCGCTGATTGAGCGATAGTTCCGCGAGCCGCCGGCTAAAGACAATGCGGAATTGTCCTGCGTATCGGTCACGGGCCGATTGGCGACATGATTTTGCGGTTCGGTCTGCGCGACCGGCCGATAGGCCAAGGCGCGTTCGCGGGGCGGGGTTGCCGTTTGCGGGGCCGGTTTTGCAGTCGAGACAGGATTATCCGCCGTCAGCGGGGCGAAGGTCAGCGTCCGGTTGCGCTGCGGGAGTTCGGCCCGTGCGACGGACGGAGCGGAAATCGCTCCCAGAAAGAGCAACATTACCGTCATGACGCGCGCAAACACGAGCGCCCGGCATCGCAATAATGGCTGCCGTGAGAAATCGTTGTCTGGTTGTCCGATGTGAAAACGGTTCATTATGAAAAATTGCACATTACATATTATCGCCGGGCAAGCCCGGCGGCTAAGAATTTTACATTCTGTACTGTCTTGTCCCTTGCTGACGCTTCGGGCTCTGGTTTTACGGTTTGCGGAACGCTGCGGCGAGGGCGTGGGGGACCTGGGCTTCGGCGGCGATGACGATGGCACGGTTGTCGGCGACTTTGGCCTTCATTTCCTGTGCGACGGCCTGGGCCAGGGCACGGCGTTCCTCCGCTTTGGCCCGCGCGACGCGGGTATCGGCTTCCGCCTGGTCGACTTGCAGCCGGGCGCCGATGTTCTGCCCGACTTCGATGGTCGCGATGTCGATCGAAACGATTTGAAACGCCGTCTGCGAATCGAGGCCGCGTTTGAGCACGGTTCGCGAAATATTGTCCGGGTTTTCCATTACTTGAAAATGCGTGTCGGAGGAACCGATCGCGTTGATGATCCCCTCGCCGACGCGGGCGATGATCGTGTCTTCGGTGGCCCCGCCGATAAGCCGTTCGAGGTTCGTTCGCACCGTCACCTTGGCCGAAACCTGCAATTCGACGCCGTTTTTCGCGATAGCGCTGAGCCGGGATCGACCGCCTTTTTTCGGGTCGGGGCACACGATCACTTTCGGGTTGACGCTCGTTCGCACCGCTTCGAGTACGTCGCGCCCGGCGAGGTCGATGGCCGCCGCCTGGTCGAAATTGAGGTTCAAATCGGCACGCTGGGCCACGATGAGCGCGTTGATGACCCGCGGGACGCTACCCCCGGCCAGGTAGTGCGCTTCGAGCCGCCGGTTCGTGATGCCCAAGGGCCCGCTGATCGGCAGGCCGGCCTGCTTGGCCATGATTTTCGCCTGCATGAGGATGCGCGTGTTGACCTTGCGGAGACTCATGCCGACCAAACTCAAGAGGCTGATCTGCGCCCCGGACATGAACCCCTGAAACCAGAGCGCCCCCCAATTGAAAAGCATGATGAGCAGGATCAACCCGAGCAGGCAGGCGACGCCAATGCCGACCAGCGTGAGCGTCGTGGCGAGACCTTCGGCGAACAGCGGCGATACAAACAGGGCGTCAAACATTTCGCGGCCTCACAATATTTTCAGCGTACGATTTTTATAATATCACAATACAATAAAATAGGCACTTCTTTAGGATAACGGATTTTTGCCGAAAATGATAGCCGGAATGGGCTTTTCGGCCAAAAATTTTTGCGATTTCGCACACCACCTGTTTCTGAAATCATCGCCGCTTTGAAAAAAACGTCAATCGGCGGCTTTCTTGAAGCGGAATCATTGCACGGGGGCCGAAAAAACGATATGATGATATTGTAGGTGGAGGGTTTCTTTCCGCGAACCAGAATTCGAGCGATATTCCGACCAACACGAGGTTTCGACATGAAAATTCGCCAACTTTCGATATTTATTGAGAATAAGCCGGGGCATTTGAAGGCGGCGTGCCGATTGCTGGCCGATGCCGGTATTGACGTCGAGTCGATGGCCCTGGCGGACACGGAGCAATTCGGAATTTTGCGTTTCATTATCAAAGACTGGCAGAAAGCGAAGCAAGTCTTTGAGGATCAAGGACTTGTCGTTCGCGAGTCGGACTTGATCGCCGTTTCCGTCGACGACCGCCCCGGCGGTTTGGCCGATGTACTCGACATTTTGGATCAAACGAAAATCAATATTGAATATATGTATGGATATGCGTCGCGAATGCAGGGCAAGGCGATCCTGTTTTTCCGTTTCAATAATGTCGACGAGGCGCTCGAATTGTTGCAGGCCCATCAAATTCCCATGATCCCCAGCGACGAATTGTTTAGCATCTGATTGTTTACTCTCTGAGAAATATTTTCGCGAGACTTTTTTCATCATAGCGACCCGAATTTCGTAACGTATAATTTTTATGGGATGTTGACATCTCTACTCATTTCAACCATACGTTTGCAGAACCGAGGTGCTTTATGTCATGGCCGCAAGACCTGGTGATTGTCGTCCCGACGGACATGTCCGAATTTTCGTTGCGTGCCCTAGCCGTGGCGGGCAAAATCGCCGCGAACCGGGAGCAGATTTACGTCGTGCATGTCATGGCGGTCATTGAGCCGCTGGAACCGGAAGCCGGCTGGGTCGTGGTCGACGAGTCGATGCGAATGCAGCAAACCCGAAAACAACTCAGCGAATTTCTTGAAGAGCACGGCTTCGGCGACGTCAAATTCGAGGTGCTGATCGGCAACGCGGGCTCGGAAATCACGGAACACGCCCGTGAAGTCGGCGCCGGTTTGATCGTGATCCCCTCGCACGGACGCGGCCCGCTCAAACGGCTGCTGCTCGGTTCGACGACCGACCGCGTCGTGCATTTGGCCCATTGCCCCGTGCTGGTTTTGAAGGAAGAACCAAAAACGTCCGGCAAA